>NZ_KV827739.1:0-67647 GCF_001836185.1 Corynebacterium sp. HMSC036D03
GATATCAGGTGTCTACCAAACAGGGGTCAGGTCCAAGACCGCAAACAGTGGTTGTCCCATGGGGGCTACTCGTCGAGTAGTTTCTGCGGTTCGGATTCGCTAATCATCATTTGCTCCGTCCATAAGGAATGTTGGTTGAGTGTCGGTCACGACGATTAGGCCGTGTCGTTGGGCAAGCCTGAACGTCATGTTCTTTGCGGCGAGCCTGCTGGGGATGAGCATGAGCTGCTGGCGAAATTCTTCCGGCGTGTAGGTCACCTTGTATCGGTTGCACAGTCGGCATGCGGGGACGAGGTTGTCCGGGTCATCGGTGCCACCTAGGTAGCGTGCGTGCACGTGGTCTACCTGCATGATGTTGTCTCCACGCCTACCTGGTTCTAGCGGCGTTCCGCAGTACGCGCAGCGACCATCGAACTCTGCGCGGATTAAGTCGCGGTCAATCACGGTTCCATCACCTCCGGCTGGCCGACTAGTCGTCGTACGATTCGTGTTTCTTGTCCGGGGTGGTCGCGGAGAGCGCGGACTTCTTGTACGGCTTCGCTATCCTGCCAGCGATTTTCCCACGATGGGCGGCTGTATTTCCACCCGTCCGGGGTTTTGTATTGCACCGCGTATTCCCAGTCGCCTGCCGATGGTGTGCCATCTGGGTTCCATGTGCGGGGCAGGTCAGGGCGCGTGACGCAATCTTCAAGCCTCGCACGGTTATCGCCGTAGAGTGGGTCAAGAAAGATCGCGCCATGCTTAATCTCGCCAGTGCTGTAGAAGTCACGCATATAAATCACGGGGCGCGGATTATGCGGAACGTTCACCCACGCGCCGACGTAATCGTCGCGCTCCTGCGGCGTGAGGTCATCAAGAGTGGTCATGCGTACCACCCCCAGCGGAGTACCGTGGTAGGGCCTCCTGCTAGTTCCTCGTCGGAGACTGTAGTGCCAAAATTGTCCGTCCAACTATCCAGCTCATACTTCATATAAGGGGGACATATGTTGCTCGCCACGATGGTGCCCGACGGCGCGTTCTCGTAGTCCTCAACGGTGGTTAGCGTCTCCGGGTGTTCCGGTCTGCTGATTTCGCGGAGTTCGTATCGCTTCCTGTTCGGGGTGAGGTGATTCGGGTTTTCCAGCACCGGCGCGTAATACCGGTTTATATCAGCTACGTCGAAAACTCGGATAAGGCCATCCCGCACGCCCACCATGGTTACCTCGTTCCCATCGAGGTCTACGGCCCCGGCTAGGTAGTGCTTATCGAAGTCCCATTCCACGTCCGCCATTGTCGGCGGGGTTGTGTTAGCCAAGATGTATTCCATCGCGGCGGTCACATCCGTTCTGCGATCCGCCCTCGGTATAGCCTTAATCTTCTCCGCCCACTCACGGGCAAGGCGCTCTGTGTTATCGATCATTGCGTTATATCCATTCATATCCGAGGTCTGTCTCAGTAATTCCGAGCTGCTCGATTAGCTCTCCCACCGTGTAGGTATCACTGCTTTCTAGCGCGTTGGCAAGCGTCCACATATCCCTCTGGATTTGCTTTCCGTCTAGGGTGTAGTAGTCGTTTCGTGCGGCTTCTCCGTAGGCATGTAGAGCTTGGGTTACTGCTTGTACGATTTCGCTCATTCGCCCCACCCCCAGCGGAGGATTTTGTATGGGCCGCTGATTGCCATTTGCTTATCGTCGAGTAGGTCGAGATGATTTTCCCAGCGCTCGGGGGAAACTTTTTGGAATGCGTTTCCTGTGGGTGCGGCAACGATGGTGCCCTCTGGCGCTGTTCTGAAGTCCTTCATGGTGGTGAGTTCTACCGGGTCGATGGTGAGGTCATCGGGGTCTACCCATTCCCAGTTTGCACCGTCGATGTTGTCGTCTTTTTCGATGGCAACCCGGACAAAGCCATTTCGGTTTGGATATGCGCTGCAAATGATTCCGCGCCCGTACTCTGGGTGTGTTGCCCACCTGCCAAACAAATTTTCCTTGGGTAGCAACTCGCGGATTGCGTCAAGGTCTCCCGCCTTGATTAGCGCGATTGGGACTTCAATGGTTTTAGTCATTGGTGGTCTCCTAGCGGTTCGATTTTGTAGCGCTGAGCGGTGTTGTACGTGTACCCGGTCGGGACGCGAAAGGTGATGTAGTCGAACCCGTCATCATCTGGATCGAAGTCGAGGCGGGCGGCGCGGATGCTGTCAGCCCCCGGCCAGTAATGGTTAGTCATTGTGTGCCTTTCGGTTGGAGATTTCGGAGATTTAGTCAGCTTGAGTGGGGCGATGATTTCAACGTCGCAGTCGTCGGTTCGTAGCCAGCGGGTTCCGTTGAGGAACCACCAGGCTTCTAGGTCGATGTCGCTGTGGCTGCGGACGACGAGTTGTGGGAGGCTGCCGCATACGGAGGCGAGGAATGGTGCTCCGGCTGGGGCGTAAAGCGGGTTGGGGCTGATGGTGATTTTTGGTAAGTGCATGTGGGTTCCTTTAGCGGTAGCGGAATACGGGGCGTGGGTTGGAGGGGTGGCGGCTTGAATGTCGCTTGACGGGTATGGCGCCCAATTGGCGGGCGCAGGCGCGGCCCACGATGGTGTGTTGGGCTTCGGTGAGTTGGCCTTGTTCGGTGCGGGTGACTAGCCGGTCGATGAGGCTCGGAAAGGTGGTAGGCATTTGAGTCCTTTCAGGTATGGGTCGTTGTTGAGGGCGAGGTGGTTTGCGGCGTGGAGGGCTTCGGGCCAGGTTTTGAACTGGCGGTTGAAGGGGAATCCGTATGGCAGGGCGAGCAGGCCTGAGCGCTCTAGGATGTGCCATCTCCGAGTCCCGTCGTGGCGGATCGTGGATCGCACGAGGAATCGTGGCTTGGTGAGGCGTCGCATCAGAAGGGTCCTTTCATGGGTTGGTGGGTGCATTTGGCGACGGTGCCGTTAGCGACCTTCACGTAGCCGAGGTCGTCGCATTGGGTGCAGGCGTCGATGGCTGCGCGGCGTTGGGTCTTGGCTTCGGCGTTGGTGTGGGTGGTTTGTTCGGTTTCCCAGGCGTCGTTGATGAGGGTGCGGAGCAGCCCGGGGCCTTTGGGGTTGGGGCGGGCATTGAATTTTCGGGTTCCGGTGGCGATGGCGGATTCGGAGATTCCCGCTTGGCGGGCGCGGCGCGTAGCGTCCGCTAGCCCGTCGAGAGTTAGGCTGCCAGCCACTTGCCCATCCCCTTGATCACCGTAAGTTGGCTGGCTACCTGTACCCCCTATATTGGTCGGGTCGGGACGGGACGGGACGGGTATGGTACCGGACATTTCGGTGACTCCCTCAAATGTCCCCTCGGTAGACATTCCGGGGACTCCCCCGGGGACATTTTGGCGATTGCGCTGGTTATCGAGTTTTTGGCGGCGCGATTTGCGTTTCTTTTCGCGCCAAACTGCGCGCTCTTCCTCACGCTCTTCGCGACTCGGTTGGTAGTCAAGCCATGATCGAAATGAGTAGCATTTCGCACCCAAATCGGATCGTGTTTCGACCCATAAACCACACTCAATTAGCGCACGAATCTGACTAGGAGTGCCCTTCAACGCCTTCACACGAGACGCCGGAATCACCCCATCCGTCTCATGCTTCGAGCACCAGGAACCAGACTTCACCCATAGCCCAATAGCCGCATTAGAAAGATTCTCCACCTTCGGATGGTCATAGAAACCATCATCAACTTTGAACCAAGTAATTTTCCTCCCCTCCTTCCAATTTGTAAGTAATCGTTGCGATGGCCAGGACCACGGCGGGGTTAATCACCACACCGTGGCGTGCCGCGCAGGCAATAGCCACGTAGGCGTGGTCTTGGATATTCATGCCGCGCGCGTAGCTTCTTTGACGAGTTCGCCTTCGAGGCGTCTTCCGGTCGTGGTGTACGTCCAGGTGCTCTGCCCTGGCTCGCTAGCCCGCTTGTTGGGGCGGATGAGCTCATGGCGTTGTAACCAGCGAATCGCGGCATCAGGCATATCATCCAGCGGGCGCTTGATAGCGATCATTGTTCGCAAACCGCGTGGGATAGTCCGGCGGCATTCATTAACGGAGTTTGGGTTCTTGACCACTTTGGGGTTCGGCTCGCCGTAAGTCATAAAGGGTCCTTTCATAGGGGCTAATAGGAAAGCCCCGCTGTGGACTATTGGGGTCCTAGCGGGGCGAAAATCAGTCAGAATCGGGCGATTCGGTTGGGAACATGCGGCGAAGCCGCGCGCGTTGCACGCCAGTCAGCTTCACGCCGTTATCGTCGGCAAAAGCCAGGATTTCCTCGGCGGATACACCGGCGGTGGCCTCACGAGGCAGGCGCGTAATAGCCGCCATTGCATCGGGATTAGTCATGGGCTCCACCTAGAACGGCGGCTCACTGGGGCCAGTAGACAAACCAGCCGAAGGCGGCGCGTCCGAAGTTGCAACCTCCGCCAGCGAGGCAAAGACACTCTCCGCCCGGAACTCCGTCTTGTACCGATTCTCGCCCTGCTGGTTCTGCCAAGAGCGCTGCAGCAGGCGGCCATGCACAACAACGTGCGAACCCTTTCGCAGCACCTCGGTTGCCCACGCGGTCCACGGGATGACATCCCCGTTATCGAACTTCTTATCCCACAGCACCACGTCCACGACAGAGCGCGCGGAGGTCACCCACGTTGCCTGCTGCTGGTCGTAGTACTTCGAGGATTGAATCAGCGTGAAATTCACAACCGGTGTGCCAGACGGGGTGTAGCGCAGATCCGGATCCGCCGCGAGGTGACCGGAGCGGTATTCATAATCAATCATTTTTCGTCCTCCTTATAGATGCATTGCTCCATGAGGAAAGACCACGCCAGAGATACGTGTTTCGACCACACCTCCGGGCTTTCGTTTTCGTTGATGATTGTGGCAAAGGCTCTCAATAATGCACCTGCTGCTTGACCTCTAGTCACTTCATCGTCTGCGCAGACGGTGACGCTGGAAATACTTCCCAGCTTTTCGGAATGGACGTTGACATCGAACGCATCAATCACCTCGGCCATTACCGTTCACCGCCTGCGATTTCGTTCCAGCGGTCGCGGGCCATCCGCAGAGCCTCATCCGGAACGGACGGATCCTGCTTGAGCTCTTCCGCGAAGGCGTTAACTTGGTCGGTGGTGGTGAGCCCAGCCAAGGCGGACTTTAAGTCCGCGAGTAGTTGATCATCGTCCGGCGAAGTAGCAGGCTGGGATTCAATTTCAGCGGGCTGCTCCTCCGTAGCCTCTTCACGAGCCGTAGAGCGGCCGAGCGCGGCCTGTAGCCCATCGGCTCCACGGCCTGGACGATCCGTGCGAGTAGCTTTCGCCTTCACAGTTGCTGGCCGATCTTCGAGCTGCAGCTCCTCAACCGACATCGGAACACCCTCGAGTACGTCGGCAGCCATGCGGCGGCATACCGCCATCGCAGCCTTAGCGTAGAGCATCTCCTGCGGCTGCGACTTGTACTTCGGATTAGACGTGAACCCGGCGGCCTTCGCGCGCTCAATGTCCCAGGTGGAATCAAAGACTTTATCCGAGCCTCGGCGACGCCCGTAGACTGTTACCGAATTGGTGGTCTCCTCGCCTACCCATACTTCATGCCCGCGGGACTGTACGAGCGCTACAGCGGTGCGAGCATAGATGGAAGGTTGGCCATGAACCGTGAACACATTCTGCAAGGATTTGGCGATGCCGAATCCGAGAGACGCGCCGAATACGGCGGCGGCCATCGCCTTAGCGATTGCGACGTCCTCGCCCTGGGCGGGGCCGTTCTTTTTCGGCTGGTGCGTAGGCAGGTAAATGTCTGGCACCATGCCTCCCTTAATCAAGGTGGGTACCACGCGGGCGGCCTTTTCGATGACTTCCAACTCGCGGTCAATCGCATCAATCGACGCGTTAGCGAAGTCAGTCTTTGCGGTTTGGATTTCAGCCTTAGTCGGCTCGTAGGTAGCAATTTCAGACATGCTTAGTCCTTTCTGTGGTTAGTTGGCGTCAAGCCAAAAAGGGTCAAAAGTAGGCTCGTCACCAATTAGGTGAGCAAAGCCGGGGAGAATATCGAAGGGGTCATAATCACGGGAATCGTTCTCCGAGGCTGGGAAATCCTCGCTATATTCCAGCGGCTCGCCCCGCATGACGAGGCAGTCCCAGTTCGCGACCCAGGCGCCATCGTCAGCCATGAGAGCGGCCGGGGATGGGACCTTTTCTAGGTTCCGGATGTAGTAAGCCCCGCGCTGCCCGTATCCGAGATCTTCTTCGGCGTAGATGACCGCGAAGGTCACGCGTGGAAGCAGTCGGGAAAGCTCTTCGATGATGGGCTCCGGGTGCTGCCAGGCGGTATCAAACGCGATCTCGCACAGCTCGTCTTTAACGACGGTGTGCTTCGCGCTCCATTTAGTGCCCCAGTGCGCGCGCGACCATTCAAACCATTTACGCGGGTTCTCCATCTCCATCATCGAGATACTGAGGGTATCCATCCATGGGGGCATTGGGATGAGGCGATTAAAATCAACCTCCCCCTCATCATCGAGCAGTATTTCCTTCACTTCGGCGAAGTGCGCCGGGTTGACGCGGATCCGGTTAGTAATCCAGTTCGGCATATTCTTCTCCTTAGACCGCGAGGTCGGCTTTCTTGTTGAACTGGACATAGGGCGTCTTTCCGCTGCGCGAGCGCCGGTCGGCAATCTTGGTTGTGCCCACGCGGGCATACTTCGCATTGCCCATGAGCTCCGCCAGTTCGGTCTTTGCCAGCTGGGCGGCGCGTACAGCTTCATCGGCGCCCACGATGGCGTCGAGCCAAGCCACCGCCTGCGCGTGGTCCAACTGAACTTCAGCCTCCGGGTCAATATCCGGGTGCAAACCGCGCACCGTCTCATAGGTAGACAGCGAGTCATCTAGCTCGGGGGCTTCACCAGTCTTGGTGGACACATAGATTTCTGCCAGCTGGTCAACCAGCGCGGCGAAGAGATCCTCACGCCATTCAATCTCGTGAATCTCCGGCTCCGAGAAAGGCCCCAACACCACAATCGACGCCTGGTGAATACCGCTCACACCCATCTGGTACAGCACCTGGGTGAAATAATCAGCCGGCACCGCGTTTTCCTCACCCGGGCGGCCCCAATCATCCAGCGTCATCGCGGTCTTACACTCCACGATGTGGAAGCGGTCGGGGCTGCTCATTCCCTTCTTGCGGTTCAGCGCGCGCCGGTCAATAGTAGCGAGGTTCGGGAATGGGAGATCGTCGTTCGTGTAGGCGATTTCCCGCGTGCCACGGCGGGCAACATTCAACTGCCAGCCGGGGTGCTTATGCAACCACCAATCAGCCAGGGAAGCCTCGGCAATATGCCCCCAAGCGGCGCGATCCGGGTCCATCATGTCAACGTCAATCAGACCGGCGAGCTGGTGCCACGCGGCATACTGCGAGGTGAAACGCGAGACGCCGAGCAGCGCCGGCGCTTTCGACGCGGTAACAATTTTCGCCCACTCCGGCGTGCCGGGCTTGGGTGGGTTAGCGAGAATACGTGATGTCATAATGAAGTTTCTTTCGATTGCGGTTGAGGTAGGTCTCAACAGTCGAATAAGTCAGGCCGTAGACCTTGGCGAGGTGGAAGATGGAAGCAGCGACCGGGTCGCCACAGCTGCGCAAAAAGTTGAATTCCTCAACCAAAATGGATTTGCTTTCAAGACGGATAGGCGTCATGCATGTCATGCGCGGCGGCCTTTCTGCTGGTTGAGTTTGTCTAAAAGCTCGTCAAAGTGGCCCGCCTGCACGGTAGGCTTCGGCGTCTTTTCGGCGCTCGGTTCTTCGCTTGGGGCTATCAAGTTCGCCATGAGTCGGTGTTGTCGCCCGAGGTAGTCCCACAGGGCGTCAAGATCACGTGATACGCGGCGGATGAGCAGACAGTTCAGCAGGCAGACAAGAGTCAATGCCGCCCACACCAGCGTGTCTAGAATTTGCGCGGCATCCATCGCCCCTCCTTCCCCATCGCAGTAAGCGCCGCCATGCCCTCGCTGGTGATTTCGCGAACGCGAAGCTCATGGTTCACAGTCGTCAGGGCCACGAGCCCGAGGCGTTCGAGTTCATGCAGGCGGGATTTATTGCGGATCCGCTTACCGCGCGCGATAGACAGCAAGTCCTCACGCGTCGTAGTTGAAAGCTGGGAGGTCATAGCACGCATCCCTCGATAAGAATTCCGAGAAATACGGCGGTACCGAATACCGCTCCGAGCGCGTAGTCCTTGAGGTGGCTCATGCGACACCTGCCGGCTCCACTAGGGAATCGATGACCCGGCGCGGGAATACGACCCGGGCGCCAACAGTGATGGGGTGAAGGTGATCGACTTTCCCTTGCACCACGTGGCGATAAAGCGTGCGGGTGCTTACCCCAAGGATTTCGGAAGTTTCGGCCACGGAGTACGTTCGGGCCTGTTTGCTAGGATTCATAGCGTCCTCTTTTCAAGTTTCGAGTGGGCATGACTAAGACCCCGGGTGCTGGTATCACCCGGGGTCTCGTCGATTGAATGGGGAAAGTGGCAGCGCGCCAGCGCGGGGCAATGCAATACCGCGCCATAGGGCTTGCTTAACGTGTCTAGGCACACGCGGTTAACCACTTTCCGCGTTCTCCGCCCGGGACTCGAACCCGGAACCCGTGGATTAAAAGTCCACTGCTCTACACATTGAGCTAACGGAGAAAAAGGGGGCATGCAGCAACGCCTCTTTGCTGACAGGAGCGCAAAGTCATGAGCGCGCTTTAGGGCGAATGTAGAAACCCCATTAACATGCCCCCAAGTACCCCGGCCAGGAATCGAACCCGACATAAACCGCACCAGCGGCGAGGCATCTATAACACCAACATCAACGAGCGGTTGGTGAGCTAGTAGGAAAATCGCTCCACTATTCAGTTTTCAGTCAACACGGCCTACGGTTTCCTCATCTATCCCCAAGTGAGGAAGATCCGCGGCCTGGTGCCCGGGCGACGGCTTGCACGTCGCTGCCTGCTAGTCGGGCTAAAATTGCGGAATGACCACAGAAAATTGGATTGCTATTGCTGCTGCCCTTATCGCCTTTGGGTCTTTTATCGCCTCCGCTTGGCAAGCGCATTTAGCTCACAAGTCGCAAAAGTCATCCGCGGAATCTGCCAAACGATCACTTAATGCCGCAGAATTGGCCTCAAAATCTCAAGAACGCATCGCTGCAGTTTTGGAGAAGATGGAATCCAAGTACTCAACTCCTTGGGAGGTGGAGCACTTCAAAGGCGATACATACACACTTCGAAATGCCTCAGACGAGGAAGCACTCGACGTCAAGTTCGGAACCGACAGCCCCGTCACCGTCGGAGAAACTCACGCGTACGAAAGGCTCGCGCCGGGAGACGAAGTTTCATTTATGTACGTGGCGGATATGAACTGCGGGCATCGGATCGTTGTTGAATGGAGGCGTCCGTCGGAAACGGAGCCTCGTGTTTGGAATGGGTTCGTCCCGTCCAAACCACGTAGCTAAGACAACAAATCGTGCCAATAGCTGACAGAACAGTGACAATGAAACAAACCAATGTGATCAATTCCATGAGTAAATTCCTTTCTTAAGCAGCAACTTTGCTGGAAAATTCCGAGTAGACAGCTTTGGAAATCTGTTCGTACAAAGGCGTTTCCATTCCCAGCACCGCGCCCGTGTATTTGCACACGATCCGCACGTTTGCCATGACGCACTCGCCATCGTCATAAAGATGCAAATCCGCCAGCCAGGTCTTGCCATTTGCGACAACCTCATAGGAATGCACGCTGGCGAAACCATCGTGTTCGCTACAACCGACGTACTTCACTCGCATCTAGACCACCTCCAGCTGGATCTGGTCAGAGCCGCCCAACAATTTGTGAAGCTCATGCAGCCCCTTCGGTGTAATCCGAATCGTCGGTGCTGGCTGCTCCCACTCGCCGGTACGCTCATTCATAAACGGTGACGACAACTTATGAACCAGCCGGCCAGTATTAATACCCTTATCCTGGTACGCCTCCCAATGAGCACGCTTACCCGCCGTGCGAAAAATCCACCGCTGCTCACACATAAACGCAAACAGCTTATTCCGCCCAATACTGATATTCGGATCCCGACTCAACGTCTTAGCAGCACCAGCCACACTGTAATCACCACCAGGCGCAGCCAAATACGTCCACGACTTCGCCGCAGGCTCCAACTCCCGAGTCTTAGCCTCCAACTCCTTAATCGTGTTATCAGCAACCTTGATAGCCCGGGCCATGAGCTCTTCTGGTGACAGCTGCGCTGGTTCCTTAGCCCGGCGTTCACATTCGATGAAGTACTGACGGGCCTGCTTGCCCTTCTCGGTGCGCTGAATCATGGAAATTTCCTTAGCCATGTCCAGCGACACGATGTGGTCGATACGTGGGCGACCACCTGCGGGGGAAGTATTCCCCGAAATTGGGGAAAAGTCCTGACCTGCGACAAAGCCATACGCGGTCATGTCCTTGAACCACGTCGTATAGTCCTTACCGATGCCCAGGAAGGCGTGTAGGTCGCGGCCCATGACGGCCTGAATGCCGTCGCGGTCTTGAATGGGGATTAGTTCACTCATGGTGTATTCTCCTAAGTAGGTTTTTGGATGCCCCGCTTCGGCGGGGTTTTCTTTTATGCGGCGGCTTCGGCGGTTTCGATGACCATGCGGTCGAGGGGGATTCCGGTGAGTTGCTTCAGGCGCATGAGGGTGGCGATGCTCGGCGCGGATTTGCCGGCGCGGTAATTGCGGATGGTTACCCCGGTGAGGTTCAGGAATGCTTGACCTAGCTGGTCATCGGAGCGGGAGCCGGTTAGCTCGATGGCTTTGTCAAGTACGGCGGGATTAAGTCGAATCATGTTCACCTCCCTGGTGGTTGTGGTTCACTTTCTTCAGGGCTGCTGCCCTGGAAAGTGAGGTGATTTAAATGTTGAAGTTCGAGCACATAACCGGATTGAATGTTGAGGGTGTTGCCCCGGCCGAAGATCTGATTGATTCCATTCGGGAAGCCCGTGCTGAGGGCGGCGACCCGGCACCCGGGTTAGCTCTTGCGCTGGTTAAGGTGATTGCCGAGTTGGAGACGGCGAAGAAGTCGATTGCCGACCTGGAAGAGCGGATGGAGTCGACGCAGCTCTACGTCATTGGCCTTGAGACGCGCCTCGTTGAGAGCGGCCTCCGCTTCGGCGACCCGGCTGCGAGCATCAATCCGAGTGCCACGCCCGACGGCGAGTCCCTTAACCCCAGCGGTGACCTCTCGAAGTAGGTCATCAATTTCTTTCGCGGTGTAGTACCTCTTGCCCGGAAGATTCACGGTCACCTCCGGCGTGCCAGCGCCGGGGGTTTCCTTGTTTTCGCGGTTCATATTCACCTCCTTGCCTGTTTGACGTGATGTTTGACAGTATGGCAAGCGGGTTGCCGCTTTGTCAAGTTGTTTAAAAAACTTTCACGTTTCCGCAGGTAGCCAATTTGCCAATATGGCAAGGGTGGGTTACGATGTAGCTATGAAACACACCGAATGGCTCAATCAGATTTCAAAGGATGGCGCGGTTCACGCCATCGCCCAGCGCGCAAAAATCGTCCCCCGCACATTCGCCCGCCAGGTGGAGCGCGGAGAAATCTCCGCCGAAAACGTCATTGCCATTGCCATCGCCTACGGCGCGCACCCGGTTCGTGCCCTGGTTGATACCGGCTATTTGGATGAGAAGTACGCGCGCACGGTCGACCCCATGACCGCCCTACGCAGTGTCACCGAGGACCAGTTAGCTGACGAGGTCCTGCGCCGCATGAAACGCGGCCTCAAGACCGACGAGTTCACTACCGACATCAATGAAGTTGAGGCGCGACGACGTTCGAAGCAGCAAAAGACCGTGTCCACCCCGGATGATTCAATGCCTGAGTCGGCGGTCGCGGATGATTCGCCGGATGAAGATGAAATGCGAGGTGATCCATTTGACGATTAATGCCGTCGACCTCCACCGGCTCGCTGAGTCGATGGGGGTCACTCTGCGGCGGCACAACGGCGGCAAGAAAGGATGGTACGACCACGCGACGCGCACCATCTCGACGCGGCGCGGCATGAGCATCCATCAATACCGTTCCACGCTGGCACACGAGCTCGGCCACGCCCACTACGGCGACGAGCGCACCGGCAATGGGTACTACGACCAGCGTCAAGAAAAGCGCGCATGGGATTTTGCCGCCGGTTTGCTCGTCCACCCCGCCGACCTAGCCGCCGCAGTCGCCTGGCACGGCTGGCACA
This sequence comes from Corynebacterium sp. HMSC036D03, assembly GCF_001836185.1. NCBI lineage: Bacteria > Bacillati > Actinomycetota > Actinomycetes > Mycobacteriales > Corynebacteriaceae > Corynebacterium > Corynebacterium sp. HMSC036D03. Next base: position 12,221 of record NZ_KV827739.1, read on the forward strand.
TCCCATCACTAGCCGACGAATTAGAGGTCACCCAGCACCTCCTGAACCACTACCTGGCGGCACAAATGCGCGCCGCCTAACCCGCCTGGACCACAGCACCCACGCCAACGTCCTTAAACTTGACCACCCCAAATTCTCCGAAAGGAACTCCATCATGGATATTCTTCAGAACATCGCCGACTACAACATGAACGAATGGGCCGAAGCCACTGGACTACCAGGTGCAACTATGGTCCCCGCCGCTATCGGCATTTTCGTCGTTGGTCTCGCCCTCTACCTCGGCGTTGACCCACTGGTAGACGCACTGTCGAGTAACTAAAACGTAGGAATGCCTTCGCGGAGCTGAGCTCAATACGCGAAGGCACCCTAGGCCCAACGGGGGGAATGTGGGCCACAGTCATCATAAAGTAAACCGGCCCCTGGCGCTCAACATGTGGAAGTCGCGAGCACCAAGGACCGGTGACATCAGACCAACAAAGTAATGACCTGACAGGAGCAGTGTATCTAATGGCCATCCAAAAACGTCTCAACAAGGCCGGTAAAGAGGTTTTCATCGCCCGGTGGCGCGACCCCGCAGGTAAGGAACACTCTAAAAGCTTTCCCCGCGCGCGGCAGGCCAAGGCCTACGTCCAGGATATGGAGCGTGCGGTGCGGCGCGGTGAGTACATCGAGGATACTGGTGTGACTGTCAAGGAGCTGGTGCAGGAGCGGATGCAGCAGGCGGTGAATAAGTCCACTCGGAATGGGCGTGGCATGTTGCTGGCCAACTTGGGAGATTTGGGAGACATGCCGGTGTTGTCGGTGAAGCCGTCGCATGTGCGGGAGTGGATGCAGGTGCTGGAGAAGGGCCGGCCGTGGGCTGATGATAGGCCGCTGGCCGCCTCAACTATCAGCATGCTGGCCGCGATTCTCCACGGGGTGTTTTCTCAGGCGGTTTTTGATGATGTGGTGGGGCGTCATCCGATGCGCGGGGTGAAGATTCCACGTAAGGAGGTCGGCGCTGAGCGTGCGGACATTCCGACGGTCGAGGATGTGCAAGCGCTGATTCGGGCGGCGCGTGGCACTGGTGTGGGGCGTGCCCCGAATTTGACGTTGGCGGCGATGATTCAAGTCGCGGCGGAAACTGGCCTGCGTGCCGGGGAGTTGTGTGGCCTGCGGGTGCGGAATGTGAATTTTCTGCGTGGTGAGGTGCATGTGGTGGAGCAGATTAATCAGCGCACTGGCGAGTTCGCGCCGTTGAAGACGGAGGCATCTAGGCGTGTGGTGCCGATTGGGCCTGCCACGGTGGCGGTGATTGAGGAGCAGTTGCGGCGGGTGCCGCGTGGCCCGGAGGAGACGGTGTTTTGCACCAGGGTGGGTAGGCCCTTGTCGTCGTCGAGTGTGTCGGCTCAATTTAGGAGGTTAGCGCGGGCTGCTGGTGTGGCGACGACGTTTCACGGGTTGCGGCATTTTTATGCGTCGTCGTTGATTGGGGCGGGGGCGTCGGTGGTGATGGTGCAACGGGCGTTGGGGCATGCGTCGGCGTCGATGACGTTGGATGTGTACTCGCACCTGTTTCCTGGTGCTGGTGAGGGGCTGCGCGGGATGGTGCCTCAAGTGCGGGATTTGTGCGGGATTTCGGGTGGTGACGAGGGCGCTGGGGACGGCGTTCGTGCTGGTAGCGGGGGCGTTTAGTGGGTTGTGGGTGTACTACGACTGCTAATTCGGCGGGAAATTGTACTTCTGAGCAGAAGCTGCTTGTAGATCCCCGAACCTATACGAAACCCAGACTCCTCGCTTGAGCAGTCTGGGTTTCTCCTATTAGATGGGTTCATTTTCCGTCGAGCCCCGAAGGCCCCTCGATAGGTAACAGTTTCAGCAACCGAACCAAATAGGCGCTCGAGCTCTTTGCAGGCTCACAAATGACAACGGAGTTGAGGTCTATACGGGTTCTTGAATCCCGTGATCGACACGTCAAGCTTTTCGGATCCAGTCATGCTGCCACAGCACTAATTTCGCTCAATAGTGAAACATAGCAAATTTAAAGATCCACTGATACGGTTCTTCTCCAAGAGGCTTGAAGCAGAAGTTACGGCGAGCATTACGTGCATATTGTCATCGGTAGGTAATTTTCGATGCGCCAACGGAAAACAAGTTTAATACCTCAATCCCCCACCAAAGAACTAAGTGGCTACTAGAATTCTCAAATATGGCTACATTGGCGATCAAACCTGGATACGAGGACGTATGGGTTCGCGGTCGTCCTACCCGCTGCACTGAACTTAAAGAAGTGTTTCAAGCAGGAATTATTCACGCCATTGCAGGGGCCGCCGGCTGTGTAGCCAAAACAGAGATTATCGATTCGGGAATTGATGTCACTATCACCCACGAAATAGCCGGTCCCCGCGACCGACTAACAATTAACCTGCAACTTAAATGCACCGAAAGTGGCAACAGCAACGACGACTTCGTGAAAGTTCGCGTGCCTAAGCGGCGATATGACGACTACCGATACGAGGGCAAACATGAGCCTCTGATACTTGTCGCCCAGCTCATCCACTCTGAGGTGGACGAATGGGTTGGCCATGCCAATTCGCTGACGCACTTTAGCGCCCGCAACTACTGGGTAAACCTCACCGGTAAAAGTGCTTCTAAAATAGCCGGTAATGGTGACGTTACTGTAAAGGTCCCGACTGAAAATGTTTTCGACGATGCTGCACTCGTTGAACTGTTTGCCCTACACCGCAAAGGGGAGCTTCCGCTATGAACAACACGCTCCTCAACTTCGAAGCACTTGAATTAACATTGGCCGAGCTCGCATGGGAACAGCAAACCGGTGAAAATCCGCACGTGTCTTTGTGGGTACCGTCTCCCACTGCGAAACTTGAGCCTACGGTAAATCGAGACGAAGCAGGAATCTTTCTTCCCAGCAACCCAGAAGCACCCGATTTCCAACGAATAGCCCAACGCGCGTTAGCCGCATTGATAGAGCTCAGTGCAGCCAACGTTCTAGAAGAGCTCGCAACCTCCCAATTACGCCTTGAGCGAGCCCTCGACAAGTTCGTCGTGTCAACAGACGGACCGACTGTTCGTAATGGCGTTATCGGCTGGCGAGTAGGTGCAAACCTCGTCACTGGACTCAGCGAAGTCCTTTCCTCTGGTGCTCGTGCAGCACATCAAAATTTACGTTGGTACAGCGGAGCAAGCAATGTCATCGCCAATAACTATCTTGATTCTTGTTTCATGGGCCAAACCGAGGTGGGAAGCTACATTGTCAAGGCGTTTATACCAGCACAGGCTAGTGTAGCGGTAAGCAACAGCAAGAAAGCAAAGAAGCAATCACAAATAAGCACCCGTGAAGTGTCCGAAATCGTGCTTGCTTCAGTTCAAGCCACAAAAGAGGTCCTCGAGGAGTTTAGCGAACACCACAACCCCGAGGCATTCGAGTGGGCAGCGACCCAGGGTGTCTCCGTGGAAATGCTAAGCGGGGTCAAAAACTTAGTTAATGCCGAGGAAACCGAACTCTCAGTGGAGTTTATGCGGCTAGGAGCTGAAAAAGCCAAAAGCTCACCGCGCCAAAGTTCGGTTGTATTTGAGCCGACTCTTCGGGAAGCATTAGAGGTTGGGGTCTCGACGTTGAAGAAACAACCTCGGCCGACCGAACTGAGAGTTACGGGTGAAGTCATTGGACTTATGAGGGAATGGGACGAACCAAATTCACGGCGAATAAAAATGCGCGGAAAAGGCCCTAAGGGAAAGTTACGGGTTTACACTGTGCATTTGAACGAAGCCGACTACGATAGGGCAATGAAAGCACACCAGCAGCAACTTCTTTTCGAGGTCAAAGGTCTTGCCGAGAAGGGACGTTTTGTGAAGGTACAAGGAGCACGGGTAACAAACGCATCCGTCAGCGAAGACAAGGAAAACCGTCGCCGCCGGAAAACCGGCGAAGCCCCTGGGCAACTTGAGCTTCTCGACTTTCGCCACCAGTAATCACTAAAGAATTGCGTTCTAACGTCTGAAGGACTAACGGCCTAGAGTAAAATTGAGGCAGCATACGATAAGCCGATCGTACGAATTCTAAATAGCTGCATTACGGATGCACCATATCGTTTACGGCACGCTCTGAGCATGCAATACCGCGCTAACTCGACCATTTCTTAGTAGCAGCACAAGAGAGGGAAAAGTCCGTCTTTACTTGGACTAGCACTTACCTAATCTCGTCAACATGGACTTGAAGTGGGGCGTGTCTTGACTCCCCGTCCCTAGAATGATCGCTTGCAAGTTTTAAAAGAACGTAAATCAACCAGCGCAAATGAAATCCCTCTGGAGACGAAAGCTTTCCAGAGGGATCTACTATTTTTAGTGCCCCGATGTGAGCAGTTAGCACGGCTGAGAGTGGTATACCTGCATTCGAACCATCGAAGCGGCGCGAAATCGCCGGTTTAGAGGACTTCGATGGTTCGAATGCAGGTTTCTCGCCTAGTGCTAGCTCAGCGCCGCTGCAATCAGCCCGTCAAAGAGCGGGTGCGGTTTCGTTGGGCGCGACTTGTATTCGGGGTGGGCTTGGGTGGCCACCATGAATGGGTGCTCAGGGTACTCCACGAATTCGACCAGGTTGCCGTCGGGCGAGGTGCCGGAGAAGACCAGGCCGGAGCCTTGCTCGATCTGCGCACGGTAGGCGTTGTTGACCTCGTAGCGGTGGCGGTGGCGCTCAGAGACCTCAGTGGTGCCGTATGCCTTCGCCACGACGGAGTCTTCAGCGAGCACAGCTGGATAAGCGCCCAGGCGCATGGTGCCGCCGAGATCCGCCTCGCCGGAGACGGCCGCCTGCTGCTCCTCCATCGTGGCGATGACTGGCGCAGAGGTCTCGGGGTCAAACTCTGTCGAGGAGGCGTCGGCAATGCCTGCCTGGCGGGCCGCCTCCAGCACGGTGCACTGCAGACCCAGGCACAGGCCCAGGAAAGGAATCTTGTTCTCTCGGGCGTAGCTCACCGCGGCGATCTTGCCCTCGATGCCGCGCACTCCGAAGCCGCCTGGCACCACGATGGCGTCGAGATCGCCCAGCGGAGTGGCTGAGTCTGCTTCGCAGTCATCCGAGGTGATCCACTTGATTTTCGCCTTCGCGTGGTGAGCAAAGGCCGCATGCCGGATTGCCTCTGCCACGGAAAGGTACGCATCCTGGAGGTCGATGTACTTGCCCACGATGCCCACGGTGACCTCATGACGCGGGTTGCGGACGCGATCCAGTAGCTCGCCCCATTGGGTCCAATCCACATCGCGGAAAGGCAGGCCTAGTTTGCGGATGACGAAGGTGTCCAGGTGCTCGCGGTAGAGCACCTCCGGGATGTCATAGATGGACGGCGAGTCAGGGCAGGACACCACGCCTTCTTCCTCGACGTCGGTCATCAGCGCAATCTTGTGTTTTAAGCCATCCGGAACGTCGCGGTCACACCGCAGCACCACTGCGTCCGGCACGATGCCGATGGAGCGCAGCTCCGCCACGGAGTGCTGGGTCGGCTTCGTCTTCAGCTCCCCCGAAGTGCCGAGGTATGGCACCAACGAGCAGTGGATGAAGAAGATATTCTCGCGGCCGACGGCATGACGTACCTGCCGTGCGGCCTCCAGGAAGGGCTGCGATTCGATATCGCCCACGGTGCCGCCGATTTCGGAGATGACCACGTCCGGCACATTGCCGGAGGCATCGGGCGCGGCCATCGCGAGCACGCGATCCTTGATCTCATCGGTGATGTGCGGGATGACCTGCACGGTCTTGCCCAAGTACTCGCCACGGCGCTCCTTCGCGATGACCGAGGAGTACACCTTGCCCGTGGTCACATTCGCGTTCTTCGTGAGGTTGCGGTCCAAGAAGCGCTCGTAGTGGCCCAGGTCGAGGTCGGTCTCGGCACCGTCTTCGGTGACAAAGACTTCGCCGTGCTCGAACGGGTTCATGGTGCCTGGGTCGACGTTGAGATATGGGTCGAGCTTCTGCATGGTCACCGAGAGTCCGCGGGCAGAAAGCAGCTGACCCAGCGATGCCGCTGTTAAGCCTTTGCCCAGGGAGGAGACAACTCCTCCGGTGACGAAAATGAATTTGGTGTTCTGGTTGGAACGAGGTGGCATGGAATGCACCTTTCGAGGAATTTGATTGCTGATGCGGCAAGCTCAGCGCAACGAGACACCCCTTGAAGATCAAAAAATCCGCGGGACGCCTCGCGCGGCGACCTACGGATCTTCAGACTATCACCAGCCATCAAATAGAAACAATTAGCTGACAGAAATCCAGGTTGGAGGTGGTTTTGGGCATACGCGATTGCTAGTTGCGTTTTACAAATCCCATGCGGGGGCGAAAGCCCTTCGGATGCTTCATTTGTGCCACGGCATCACCGATCAGCATACGGTTACGGGCGCTTACCGAAGCCGGCATTTGGGCCACGGAGAACCACTGCGCCGCAAGGTTTTCCTCGTCAGAGACCACCGGCTCCGCGCCTTCTGGAACCGAAAGCCGCAGTGCGGTGGACATGAACATGCACTCGTCGCCATTGTCGTAGGTGACAGGGCCTACCTGCCCCACGCCAAGCAGCGCTTCCGCGGTGGCATCGAGACCGACTTCTTCCTTGACCTCACGGATGGCTGTGGTGGTGATTTCCTCGCCAGGCTCGCAGATGCCCTCGACGGGCGCCCAGGTCTCATTATCGGCGCGTTGCACCAGCAGCACCGATGGGACTTCCCATAGCGCCGCGTTCATGGGAACATCGCGGACAATAACTGCGGTGCACGCTGGCAGGAATAGCTGCTGGTGGCCCACCTTCTCACGGAGGTTGAGGATGTATTCAGGGGTTGCCATGCCTACTACCCTAGCCGCTTTCTTTGTCCGCTTTTGGCCGCGCCCGCGCTAGGCCGCCTGCGCTATTTCAGAGCCCAAAATCTCCGGGATGAGCGCTACGATATCGGCTGCAGGGGTAAAGGAAAGCTCCATGTCCGACGCTTCGGCGCACTGACCTTTTAGCTCCTGCGTGGTGCCAGAGACTACGCCGACGATTGCGGGTCCTCCTGGCAGTTGGGCGTACATCGGCCCGCCGGAATCGCCTTGGGTACCGCACAGGCGCGCCCGAGCGGCCGTGGTTTCCATGCGGATCTCGCCGGACTTCAGCCCGCCCTTTTCCGGGCCATGGCTTAGCTCGCCACAGGTCTCCCCAGTGATCCGCCCTAGCTTGCACAGCTGTTGTGGGAGCTCGCCCGTTGTGGCCACGCCGGCCTCCATGTATTTCGGCGTGTAGTAACCCACGTCGGCATGCAGCTCGATGAGCGCGAAGTCGAGGCCGTGGGTGGTATCGGAATACAAGTCCGAATAGACCACTTCCCCGATTGGTTCTGCCGGGAAAGTAAAGGTGCGATGCGCGTTTCCGGCCCACACACGGTCGCCGGGTTTGCCGCAGTGCGATGCGGTCACCGCGAAGTTGCGGCCATCTTCCAGCGAGAAAGACCACGCTGCGGTGCACATCTGGAAGTCAAAATACTCTCCTGGTTTCGGTTCCTGGGCGGAGATATCCAACGCGGTTCCCGCCGGCATGGGCGAGAGCGCAGGCCGCGAGGTACCGGGGCTCGCGGCGGGGTTTTCCGGCTGCGCTGGCGTGGCTTCCGCGTCACCCTCGTTGTTTACCTGAGCATCGCTTTCCGACGCCTCCGGTGCGGCGGATTCGCCAGTGAGGGTGGCCGCGGCGTCGCCAAGCGCGTGCTGCACCGTCTGCGTGGGGATCAAAGAGCAGCCGCCGAGGCCAATTGCTAAAGCCACGGCGGCTGCTATCTGTGGTACCCGCGAGCTAGACCGTGCCATCACCATCGGTGTTCTTGTCTGCTTCGGAAGCTTGCTTGTTTTCCTTTTCCATCTCCGCCATCTCCTTGAGATCGCGGATGAACTTCTCTGGATCGAACTCGGTGAAGTATTCCGGTCCGGAGAACTGTTCCTGTGCCATCTTTTATGCTCCTCTGGGGTGCTATTTCACGTCGGTCTGTGCGATGGAGCTGCGAATGAAGTCTTGGACTGCAGCGACGTCATTGGGCAGATCCGTGACATGCCTTTGCACATCCATGATGCCAGCAAAACGCTCCGGGACTGCTGGCTTGGTGCCGATAGCCTCGACGATGGTCTCGGAGAACTTCACCGGCAGGGCGGTCTCCAGGCAGATGATCGGGGTCTTGATGTCCTCTTCCTTCTGCACCTGGCGGGCGACCTTGATGCCGTCCGCGGTGTGCGGATCCACCAGGTAGTCATAACTTTCCTTGACCGATGCAATGGTGGCCAGGCGGTCCGCATGCGTGGAGGAACCAGAAGTAAAGCCATACTCATCCCGGGCTGCACGCAGTTCCTCAGTGCTGAGCTGGAAACCGCCCTCCTTCAGCTTGGGGCCAAAGAGCTCCGCGGTGCGCGAGGCATCACGGTCAAGCAAATCGAAGACGAAACGCTCAAAGTTCGAGGCGCGGGAGATATCCATCGACGGCGAGGAGGTCTTGAAGGTCTCCTCCGCCGGGCGCGGACGGTAGTTGCCGGTGCGGAAGAACTCATCGAGCACGTCGTTTTCGTTGGTGGCGACGATGAGTTTGTCGATGGGAAGCCCCATCGAACGGGCGATATGGCCGGCGCAGATATCACCAAAATTGCCGGTGGGCACGGAGAAAGAGACCTTCTGCTCGTTGTCAGAGGTGACCTTCAGGTAGCAGTTGATGTAGTAAATGACCTGCGCCATAAGGCGTGCCCAGTTGATGGAATTAACGGCGCCAATGCGGAATTCCTTCTTAAATCCGGCATCATTGGAGGTTGCCTTAACCACATCCTGGCAATCATCGAAGACACCGTCGAGCGCGATGTTGAAGATATTCGGATCATCAAGGCCGAACATCTGAGCCTGCTGGAAAGCAGTCATGCGGCCCGCCGGGGTCAGCATGAAGACGCGGATTCCGGTGCGCCCGCGCATGGCATATTCCGCAGAAGAGCCAGTATCGCCCGAGGTAGCGCCCAGGATGTTGAGGGTTTCATCGCGGCGGCCCAGCTCGTACTCGAAGAGCTCGCCGAGCAGCTGCATGGCCATGTCCTTGAAGGCAGCGGTAGGTCCTTCGGAGAGGTGGCCGATGAAAAGGCCATCACCCAGCGCGGTCACGGGGACAATTTCCTCGCTCGCGAACTTAGGATGGGTGTACGCGCGCTGCGCGATGGCCTCCAGATCATCAGTTGGAATATCATCCACGAAAAGCTTGAGTACTTCTGCCGCAAGCGCCGCGTAGCCTTCCTCAGCGAGCAACTGACGCCATTCATTGAGCACAGCGCCGTTTAGTTGCGGATAGGATTCCGGCAGGTAAAGGCCGCTGTCAAGGGCAAGCCCACCTAAGAGAATATCGGTAAAAGAAGCAGGCTGACGGTTAGCGTCGCGCGTAGAAATGTACTTCACCCCCTGCATCATAGTCGGGCACGCGTAAAGTATCAGCCATGTCTGTGCCAAATCCACGGGAAGTTGTGACCACCAAAGCCTTATCCATTTGGGTTGCCGCGATTCTTGTCTACATCGTGGCGATTACCGGGCGCACCTCTTTTGGTGTGGCGGGGCTGGAAGCGATGGAGCGTTTCGACGTCGATGCCTCTCGCATTGCGGTCTTCACCTCAGTGCAGTTGGGTATCTATGCGTTCGCACAGATTCCTACGGGTGTGCTCATTGATAAGTATGGTCCTCGCAAACTGCTCGTTATTGGCGCTGTCATCATGGGCGTGGGGCAGGTAGCACTGGGCCTAACCACAAATTATTGGATGGCTATTGCCGCTCGGCTTTTGATTGGCGCGGGCGACGCCACGGCCTTCTTATCCGTGATGCGCATCCTGCCATATTGGTTCCCTTTGCACCGCACGCCAATGTTTACCCAGGTGACCTCGTCGTTGGGTCAGCTCGGCCAGTTCGTCTCCGCTATTCCTTTCGCTGCGCTTTTGGGGTGGACCGGATGGACCACGGCCTTTGTAGCTTTGGGTGCGGCGGGCATTCTCATCGCACTAGCTGCGGCGGTTGCCGTAGCGGACACGCCTGAAGCTCTAGGCATCATCGAAACTCCCGCCGAGCAGCCCAATTCGCAGGCGCATTCCTTGGCCACCAGACTGGCCATGGTGCTGCGTTCCCCCGTTGCATGGCAGGGATTTTTCATCCACTTCTGTGGCCTTTTGGGTGCGACTGTATTTGTCATGTTGTGGGGAATGCCGTTCATGACGGAGGGACTAGGAATCTCCAAGGTACAGGCCGGAACGGTGCTGACCTTTTATACGATCTGCATGTTTGCGTTAGGACCAATCCACGGCAAGATTTCCTCGCGTGCGCAGGGTTTCCGCGACTGGATGGCGCTGTTTTTCACGACACTCAACATAATGTCGTGGACGGCTTTCTTCCTCTGGGGCAACAGCTTCTTCAGCCTTTTCATCCTCATGGTGGCTATTTCGTTTTGCTCTCCGTGCTCGAACTATGGCTTCGACATCGTGCGCGAGAACATGGAACGCAGTGTGGTGGCCACGGCAACAGGCTTGGCCAACATGGGTGGATTCATCTCTTCGATGGTGGCAGCGCAAATTTTTGGCATGGTGCTCGATAGCCGTGGCCACGCTCCACACTACGAACTGGGCGACTTCCACGCGGCCGCTGTAACTTCCCTCATCATTTGGCTTGCGGGCATGCTCGGCGTAGCTGTCACGCACTTCCTGCGCAAGCGCGGCGGAGGCACTGGCCCGAAGGTCAAGGTTGTCAGCGTCTCCTAGGTAATCAGGAACTTTATCGTTTCCTCTGGCGCCTCCAAGAATTCCCGGGTAGCCGCCACGGGCTCGGCGGCGTCGAAGGAAATCCTCTCGAAACCGGCGTCGCCAAGCTCGACGATGTCCGCGCCCGGCACGGCAAGCAAAATCGGCGAGTGCGTGGCAATGAGGAACTGGGCGCCGCGTTCTGCGGCTTGATGAATTTCGGCCACGAGCGCCATCTGCCGCACGACGGACAATCCGGCTTCGGGCTCGTCAAGGATATAAAGCCCGCGGCCGTCGATATGCTCGCCCAGCACGTCGAAGACAGACTCGCCGTGGGAGCGGTGCTCCAAGTCCACCTCGCGCGGCAAGGTATTACGCCCGGCGCGCTCGTCTGGGCTATTAGCCGCCTCAAGCACGGACTCATGCGTTTCGGCGCGTAAGAAATAGCCACGTTGTAGATTCTCGTCGAGCTTACAGTTCAACCCCGCGGACAGGCCGCGAAAAGGCGCGCGGATGCGCTTGGCGTCGTCGTAGCGCCCGCCAAAGGGCGAAAAGCGCAGACGCAGCGCGATTGCTTCTAGAAGCGTGGACTTGCCCGCCCCGTTTTCACCCACCAAGCAGGTCACGGGCGAGGTGAACTCGAAGTAAGGCAGGTCCTGCAGGTATTGCACCATGGGCAGCTGGAGCAGGTAGCTATCCAGTTCCTGTTTCTTTATCGAGACGGAGCGCAGCAACATACTCGCCCACTATAGGCCGGGATGGAAGCTACGCAACGCTTCCCCGAGTTCCTGGCCGGGCTCCTTCAACGGGCTTTGCGAAACTTCATCAGAGTTAATGGGAATTTCCGCACTGGATTCTATCGGCATGGCATTGACCGCATAGGAAACGCCGAGTCCGCCAGTGACCGGAATTGCTACGGCCAATGAAACGCCGATCGCGGTGCCAAGTTTCTCGCGCCAGTTCATGTTCCTCCTCCACACGCAATGCGTTATGCATTCGTTATATTTACGAGGATTACATTAAGTCTGGCACCTGCCAGATGCTTCGCGTGAGCCTGCACGGCACCTGTGTGTTCCTGTGATTACTGCGCTGGGGAACTTTCCGCGACGATGGTATCGACGGCCGGGTTGACCAGGCCCAGATCAAAGGCCTTGAGGATAACGGCGGCCTCCTCATCATTGAGGACGCCTTGCTCGATTGCTTTGCGCAAAACCTGGATCATGGTTCCGCGGGACTCGGAGCGATTCGCGGATTCGAGCATGTCGCGCGGCATCGACTCGGGGGGAATGCCAAGCGCTTCAGCCAGCGAGTACATGCGCTCTTCATCGATATTCGACGGCGCTGCCGAATTGTCATTTTGCAGCACACCGCCACCGATGGCCTCTGCCACGGTCTGCGCACCAGCCGGTGGATTATCTCGAGTGGTGGCAAACACGCCAATGCCCAGTGCGAGGATAGCCAACACGGCCACAATCGCCCACACGGCGACGATCTTATTGCGGTACACAGTTTTGAAGTCTAATCCTGGCTAAGAGCGGTTCTAAATACTTGGGCCGAAGTTACCAAATGAGCTGCCGCCACGTGGTGGGTCGAGACGCTCAGAAAGAATATCGATGACAGAGCGAAGTGCATTATCGCCCAAGGTGCGCTCCCACGCGCTGCGCGGCTGCTGGGAATGACGCGGAGCCTGCGGCTGCGTTGGTTGTGTGGTGGCTGGTTCATCTGCCGGGGCGTGAATATTTTCTTCTGGCCTCGGCTTCGTGATGCTTACGCGAAGCTGCGCGTCTTCCAGCTCTAGCGCGTCGCTGCCTGTGGCCCCGGCTGCCCGAGCGGCGGCTAGGAAGGCCTCCAAGTCAGCCAAGGTGGCGGTGGTGATATCAAGCGACAAATTCAAAGACATGGCTTTCTCAATTCTTTAAGCTCAATGCTGGGACAGTTTTCATTCTCTGCCTTCCCAGCCTAGGCATTTTCGTGCTCGAAGGTCTCCGCCTCACCCCAGAAGACCTCGTCGACCACCTTGCGGGCATGCCGCGTGGTCTTGAGATAGGTATCCAGGAATTCCTGGTTGTCCTCCGGTGCCCAGCCGGCAGCACCGGCCACCTGGGCCAACTGTGGTCCCGGCGTCGGCAGCTGATCCACGCGCTTGCCGCGCACGAGCACCAAGGCATTGCGGGCGTCGGTTGCCAGCAGCCAGGCATCCCGCAGCACCTGAACCTTCTCCGGCGGAATCAGCTCGTGTTTTTCCACCGCGTCCAGCACGCGCAACGTCGAAGGATCGTGGAGGTCCGGGTAATCATGGGCATGCATCATGGTCAAAAGCTGTACGGTCCACTCGATGTCGGACAACCCGCCGCGCCCCAGCTTGGTATGGGTGTTGCGATCAGCACCGCGCGGCAGACGCTCGTTATCCACGCGAGCTTTCATACGACGAATCGCGCGCAAGGTCTTTTCGCTAACGCCATCATCGGGATAGCGGAAACCATCGACCATAGCTAGGAACTTCTCCCCCACGCTGCGATCGCCAGCGACGAAGGCCGCACGCAGCAGCGCCTGCATCTCCCAGGCCTCGCCCCACTCGCGGTAATAACGCTCATAAGAGGCAATCGTGCGCACTACGGCACCGGAACGGCCTTCTGGGCGCAGCCCCAGGTCAACGTCGAGCGGCGGATCGCCGGAAGGTTTAGAAAGCCGACGCCGCAGCTTATCGACGATCCCGATTGCCCACTTGACCGCTTCCGTCTCGTCTGTACCCTCGCTAGGTTCGGCCACCACGATGACGTCGGCGTCAGAGCCAAAGCCCAGCTCCATTCCGCCCAGGCGCCCCATACCGATGACGGCGATGCGTGCGGGCGGTTCCTCTTGCGCGGCGTCGCCAAGCCAAGCACGAATCTCCGCGCGCAGCGCTGCCTCCAGCACGGCATCCCAAATCGTGGATAGTTCGTAACACACCTGCTGCACTGACATAAATCCGAGCAAGTCCGCCGCGGCAATGCGCGCTAATTCCACGCGGCGCAAGCTACGGGCCACCGCCACCGCCTTGTCGGGGTCTGCATGACGCTTGGTGGAATTAACCAACGCCTTCGATACCTGCTCGGGCTTGGTTTCCAGCAGCTTCGGGCCCGAAGCGCCGTCGGAGAGCTGCTTGACGACGTCGGGAGCGCTAATGATGAGGTCCGAAGCAAAGGGCGAGGTGCCCAAGATGCTCATTAGACGCTGCCCCACGATGCCTTCGTCGCGCAGCATGCGCAGGAACCATTGCCGGTCATACGCAGCCTCAGAGAGCTTGCGATAGTTAAGCAGGCCCATATCTGGGTCTGCGGTCGAGGAAAGCCAACCCATGAGCGTAGGCAGCAAGATGGCTTGAATCCTAGCTTTTCGCGACGTGCCCGCAGCCAAGGAGGTCAGGTGCTCAAAGGCGCGGTCGGGATAGACATAGCCAAGTGCTGCCAGCTGCAGCTTTGCCGCCTCCGGAGAAAGCTTGAGCTCGTCGGCGGACATGGAGACCACCGAATTAAGCAGCGGCCGGTAGAACAGGCGGGAGTGGAGATCCTGAATTCGCAAGCGCGTGGTCTTCAGGTACTGGTCCAAGCGCTCGGCGGCGGACTTATTGCCCTGCGGGGTGAACCCGGAGATGATGGCAAGCCATTTAAGGGCCTGCTTATCATCGGCGGGAGGCAAGACGTGAGTGCGGCGGAAGCGCTCAAGCTGCAGACGGTGTTCTAGCAAGCGGAGAAACTCATAGGCCTCGATCAACTGCGTGCCATCTTCACGCCCCACGTATCCAGCGCTGACCAGGGCGGTGAGCGCATCCACCGTAGAGAGAACGCGCAGGGTCTCATCGGAGCGGCCGTGCACCAGCTGAAGCAGCTGCACCGCAAACTCGACGTCGCGCAGCCCGCCCTCTCCCAGTTTCAGCTCGCGTTGCCGCAACTCTTTTGGCACATTATCCAGCACGCGGCGGCGCATGGCTTGGACATCTTCCACAAACGAATCACGCTGGGATGCGGTCCACACCATAGGACCGATCTGGGCCAGGTAATCCTCGCCGAGCGGCAAGTAGCCGGTCTGTGGACGTGCTTTGAGCTGAGCCTGAAACTCCCAAGTCTCTGCCCACCGCTTGTAATAAGCAACGTGGGATTCCAAGGTGCGCACCAGCGCGCCGGACTTTCCCTCGGGGCGCAGGTTGGCATCGACTTCGAAGAAGGAGGCCGAGCCGATTCGATTAAACTCGGAGGCCACCCGCGTAATCTTCGGCGTAACGACGTCGGATAAGAAGATGACATCGACGTCGGAAATGTAATTCAGCTCGCCAGCTCCGCACTTGCCCATCGCCATGACTGCCAGTTTCGCGTCGACGGGGTCGTCGCCGTAGACGTTGCGGATGGCGACGGCGAGCGCGGCAGTAAGGGCGGCGTCGGCAAGCGCAGTCAAAAGCCGCGTGACAACCTGGAACTCCAAGCGCGGCTGCGGCGCAGACTGCCCCTTGCGGGAGAAAAACGTACCCGCAAGATCATGAGCGGCGATGCGCATCATGAGCGTGCGATAGGTGGACTTAAGCACCGCCTTGTGGTCCCCTGCGGCGGCTCGGTAGGTGCCGGCCGTGTTCAAATCCGGCGTGGCTGTATCGGGGCGTTCCTCTTGCGCGTCCTCGGTAAAATCTGCAGGTTGAGCGCCCACTGCGCCAAGAATCTCCTGCAGCATCTCAGTTGGCGTGGGCAAGGGCTTGGCCAGCTCCCGCCACAGCTCGGGATTAGCAGCCAAGTGATCACCAAATGCTGTCGACGCCCCGAGCAAAGCTAAGGTGCGCACGCGCAATTCCTCGCTGCTACGCAGCTGCCCATCGAGCTCGGGAACAGCCTCATACATGCGGATTAGCGTGTTCAGCGCAAGGTCCGGATCACCCGAAGCTGCGAGCGTCCACAAAAGCTCTAGCGACTCGGGATTATCCCAGCCCAGTTGTTCAAGATCTTTAGCTGCCGTCGCTCGAGTAAGGCCTAGGGTGGCCGGCGAGGGAACTGCAATAGGGCGCATCAAAATCCTTTAAAGTGCCTAACTAGTAGTTGAGGTTGAGCTCAAAGCTGGTGATTTGCTGCTGATAGGAGTGCCATTCATCCCACTTGGCACGCAAGAAATACTCGAAGACATGCTCGCCTAGGACTTCCGCCATAAACTCCGACTTTTCAAACTCACGCAGGGCCTGGTCCAAGCTGACGGGCAGGTCGCGGTAGCCCATAGCGCGGCGCTCGCGGCGAGTGAGCTGATGGACATCGTCCTCTGCGGGATCGCCCAACTCGTAGCCTTCCTTGATGCCACGCAGGCCTGCTGCCAGCAAGACGGCATAACCCAAGTATGGGTTCATCGCAGAATCCAGCGAACGGATCTCCACGCGACGCGACTCCGCCTTGCCCAGACGGTAGGTAGGCACGCGGACGAGCGCAGAACGATTCGAAACGCCCCAGGTTGCTGAGCCCGGCGCCTCGTTGCCGAACATCAAGCGCTTATAGGAATTGGTCCATTGGTTGGTCACAGCAGTCAACTCAACGGAGTGCTCCAAAATGCCCGCAATGAACTGCTTGGCGGTTTGGGACAAGGAAAATTCATCGTCGGGATCGTGGAAAGCATTGTGCTCTCCTTCAAACAGGCTCAAGTGGGTGTGCATGCCAGAACCTGGCAAGTGTTCAAAAGGCTTCGGCATGAACGTGGCCTGGACTTTTTGGTCAGCAGCCACCTGTTTTATGACGTGGCGGAAGGTCATGATGTTATCGGCCATGGTCATCACGTCGGCATGGCGTAGATCGATTTCCTGCTGGCCCGGCGCGGTCTCATGGTGGCTAAATTCCGTGGCAATACTCAAGGCCTCTAGCGCCGACATGGAGTGACGGCGGAAGCTCGGCGCGCGGTCATGGGTGGCTTGGTCGAAGTAACCGCCATTGTCCGTCGCGATGAGATTTGTATTATCCGGCGATTGCTCCAGCAGGTAGAACTCGATTTCTGGTGCAGCCATGCAGGTAAAGCCCTCATTGGCGCTTTCGGTGACCTGGCGACGCAGGATATGGCGCGGATCCACCATGGAAGGCTGGCCGTCTGGTTGGGCAATATCGCAGAACATGCGCGCCGAAGCAATCTCCGGCTCATCTTGGTCGAAAGGCATGATCTGAAAGGTCGAAGGATCTGGCAGGGCGAGAGTATCCGACTCGGCGATGCGGGAAAAACCTTCGATAGATGAACCGTCGAAACCTACGCCCTCCTCGAATGCTGATTCCAGCTCGGAGGGGCTCATGACAACGGACTTGAGTGCGCCCAAGATGTCGGTGAACCACAGGCGGATGAAGCGAATATCGCGTTCTTCGACTGTGCGGAGGACGAATTCATGTTGGCTGTTCATGCTCTAAACCTTACCTGCGATACACGCGTAAATTGCGCACTCTATTAGACACTACTTTGGGCGGCGTTTGACCATTTCAGCAAAGTATCTCGGGGGCAAAAGGTGGGGGCGATGCGTGGAAGGGATGTCTGGGCGGCGTGCTTTGCTGAACACACATTCGAACACAGCCGAGAGGAAAACCATGTACCAAGACACTGACCACTCCCACCGCGCTCTCCACAACGAAGCTCTCATCAACGCTGTCTGGGCCGCCGAGAAAGGCTGGGCACCGGCCGATATCCTCCACGTTCTAGGTCCTAAGGTCCATCCCCTGCTCTATCGCGCCGCACCACGCGTCCCGGCGCGCATTTCTTCGCCGGTACTGCGCAAGCAATGGCTGCAATTAGCGCCACCACGTTCGGGCTCGCTGATTCTCCCGGAGGAAACACTTCGCAAGCTAAGCCTGGAGCTGTTACGACTGCCTAAGCTGCGTGATACTGAGCTTTTGGTCGCGGCCGCGAAGGACCGCCAAGCGGATATTGATCCGAAGCAAGCGAAGATTCGCGAGAAGATAAACAACCTCCTGCGCAAGGCGGAATCCACTCCCTTTGAGAATGAAGCGGATGCGCTCATTGCCAAGGCGCAGTCCCTGCAACAGCGCTACCGTGTGGAAGATGTGTTTGCTGGGCACGCTCCAGATTTCCTTGCTCGGCGCGTGCATATCCACGCCCCGTATGTAAAGCACCAAGCGAGTTTGCTGGGCGTTGTGGCCTATCACAATGGTTGCGCCTCAATCCTCGCGCACGAAAAGGGCATCGCCTGCGTTGTTGGCACGGCGGAAGATTCCGCGCATGTGGCCCAGCTCTTCGATTCCTTGAGCCGCCAATGCGACTGGTACATGCGCTCCGGAGACGGTGCGGCCCAGGCGCGCAGCCGCGGCGAGACCGCCGCCTACCGCCGTAGTTTCTGGTTGTCCTATGCCGCCCGCATCTCGGAGTTGCTCGATGAAGCTAACTTCACCGGAATGTCTGAAGCAGCAGATGCCCGTACGGCAGAAACCGGCAATGAGGCCGATGGCCGCAGCCTTGCCCGGCAGGCAATCCCGGCGCTGTATGAGCGCCAGGTTGGTTCCGAGGAAGCCCGCAACCGCTTGTTCCCTCACCTTTCCGCAATGACGCTTTCTGCCAGTAGTTGGGCCGGGGTACACGATGGTGCAAGTGCGGCTGAAAAATCGCATCTTGCAGGCGATTCCATAGGCTCAAGCAGCCAGCGGCAGATCGCCAGTTAACGTCTGGAAAGCCTGCCCCATTAACCTACGCTGACGGGTAGGCTTTCGTTTAGTAACTCTTCTTTCCTTAAATACGTATTGATTAAAGGTGTGTGCATGTCTACGAAGACTTTCCTCGAAGTCGAAGCAAAGTTCGCAGTCGCTGAATCCATCCAATTGCCTGAGCTCACCCGGCTCGCTGGCGTGGACCACATCGCTGAAACCCACCACCACGCACTTTCTGCCATCTACTACGACACCGAAGACCTGCGTCTGACCCATGCAAAGATCACGTTGCGTCGTCGTACGGGCGGAAATGATGATGGCTGGCACATTAAGATTCCGGGCAGCCAAGGCCGAACGGAGATTCATGCCGAGCTCGGCGAGCCAGTAGATGGCCGTTACGAGGTCCCAGCAGAGCTTCTCCACGAGGTTCGCTCCGTTATCCGCAATCACCCGCTTGCCCCCATCGCCCAGGTTGATAACAACCGTACTGAGATGGTTCTTGCTAACGCCGAGGGAAAACCGGTTGCTGAATTCTGCGATGACCACGTCACCGCTTTCTCCTTCCTGCAAGGAGGCGGTCAGCATACCTGGCGTGAGTGGGAAGTGGAGCTCGCCGGCGACCTACCAGGCACCAATGAAGGAAGCCGCTTCATCCGCGAAGCCACGTCCCTCCTCATCGGCGCCGGCGCACGCGTTTCCTCCTCCCCGTCCAAGCTGAAGTCCGCTTTGGGCGATTCCATCCGCAACGCGCCCCTTCCTCCAGCACTGCAGACTTCGAGCGTGGAACCGGATTCCGCTGCCGCCGCGGTGGTCAGTGCGCTGGAGGCGAACCGTGACAAGCTCGTCGACTACGACCCCCGCGTCCGTCGCAACGAATGGGATTCTGTCCACCAGATGCGCGTGGCTACCCGCGAGCTGCGCAGCCACATTCAAACCTTCCACGGCATTGTCGTTGGCCCGGAAATCGAGCGCATCGAATCTGAGCTAAAGCTTCTCGCCGGCATCCTAGGCGTAGCACGCGACGCTGAGGTTGTTGAAGAACGCTGGCAGAGCTTGCTTGCCTCCGAAGATTCCGACACATTGGACGAGGCAACGCGCGAGCACATCTCACGCGACATGGGCACCGCATACCGCCGCGCTCACCGCCACGTGGTTGCCGCACTCGATTCGGAGCGCTACTTGGAGCTGCTGGATTCGCTTGATGAGCTACTAGCCAACCCACCAGTAGCACAGGACTCCGAGGAAGCGCCTGCAGATGATGCCGAAGAGACCGAAGACGCCACAGTAGTTTCCACCGTTACTCCAGCTGCAGAAGCCGCGGACGCTGCTGAGGCCTCGGGTTCGGAAGAGACCGCCCAAGAAGCAGAGGCTACGGACACCGCGCCGAAGAAAAAGAAGGACGCTGCCGCCAAGAAGCAGGAAGCTCCGTCCATGGACCAGGTCATGGCGATGCACCTCAACGAGGCGTACAAGAAGCTGGTCAAGCGTCATGAGAAGGCAATCAAGAACTGGGATAACCCAGAACTATCGCTGCACGAGCGTGAGGATTACTTCCACGACATGCGCAAGGCCGCTAAGAAGCTGCGTTATGCAGCAGAGGCTGCCGGTTCTGCGACGAACCTAAAGACCAAGGGCCTGTACAAGGCTTGCAAGCAAATGCAATCGGTCTTGGGTGATTTCCAAGACTCCGTCACTTCCCGTGACAAGCTCCTAGAGCTGGCCAACACCGCTCGCCGCCGCGGTGAAGACACTTTTGGTTACGGCCTTCTTTACCAGCGTGAACGCAATATTGGCCTCGAAGCACTTGACGATTATGCCGAATCCTTCAAGGCCATCAAGTCCGCGTTCAAGCCGCTGAGCAAGAAGCTCAAGAAATAGGATCGAGTCTTAAGCGTCATCTTCCGCGTCGTAAGCATCAGCGGCTTCGTTGCGAGCCTTCGCAATCTCGATAGCGTGCTCTGCTTCCTCGCGGGTGGCGTACGGGCCCATGCGGTTATCCCAACTGCTTTCAGCGCCCTGGGTTACCTTGCCGGTGGCGGTGTCGTAGTACCACTGCTCATCTGGGTTGCTCATAAAAGGCTCCTTTTCTTAACTAGCCCTTCTGCTGCTACTGTCCGCACCCCATGTTGCGGGTAGCGGTGGCCGGCGGCCACACTAGGGTGTTTAAGGGGTGCCACCACTTTACAGGCACATCCCAATAGGCGTCTGGCGCGTAAACGCTAGACTATGAAAGTCCAAAGTCCCCCAAAGCAGCACCAAGGAGTTCCTCGCACCATGCCGATGTGGTCCACGCCTTCTTCCCCCGCAGCGGAGCGAATCAACGCTGCCCACCTCGAACTAGTAGGCACGGAACCAGCACACTGCGCTAGTGCGCCCGCTACTTTCTCGCTCATTGGCGAGCACATTGACCACTTTGGTGGCGTCGCCATAATGGGCTTAGCACAGATGCGTGCTGCCGCAGCGGTTAGCCCACGTACCGACGGCACCATTGCGGTTCACCTTGTTCCGCACGAGGGCGAGACCATCAACGACGCCATCAGTCTCACCGAACTGGCATCCCGTGCCGCAGAGCAGCTGCCGTCAATAGATTCTGAGGGCCAGCCCATCATCCCGGCGGCTCCGGTCGGTGGCTTCGCAGCCCGTTGGGGCGGCATCGCACACACCATGATTAACCGCCAGCTGCTTTCTCGTGAAACCGCCGGCATGGACGTCACGGTGGTTAGCGATATTCCTTTCGCAGCCGGTCTTGGTGCGCTTGCCGCGGGAGATGTCGCTGTAGCGTTAGCGTTGCTCGGTGATGCCGAAGATCTTCACTCCGCTCCCCTGCGCGCACGCATCGCCGATGTCTGCTCCCAGTCGGTCGGCACCTTCGGCGAATACCCCGCCCTGCGTGCCCGCCACACTGCCGCGCTCCGAGGCGTGGGCGAGACAGTAACAATCGTGGACTACGCGGATGGCTCCGTCACCCAGGCGCCCCACCCAGTTACCCGCGAGATTGCCGCGTTTGCTGTTACCGTCCCCGGCGATTTCGATGCCACACCAGGCATCGCCGCGATTCGCCAGCGTGAGCGTTTCATCGATGATGCCTGCCATGCTTTCGGCGCTGAGTCGTTGCGGCTTTTGCCCGACGCATCCCAGCGCGTGCTGGATTGGCTGAAGGCAGTTCACAAGGTACATGGCTCGGCCAACCAGCCCACCTTGGCCGAAGCCGCCGAGTGGTTGGTGTTCTATTCGGAAGAAACCGAGCGCGCCCAAGAGCTCGCCCGCGCCCTGCGTTCGCGCCGCGGCACCGATCTCTTCCCGCTGCTTAACCAGTCGCAGCAAGCACTAACCACGGTTTATAGCCTGCACTCCGCGGAAAAGATTGCCGAGCTAGCCACGGTGCGCGGCGCACGCTCTGCGCGTTCAGCACACGCTGGTACTTCCCAGTCTGTCATCGCTTTCGTGCCGGCGGCCAAGGCCGATAACTTCGCAGCGGACCTCGCCGAGGACGGATTGCTGGTGGTTCCACTGCTCGACGGCGAGCAAGCTAATACCTTCTAGCCACAGCAGCGAACTAACCACAACTAATCAGCAGGCCACGCAAAAAGCACGTCGCGCTCTGCCACGTCAGCTTTGACCAGAGAGAAGTTAGACTCACTGCCCGTATCTGGGTGCCCGACAGCCTCCGCAAATACCGGAGGTTGCGTCACAAAGATGCGGGCTTTCTCACGCGTTGGCCCACCCTGGACCACGATCGCTTCAAAGTTCGTGCCCACCCATGGCTCGAGAACGGTTGCCTCTGTCAGGTTCAGACAGGCTTTATCCACTTGGGAGGCCAGCTGCGAGGTCGTGGCCATCGTGCGAGTTAAGTCCCCAGCGCGCGAACTAACCCACTC
The DNA here is from genome assembly GCF_001836185.1 of Corynebacterium sp. HMSC036D03. Classification (NCBI taxonomy): domain Bacteria; kingdom Bacillati; phylum Actinomycetota; class Actinomycetes; order Mycobacteriales; family Corynebacteriaceae; genus Corynebacterium; species Corynebacterium sp. HMSC036D03. The sequence goes on from NZ_KV827739.1 coordinate 34,480, forward strand.
CGGCACAGATTCGCCGTGTGCGAGCGCGAGGCAGACCTCCGTGGCGAATCGATCCGCCAACCGCCGCAGCGGCGCAGTCACATGCGCGTAGTAGCCGCCGATGCCCGCGTGTACCTCCGCGGGCGATTCCTCCAGCCACACGTAGCCGGCACCGCGCAGCAGGCGCTGCGCTTCCCGCATTGCGGCCATGCCCCGCGGCGAATCCGCATCGAGTGTTTGCAGGAACTGAGTAATCGAGGCGTCGTCAAGCGAATAGCCCAAGGCCGCAACCTCAGTGCGGAACTCCTCCTCAGCTTCCGCCGTGGCCGCAGGCAGCGTGCGCAGCAACCCCACGCCGTGCTTTTCCATCAGCTGCCCCGCGCACATCCCGGTCAGCAGAGAAATCTCCGAGTTATAGTCCATGACCTCGTACCGCGGCTCAATGACCAGTTCATAGCGGTGTTGGCAATCTTCCTCGAATTCCTCGACACTCTGGGAAGGAAGCCGCAGATTAATCGCCTCCCGGCGCAGCGAGGAAGCCTGCCGCAGCTTTCCTACTTGCGGCAACAAAGCAATCGAGGAATGCATGCTGCCCGCTGCCAGATCCGCGTGCACGCCTTCATAATCCAGCCGCGCCCTCGAGCGCACCAATGCTCGCGCCAAAGTAAAGTCCAGAACCTCGCCCGCCCCATCGAGGTCGATGGTCCACAACACGGCCGGGCGATCCACGCCCTCCAGCAAGGAGGCCTTGTCCTCCGACAACACCGTGGGATGCAAACGCGCTGGTTCATCGGGCAGATATATGGTCTGCCCGCGGCGGAAGGTCTCCTCCTCCAGGGCGCTGCCGGGCTCGATGAAAGCCGCGACGTCGGCAATAGCGTAATACACCCGGTAGCCATCCATGCGCGCCTCAATGCACACGGCTTGGTCCAAGTCTTTGGAGCCCAATGGGTCGATGGTAACCAGCGGGATATCACGCGCATCGCGGCGCAAGGTGGCGAAACGATCCTGCGCGGCCGCGGCCGCCGCACACAGTTCCTCACTAAAGTCGGTGGGCACACCGAATTCGGCGGCGACGGAGCGGAAATCTAATGGGGCGGCATAGAGTTTCATGCCACCCCATTGTTCCAGAAAAATGGGCGAATGAGTCGACGCATAAGCCGGATTCTGTCTTCCCGCACGCATCAAGCGTGCGGCGGTGAACATCCATCTAGACCAACCGTTGCCAGTTGGTTCAAGCAGCTACCTTCAGGCTAAAGCGAGCAGCCTTCGAACGCCTGATCAAGCCCGCAAAAATGCCGGCCATGATGCCTTGCTCCCAGTGGGGTTTACCCAGCCACCGCCATCACTGACGGTGCTGGTGAGCTCTTAACTCACCGTTTCACCCTTACCTCACGAATCTTCGTACGACGAGGCGTAGCGAAGTCGTTCGGCGGTCTACTTTCTGTTGCACTTGCCCGCGGGTCGCCCCGGGTTGCCGTTAGCAACCACTGTGCTCTGTGGAGTCCGGACTTTCCTCGTCCCCCGCCTTGCCCCTCGTGGAGGTTGGTTCGGAAAGGACGCGTTCACCCGGTCGGCTCATTCGCGCGTTACAGTCTAGCCCAGTGACTGCAAATGGCCCACATCGTTGAAACCGCGCAGCATCGAGCCGCCGTCCCAGAATTCCGCAATGCTTATCGACGCCAAGTCCAAAAAGAGGCGATTAAAAGTCACCGGACCTGCGTCCAAGCTCTGCCTGATAAAGGACTTGATGGGATTGACATGCGAGACCACCACGACGGTCTTGCCCGCATACTTTTCCTGCAACTCCTGGCGGGTCTTGCGCACGCGGCGGTGAACCTGCTGCAAGGACTCGCCGCCGGGGCAGGCCACGGAGGCATCCTCTAGCCACTGGCCGTGCAGCTCGCCATCGGCAGCGTGGGCCTCGGCGAAGGTCTTGCCTTCCCACAGCCCGAAGTCGACCTCGATTAAGCCCGCTACGGTTTCCACCTCAAGAGCATCTTTATCAGCTCCGGCCGGGCGCACGCTGCGCGCAATCGCCTGTGCGGTCTGCTGGCAGCGCTTGAGTGGTGAGCAGACGATGGCATCGACTGGCGTATCGGCCAGCGCCTGGGCAGCTGCGAGTGCCTGTTTGCGGCCGAACTCGGTCAACTCTGGATCGGCATGGCCTGAGTACTGCTTGGCCACCGACATCGCGGTTTGTCCGTGGCGAACCAGGATGAAACGCGTGACCGGGCCTTGCTCGGCCATCCAATCGCTGGGCTGGCTCGCAGCGGCCGGCTCTCCCGGTTCCACACTGGCGGTCTCCTGCACCGCAGGAGCCTGATCCGCCTGCTCAGTATCGCCGACAAAACCCACCGGCTCGCCCGCGGCGGCGGCATCCATCGCCACGTTCGACAACGCATCCGCGACCTTGTTCTTGGCACGCGGCACCCAGCTCAGGTTGAACGTGCCGATTTGGTCGATGAGTTTGCGCGCCTCCAACGCCAGGGCCTGCATGTCTGGGTGCTTGATCTTCCAGCGCCCGTTCATCTGCTCGACCACGAGCTTAGAGTCCATGAAGAAATCAACTTCGTCGGCGCCTAGCTCCACCGCGGCCTCGAGCCCACGCAGCAAGCCGTGGTACTCGGCCACGTTATTGGTGGACTTTTTACCTACGACATATGCGATTTCGCGCAGCAGCTGCTGGCGGTCGGCGGAATAGACAGCGGTGCCGGAACCCGCGATTCCCGGATTGCCACGGGAACCGCCATCGGCATAAATAACCAGCTTCATTAGGCCGGGCGCACCAGGTAGGAGCCGCAATCGCCGCACTGCGGCAGGACCTCGGTTGGGGCGTTACGCACCGCATTCTGCTCTGCCGGCGGCAGCACGATGAAGCAGCCACCACATGCGCGCCCCTTGAAGGCCGCCGCACCGACACCGTTTTCGTGGCGCACGGAATCGTAGCTATCCAGGACGTCGGCAGGCAGCTGCTCGCGCAGCTCCGCAATGCGGATTGCCGGATCCGGGCGGTTATCCACTGCCTCCTGCGCCGCCTCCGCAGCACGCGCGAGCTTTTCCAACTTGCGCTGGGACTCATCCACACGCGCACCGTGCACGTCGCGGTTCGAGCGCAGCGCGTGAATCTCATTGTGAGCTTCCTGCAGCTCGCTCATCAAGTCTGCGATGCGCGACTTTGCCGCATACAGGTCATGCTCCAAGTCCTTGCGACGCTCCGGGTCAACCTCGGCTCCCAACTGGGCCTTATCGTCGCGCTCGCGCTGGCGCAGCTTGCGCTCATCGGCCTGGATACGCAGGATTTCCATCTCCATGTCGTCGACGGCGAGTTGGGCGGAACCGGCGGCGTCGACAAGCCGCTTGTGCTCAAGCTGTGCCTTTTCGTACTCCTGCTGCTCCGGAATGGTCTTTTCTCCCGTAACGCCCTGGGAACGCTCGAGGTTGGCAAGTTCCAGCAGGACAGGCTGCAGTTGCTTCGACAGTTTCATTTAGTTCTCCTTATGGCAGGTCTTCCCGAGGCGATTATTTTCCGTGGACGGACAATGTCCACGGGTCGGTGCGCAGCTCGATGATTTCAGTATCCACCTTGTAAGCCTTTTCCACGATATCGCGCGCCTGCATAGTCCATGGAAATTCGCTGGCCCAGTGGGCAGTATCGACCACGGCAGGTCCCCCTGCACGCAAGTGCTCGTCCACGGGGTGGTGGCGCAGATCCGAGGTCACATACACATCCACGTCCAGCTCACGAGCGGCATCCAGGAAGGAATCACCGGAGCCACTCGAGACCGCCACGCGCTTGACGATGCCATCTGGGTCACCCGCCGCGCGAATTCCCCAGGCCGTCTCCGGAAGCGCGTTCGCGACCTGCTGCGTAAATTCGCGCAGAGTCATTGGCTCGGGCAGCTCGCCGATGCGCCCCAAGCCGAGGCTGGTCTCGGTGACCTCGGCGTCGGAAAGCGCGTGCGGAATGATCGGACGTCCCGGCTCGATGCCCACCAGCTCGGCGAGCTTGTCGTTAACGCCCGGGCGGGCCTTATCCGCATTAGTGTGTGCTGCGAACAAGGCGACGCCGCCCTTGAGCAAGGTGTGGATGACCTTGCCCTTTGGCGTATCCGCTGCCACGGAAGTCACCCCGCGCAGGAGCAAAGGGTGGTGCACAACTAGCATCTGCGCGCCCATCTCCACTGCCTTTTCTGCAACCTGCTGGGTGCAGTCGAGTGCGAAGGCCACCTTTCCCACCTCGTCTTCCGGATCACCGCAGATAAGGCCCACGGCATCCCACTTTTCGGCCAGGTGCGGCGGATAGGCTTCCTCGAGGACGCGGCGGATATCACCAACGGTTGTCTGCGCCATGGCTTAAGGCTCCTTAATGCATTATTCGCTATGTTTTCGCTCTCTGCGCGCTGCTGCACTATCCTAGCTTTCGTTCAGAAATCGCTCTATTTGCTTATAAGAGGTCTAAACCCCCATGACTTCTGAGGACAACCCCTCCGCATTGCACCTCGTGTTCGTCTGCACGGGCAATATTTGCCGCTCCCCCATGGCGGAAATCATCGTTCGCGATGCCATGGAGACCGACATGCTAGATCTCGTCGCCCGTACCTCTTCCTGTGGATTGGGCGGCTGGCATGTGGGCCAGGGCGCGGACCCGCGCGCCATCGCGGAGCTGCGCAGCGGCGGCCACGACGGCGCAACCCACCGCGCGACGAAGCTCGGCCCTGAGCACATGGATGCGGATCTTTTCATCGCGATGGATTCCGGCCACCGCGACGCCCTCATCGAGCGAGGTATCGACCCGGAACGCGTTCGTTTGATGCGCAGCTTCGACCCGAATGCCGAGGAGCTCAACGTGGAGGATCCTTACTACGGCACGGTGGAAGACTTCGCACGAACCCGTAAGGAAATTGAAGCAGCCGTGCCTGGCCTGCTGGATTGGATTCGCGAGCAGCAGGTCTAGGATAAGGGCATGTTAAAGACGTTCCTCAAGCCGGGATGGGTTCTGCTGCTCATCTTCGTGGTGACCTTTTCCTACTTTGCTTTCACGGTGCTAGCGCCCTGGCAGCTGGGCAAAGATGACCGAATTGTGGAACGCAATCACCTAATCGCCCAGGCTTATGAGGCGGACCCACGCCCGCTTTCTGAGGTCGTTGATTCTGAGGGTGCCATCGCAGATGATGAATGGTCCCGCGCTACCCTCCACGGACGCTACTTGGCTGATGAGGAAGTGCTACTGCGCCTGCGTCCAGTTTCTTCGGGTGCGGTATACCAGTCATTGGTACCCTTCCGCACAGACTCTGGCCTGACCATGCTGGTCAACCGCGGCTGGATTGCCGCTGGTGAGGGAAACACTGTGCCCTCGATTCCTAAGGCTCCTGCCGGTGAGACCACAATTGTCGGCATGATTCGCGCGGACGAGCCGAAGCACGCCTCTGCGCCGATTGATCAAGAAGGCTACGAGCAGGTCTACTCAATTCACACCGAAGAGGTGGCCTCGCTTACCGATACAAAGTTGGGCCACGACTACATCCAGCTCTCGCCTGAGCAGCCGGGTGAGCTGACCGCCTTGGAGGTCCCGCAGCTCGACCGCGGTAACCACTTGTCTTATGGCTACCAGTGGATTGCCTTCGGCATCATGGCGCCGCTGGGCTTGGGCTACTTCGTGTGGTCCGAAATCCGCGAACGCCGCCGGGCCCGCGAGGAAGAAGCGGCATTGCAGGCTGCCACCAGCACAGATGGCGCTTCTGCCCCCACTGCAGGCCCTGGCTCTGCTGCAGACTCTGCCCTCGCTGCAGGCCCTTCCACGGATTCCACCAAGGAAACCACGGAGCCCGCGGCCGCCGCGGAATCCACCCCGCGTGCAGACACGACGCCTTCGCGTCGCAGCCGTTCCCGCTACGGCGACTCCAAGCCGGATTTTTATGAAAAGATCCGCGAACGCGGCCAGGAACGCTTCTAAGCCGCCGACCTCACCATTTACGGCGGCTTAGCGCCCTTTGCATCCAAATGGTGAGGTCGCCCCGCAACTCTTGATTCTCAAAGCAACCAGTGTGACGCGAGTAGCCTGGATATACCCATCCCTCCTCACCATTTGCGGGCTTCCGCCCAGACAGCCGCTCCGCCCAAGCCGTCGCCGCACTGCGCGAGCGCGGCTTTAGAGAGGTCTACTCCCTGCGCGGCGGCATCAACGCATGGCTGGAGCAGAATACCGCGTAGGCGCCCCATATTAAGGACACCGAAGACAGTCCACGGCGTATGTACCTCTGTGTGTATATAGCGTGCCTGAATCACCAGGTTTCTGGCCGCTATTTACATACATCGGTACATGAAACCACGCCTGGCGGTGCGAAGCGCGTTTGAAGGAAACAAAAATCTCGAGACACCATCCAAAGGAACGATGTCTCGAGACTTCACAATGGTGCGGCCTGAGGGGATCGAACCCCCGACCTACTGGGTGTAAACCAGTTGCTCTTCCAGCTGAGCTAAAGCCGCATTGCGTTAACGCTTGCATAAGATTAGCCCACACAAGCGTTAGCTAACAAATCGCCTGGTAAAAGTTATTTCTTGGTATATCCGCGAGCAACCAAACAAGAACCTTGCCACTCGCCTAGGCGCTCCGCTTTAGTCTGCACCAAGCCTGCGAGCTGAGCGGACTCGGAGATGTCACCCGGCGCGAGGTTGCCCGGCTTGCCTGCTCCTGGGGTCATAAGCCAGATCCGGCCAGAGTCCCCTAGCGGGCGGGTTGCATCGACGAGACCATCGACGAGGTCGCCGTCTTCGGCACGCCACCAAAGAAGCACGACGTCGCAAAGCTCGTCAGTTTCTTCATCGAGAAAATCCTCTCCAAGGACATCCTCAATAGATTCGGAGATGCTGGAATCGCAATCCTCGTCCCACCCGAGTTCAAGGGCAATCTGCCCCTCGGTGATTCCGAGCTTGCTGGCCGCATCAGCCACTGCTTTATTCCTTCCATTTTCTGGCATGAGCAAGATCATAACGCCTTGCACAGTAGTTTTCGCGATTACACAGGAGATTTACTGCACACAGCAGTTTTGCAAAGTTAGCAAATAGCGCCTTTCACCGGCCGCGTACGGCAATTGACCCCCTTCACACACACAGATGATCAGGGTGCGCGTATCCTGGGATGCAAACTGTGTAAAACCAATCTAGGAGGTTTAAATGGCCGACCAGGACGCCGTAAAGGATGAGTCCAACTTCCCGATCGTCCGCGACGGAGTTGCTTCTTACCTGCACGACAGCGATCCCGAGGAAACCCGCGAGTGGATGGAATCCCTCGACGGCCTGCTGGATCACGCCGATCCAGAACGCGCCCGCTTCCTCATGCTCCGCCTGCTCGAGCGTGCGACCGCCAAGCGCGTTCCGATGCCTGCCCTGACCTCCACTGACTTCGTCAACACCATCCCGACCAACATGGAGCCGGAGTTCCCAGGTGACGAAGAGCTGGAGAAGCGCTACCGCCGCTGGATCCGTTGGAACGCAGCCATCATGGTGCACCGCGCGCAGCGCCCAGGCATCGGCGTCGGCGGCCACATTTCCACCTACGCGGGCGCTGCCCCGCTTTACGAGGTCGGCCTGAACCACTTCTTCAAGGGCAAGGACGATCCTTCCGGCGGTGACCAGATCTTCTTCCAGGGTCACGCTTCCCCGGGCATGTACGCCCGCGCGTTCATGGAAGGCCGCCTCAGCGAAGAAGACCTCGACGGATTCCGCCAGGAAGTTTCCCGCGGCGAAGGCAAGGGCCTGCCTTCCTACCCGCACCCACGCCTGATGCCTGATTTCTGGGAGTTCCCAACCGTTTCCATGGGTATCGGCCCGATGAACGCTATCTACCAGGCACGCTTTAACAAGTACCTGGAGACCCGCGGCATCAAGGACACCTCCGATCAGCACGTCTGGGCCTTCCTGGGTGACGGCGAGATGGACGAGCCAGAGTCCCGCGGCCTCCTGCAGACCGCCGCGCTCTATGAGCTCGATAACCTCACCTTCGTTATCAACTGCAACCTGCAGCGTCTCGACGGCCCGGTCCGCGGCAACACCCAGATCATCCAGGAGCTGGAGTCCTTCTTCCGCGGCGCTGGCTGGAACGTCATCAAGGTCATCTGGGGCCGCGGTTGGGACAAGCTTCTCGACGCCGATAAAGAAGGCGCCTTGGTCAACATCATGAACACCACCTCGGATGGTGACTACCAGACCTTCAAGGCAAACGACGGCGCGTATGTCCGCGAGCACTTCTTCGGCCGCGACGAGCGCACCCTCAAGCTGGTTGAGGATCTTTCCGATGACGAGGTCTGGGCACTGCGCCGCGGTGGCCACGACTACCGCAAGATCTACGCTGCTTACGCGAAGGCACTGTCCAACAAGGGCACTGGCAAGCCGACCGTCATCCTGGCTCACACCATCAAGGGCTACGGCCTGGGCCACAACTTCGAGGGCCGCAACGCAACCCACCAGATGAAGAAGCTGACTCTGGAGGATCTGAAGCTCTTCCGCGACAAGCAGGAAATCCCGATCTCCGACGAAGTTCTCGAGCAGGATCCTTACGCACCGCCGTACTACCACCCAGGCGAGGACGCACCGGAAATCAAGTACATGCTGGAGCGTCGTAAAGAACTCGGCGGCTTCCTGCCGGAGCGCCGTGACAAGTTCACCCCGCTGGTCACTCCGGGCATCGAGAAGCTGCGCTCCGTGCGTAAGGGCTCGGGCAAGCAGAACGTTGCCACCACTATGGCGCTTGTGCGTACCTTCAAGGAGCTCATGCGTGATAAGGAGCTGGGCAAGCGCATCGTTCCGATCATCCCGGACGAGGCTCGTACCTTCGGTATGGACTCCTGGTTCCCAACCATGAAGATCTGGAATCCACGCGGCCAGAACTACGTGCCAGTGGACAACGAGCTCATGCTCTCCTACCGCGAGGCTACCGACGGCCAGATCATGCACGAGGGCATTTCCGAGGCAGGCGCTACTGCGTCCTTCACCGCGGCTGCAACCTCGTACGCCACCCATGGTGAGGCTATGATCCCGCTGTACATCTTCTACTCGATGTTCGGTTTCCAGCGCACCGGCGACTCTTTCTGGGCAGCCGGCGACCAGCTAGGCCGCGGCTTCATCATCGGCGCTACCGCAGGCCGCACCACCCTGACCGGTGAGGGTCTGCAGCACATGGATGGTCACTCCCCGGTTCTGGCTTCCACCAACCCGGCTGTTATTTCCTACGACCCAGCATTCGGCTACGAGGTGGCTCACCTGATCCACCGCGGCATCAACCGCATGTACGGCGAGGACTCCGAGGCAGTCATGTACTACCTGACCGTGTACAACGAGCCGGTCTCCCAGCCAGCTGAGCCGGAGAACCTCGACGTCGAGGGCCTGCACAAGGGCATCTACCACTACAACACCGCTGAGTCCGGCTCCATCCCGGCCAACATCCTGGCTTCCGGTGTGGGCGTGCACGAGGCACTGCGTGCGCAGGACATCCTGGCTAAGGACTACGACGTCAAGGCATCTCTGTTCTCTGTCACCTCCTGGGTTGAGCTGGCTCGCGACGGCGCGCGCCGCAACAAGGAGGCGCTGCAGAAGGGCGTCGAGCCGACCGAGGCGTTTGCTACCAAGCAGCTCAAGGGCTTCGATGGTCCGTTCGTTGGTGTTTCCGACTTCACCACCGACCTGCAGGAGCAGATTCGCCCTTACGTTCCGGGCACCTACATCGCTCTGGGCGCAGACGGCTTCGGCTTCTCCGACACCCGCGAGGGCGCTCGCCGCTTCTTCAACATCGATGCTGAGTCCATCGTCGTGGCAGTCCTCGAGGGCCTGGCACGCGAGGGCAAGGTGGAGCGTTCCGTCGTCGAGGAAGCAGCGAAGAAGCTGAAGCTCGATGACCCGACCGCCACCGAGTCCACCTCCAGCGACGAGGACTAAGAACTCGCTCTAGGACGGTTTAGGCCGCTCTTCGGTTGCCCTCCTAGCTGGGCGCCGAGGGGCGGTCTTCTCGTTTTGCGGCGCGGCCGGGGCACAGAAAGGCACAGAAGGGCGCAGGCTTGTCGTACAACGAGCTCGCTGGCCGACCGGCCAACTGGTCCCATTAGTTGGGTCCCCTACTAAGGGTAGTTTTACGAGTAACCGGTTCCGGTCAGAAGCCGCTGGTGGTCCCTTTACCCCGCAAAGGGACCAAACGAATGGGACCAAACCAGCGGGGGCTCTGAGAAACAAGCGGAGGCGCGCGGTGGTCGGTAGAGGGCCGGCAAAGGGCCGGCGGCCGCGGCAACGCTAGTCCGCCAACGGAACCAAGAGTCGGCCAAGCGCCTCCGAGATGGCCTCGGGCTCCTCGAGGATGACCATGTGGCCTGCGCCGTCCACCTCAGTCAGCCGGGCGGCCGGCCAGTGATCCAAGATGACGTCCGACTGGCTGCGCGGGGTCACGATGTCGGCTGAACCCACAATAACCTCACCGCGCAGGCGGGCCAGTCGGTCGGCGGCAGCATACTCGGAGTGGTCGAGAAGGTCGTCAAAGAAGCCCGTGTAACTGGACAGCGGCGTATCCATCAGCATGGCTACATGGAACTGCAGCTTCTCCATCTGCGGAAAACCCGCCAGCAAAGCAGCAAACAGCGGCGCGACCCACTGCGCGACCTCAAAGCGGATGCGGTCCATCCGCCCCGGCAGCCGCATGCACGCGTTATACAAACTGCCCAGCGCCTTCGACTCGAGAATCTGCGCCACACCCTTCGCCGCAAAGCGGCGCATCGACGTCGCGATCAACAGCGCCGAGTCAACGCGCTGGTACACCTCGTCCGGCGCGCGGCGAATCACATTGAGCGCCACCATTCCGCCCAAAGAGTGCCCCACGACCACGAGCTTGCCGCGGGAGGCGCGCTTGGAAAGGACAGCGAGGACGTCGTCAGCCGCGGCGTCCACCGTGCACTGCGCGGGGGTGACTTCGGTGGAAAGGCCGTGGCCGCGGATGTCGACAAGCAGGCAGCGTATCTCCGGGAAATGCCGGCGCATGTAGTCCACCTGACTGTAGTAGGCCTCCGCGGACAGGCAGTAGCCGTGGATAAACACCACAGTGATGTCCGAGTCCTGCGGGCCGACCTCGTACCACGCGATGTCCAGGCCATCGTTGCGCACGGTGCCCAAGGAATCGATTCCAGTCAGCCCAGGCTCGTCCGTGTGATTGTGCAGGGACTCGTACATGAGGTGCTGTTCGTTGCGACGCGTCGGCCGCAAACGGCGCGCCCAACTGCGCGCAATCGTCTTTGCTCGAGCCCTATGAACCATGATTCCACCAATACTACTCGGTCACCCATTCGCGGAAGAATACTAGACTAGGACGCATGGCAAACGACCTTTCCGCCCAATTGCAAGCTCGCTTCAACCAAGCCCCTGAAAAGGAGGATAAGCGCCAAGACACTTTCGGCGCGGTGGCTGAGCTCATCAAGAAAGTCACTGGCAGCGCGGAGGACGTAGAGCGTGAGGCCGCCCTCGAGGACTTGGGCGTGGATTCGCTCGAGCGCATCGAGCTGGCTGTGCGCGCCGAGGAACGCTTCAAGGTGCGCTTTGACGAGGCCGCAATGAAAGACATCCACACCGTCGGCCAACTGACCGAATACCTAGATAAGCATATGGAGGTTTAGCTTTGATTTCTTACCTATCCGATATGGACGGCGTCCTCATCAAAGAGGGCGAGATGGTGCCCGGTGCCGATAAGTTCATCCAGGCGCTCTATGACAATGACATCGAGTTCATGGTGCTGACGAATAACTCGATGTCCACCCCGCGCGATTTGTCCGCGCGCCTGCACAACACGGGCTTGAAGATTCCGGCCGAGCGCATCTGGACTTCCGCCACCGCCACCGCAGCATTTTTGACCACCCAGACGGGCGAGGGCAAGGCTTATGTGGTGGGCGAATCCGGCTTGACGACGGCCCTCCATGAAGCAGGTTGGGTACTCACCGACAACGACCCAGACTTCGTGGTCTTGGGCGAAACGCGCACCTACTCCTTCGAGGCTATTACCACCGCCATTAATCTCATCCGCAGCGGCGCGCGCTTTATTGCCACCAACCCTGATGTCACGGGCCCGGCGCCGCAGGGCGTGTTGCCGGCAACGGGTGCGGTCGCGGCACTGATTACCGCGGCAACCAACCGCGAGCCTTATTACGTGGGCAAACCAAACCCGGTCATGATGCGCTCGGCGCTCAATAACATCGGCGCGCATTCCGAGAACACGGTCATGATTGGTGACCGCATGGACACCGATGTGAAGTCCGGCTTGGAGGCCGGCCTGCGGACCATCTTGGTGCGCACTGGCATTAGCGACGATCGCGAAATCCAGCGCTATCCATTCCGCCCGAACCAGGTGCTGGATTCGGTGGCAGATTTGGCTGATCGCGTCACTAGCCCCTTCCCCGAGGACTAGTTCTTCGGAGCTAGGGCTAGATTGTAACGTCAACGCGCGCGCTGAATGCGTGCTCGGTTGATAAGAGCTCGACTTCCCTTTCGAGGGCGGCGAGCTCTTTTTGCGTGCCGGTGATGACTTGGCGGCAGCCGATACCCACGCGTGCCGGTACGACGGCGCGCACAAGTTCGGCGTCACCGGGCATGTCCCGGTACCACCGTGTGCACCACTGGGCGGTGAGTGGGTCGTCGCCGGGGACGATGAACTCTGACTCAGTGGTAATGCAGCGTGCCATGGCACGCTCTACTGCCGGGCGCAGTTTGCGGGGCATCCCCGCAATGGTGAGCACGGCGGTGTGCACCTGACCGGCATTGCGGTGCGGCCAGGCGCTGGGTGCCGTTGCAGTGGCGACGGCTTCGTGAACGCGAGTATTCACGCCGATTCTCCTTCGACATGTTTAAAGCAGCGCTTCGCAGACCTCCCGAAAAAGGGGGCGGCCTCCAAGTGCTGCCAGACGAGCTTCGTCTTCCCCAACGAACTGTCTGCGCGTTGGGGCCGATTCTCCCGCGTCACATGAGTCCCATCAACCCTAAACAACCACTTCAACCCCCGTTTAATAAACCTCAACCAAAGGTTGAAAATTCATACCAGAAACAGCAGTTAACAAGAGTTTTCAGAAACCCCACTAGTAATGCCTATCGCGCCTGACACTCCTTCCAAATCGCTGTGTTCGCCTCCGCCCACAAAGGCTTGGCCCAGTCGCCAAAATCGCGATCCGTCAGAGCCACCATGGCCCAATCCCCCGCCAGCCACAGATAGGTTCCGGACATACCGAAGTGGCCTACAGCGCTGGAAGGCAGCGCGCCCATCCACTGCTGTTTCTCGCCGTGGATCTCAAAGCCCAAGCCCCAGGTGCAATCCTTGAAGCTTCCATAGCCCGGCACAATTCCACGCAGGCCAGGAAATTGCACGCGGCGCATCTCGGCCACAGTGCCTGGGTGCAACAGCTGCGGCGAATCGACTTCGGCGGTAAAGGCCGCAAGGTCACTGACCGTGGTCACCAAACCGTGGCCGGCAGAGCCCTCAAGGCGCGTCGAGCCCATCCCCAGCGGAGCAAACACACCCTCGCGCAGATACTCCGGAAAAGGCATTTCCGTGGCCTTTTCCACCACCTCTGCCACCCACTCGTAGCCGGCTGAGGAGTAGATGCGCCGCTCGCCCACCGGCTTTTGCTGCTCGCGGGAATCAAACTTCACGCCCGAAGCATGCGCCAGCAGGTGCCGCAAAGTCGAGCCTTCCGGTCCGGCGGGCATATCGAGGTCCACCGCGCCTTCCTCCACGGCCATGGCAACGCCATAGGCCACCACCGGTTTGGTCACCGATGCGACGGAGAAGGCCCTGTCCAGCGCGCCCACCGACTCAACGATTTCGCCGCGATGCAGCAGTGCCCCAGCGATATTGTCAGCCGGCCATTCGGAAATTTTGGAGAACTCACTCATGCATTCCAGCGTACCCAGCCCCACCCTTCTGAAAGGCCAGAAAAACGCTACGTAAACCGCAAGTAAAGGCAAAAATAAATCTTTCTCCCCGAGTTGCGAGCGTTTCAAACCGGAGAATATTTGGGGAACATGAATATTTTTCCGCGAAACAACTCTCAGAATGATGCGCCTGCCCGCCGCGGTTTTAACCGCCGCCGCTTCCTCCAAACCAGCAGCGTCGCCTCCGCCGCAGCGCTGACCGCGGGCGGGCTTAGCCCGGCCATCGCGCAGAGCTCACTTCCCGGCAACAAACGCCAGCTCATCGAGCCGCCAAAGGGCGAGCTACCGTTCCTGCACGGCGTGGCCTCCGGCGATCCGATTCCGGATTCCGTCATCCTGTGGACCCGTGTTACCGCCTCCCCTGAGGCAATGCCGGGCTCCGGCGTGGGCCCCGACGTCACGCTCGAGTGGGAGGTGGCGACGGATGAGGAGATGCGCGACGTCGTCCAGCGTGGCAGCGTGGTAGCCACAGCCGAGCGCGACCATACCGTCAACGTGGACCCGCACGGGCTTAACCCCGAGACCACGTACTTCTTCCGCTTTCGCGTCACCGACGGCGAGCACGCGGGCAAGGCAAGCCCGGTCGGACGCACGAAGACTGCCCCAGCGGCGAACGCTTCCCCGGAGCAGCTGACCTTTGGTGTGGGCTCCTGCGCTAACTGGGAGTCGGGCTTTTTCAGTGCTTATACGGACATCGCCAAGCGGGCGCGCGCCGGCCAGCTGGATTACATGATTTTCTTGGGCGATTACATCTATGAATACGGCGTCGGCAAGTACTCGGGCTTTGGGCCGGTGCGCCACCATCACCCGGCGCACGAGATTGTTTCGCTGCAGGATTACCGCGTGCGCTTCGGCCGCTACCGCACAGACCCAGAGTTGCAGGCAGCCCACGGCGCACTGCCTTGGATTGTGGTGTGGGATGACCACGAAACAGCCAATAACTCCTGGGCCGGCGGCGCCGAGAACCACGATCCGGCAACCGAGGGCGACTGGAATTCCCGGCGCGCCGGCGCGATGCAGGCCTACTTCGAATGGATGCCGGTACGCATGACGAATCCTTCGCAAGATGGCCACATCTACCGTTCACTAACCTTCGGTGATTTGGTGGAGCTGACCATGATGGATCTGCGTACCTACCGCGACAAGGAGCTTTCCTGGGACCCGGCGGGCTTTGCGAAGGAGGACCGCACAATGCTGGGCTCCGAGCAATATGAATGGCTGCTCGGCAAGCTGGAAACCTCGCAGACCGCGTGGAATATGCTGGGCAATTCTGTGATGTTTTCCCCGCTTAACCTGATTACGCTGCAGCAGGATCCGCAGACCGAAAAGGTATCTTCGGCGCTTTCTTCCAATATCACGGGCATCCCCGTCAACGGTGATCAGTGGGATGGCTACAGCGCTGAGCGGCGCCGCGTCATCGAGGCACTGGCCGCCAAGGGCTCCCAGGCGCTCTTCGTCACCGGCGATATCCACACCGAGTGGGCACACAACATCACCCACCAAGGCAACATCATCGGCGCGGAGCTGGTGTGCGCTTCAGTTACGGCACCGAATATCAACGAGCAGTTGAAGCTTCCGCAAAATAACGCGCTTTCCGACGCCGCCGAGCACATCCTGCGCAGCGCCAACCCGCACTGCAAACACGTGGACTTGGATAACCACGGTTATTCTTTCGTCACCGTGCGCCGCGAGGAAGCGGAGATGCATTGGCTGCGCGTAGATGACATCTTGACTCCCGGCTCGCCAGTTCGCGATAGCCTCACGATGACGTGGCGCAAGGGGCAGGGCTTCAAATAAGGGCTTTAAATAAGGAATTTACCCCCGATTACCCCCAATCTGGTTGCTTGTTAACGTTTCCCCGCGCGTTTCGATATCCATTACGCGGCGCGCGGGCGCCGTTGGGAATCTCGCCCTATTCCCCTTCACTTATTGCCCTATCCTCCCTATCTCTCAAGCGCCGTCGCTTCCCCCAGCGGCGGCGCTTTCTTCTGCCGCAGTGGGCTCCGCGCTAGGCACCGCGCTCTGCGTTGCTGTTTCAGCAGGTGCGGTGGTGGCGGCGTCGGAGTCAGCGCCCGAGGAGCCCGAGTGCGAGTCCGCCCGAGAGCCTTCCTCACTGGAGCCGTCCTCACTGGAGCCGTAATCGGCAGAGCTTTCCGCGCTTGTGGTTGGCTCCGCGGCCTCGGTCGGGGTGGTGGTCCCCGCGGCAGGCGGGGTCTCCGCCGAGGAGGCGGCCTCCTCCCCCGGCGCGACTGGGGCGGGCGCTTCCGAGGTTGCTGCGTCGCGCTGTGACCAGTAGGCAGGGTTTAGCCAACCGGTGCCGGCGTCCTCCGGATTCCAGGAGGCAAAGATGAGCAGTCCGGTAATCGCAAGTGCCGCCAGCAGCGTGGTGGTAGAAGAACGCACGCGCCCACCGGCAGTCCACACGTACTGGAACTTGCTGCTTGGGGTATCCGTACGCCAGATGCCGGTGGCCGACTTTTCCTTCTCTTCCGCATCCGCACTCGCGGGCTTGCCGGGGCCATGGTCCTTGGCTTTGGCAACTTCCTCCAGGGAGGTGTCGTCATTGTCTGCGTTGTGGGCGCTAGCGCGCGCTGCGGCGCCATCTGCGCTTGCCGACGCTGCCACTGCCGCGCCCAGCCCCTTTTCCGCCGCGGTTTCAGGGCTGCGCTCGATACCGGGCTTTTCCGCGGAGCTGGAAAGGCCTGCAGGAAATACGCCGGCCGCGTTGCCGGGAAGGTTGTAGTGATCCCAAAACGCCGAGAGCAGCGCGGAGCGGATTGCGCGCTCAACCGCCCACTGCCGCGAAGGGTTGACCTGCACGAGCACGCGGTATTTAACCTGCCAAGGCTGGCCCGCCACGGTTGGCTCCACGATGCCGGTGGCAGAAAGGATCTCGAGCTCGCCGGCGACGTCGCCAGCAATGGCCGGATCCTTGATGGCCTGCTGGGAGATCGTGCGCACCTGAGAAGTGATTTCCTCAAGGGTCTCGCCCTCGTGAAGCGGCACCGAAAGGTCCACTACAGCGCGGGACCAATCCTGCGAGAAGTTGGTGATAACGCCCGCCGAGCCATTGGGCACCATGACCACCTCGCCCGTGGGCGTGCGTACCTTCGTGGTGCGCAAGGTCAGCGCCACCACGGTTCCCTCCACGCCCGTTGTCCCCTCAAAGCTCACGTAGTCACCGACGCCGAATTGCTTTTCCGAAAGGATGAAAAAGCCCGCGAGGAAGTCCCCGATTATCTTCTGCGCGCCAAAACCAAGGGCGGCAGAAACCACAGTCGCCGGGATTGCCGCGCCCAGCGCCGGCACGCCCACGTTCGAGAGTGCGGCCAGCACGAGCAGGAAATAAGCCACCGCCTGCAATACGTAGACCAAAGCGCCGCCCAAGGCCAGGCGCGCCTTCGTGGACTCTTCGCCTTCATCGAGCCGCGATTCCAGGACGCGGATGGCCAGCCGACCCAGCCGCGGCACCAACATGCCCAGCAGCAACAACGCGACGAGCGGCAGGACATGGTCGATTCCGACCTGCCACATCCGATAAAAGAAGTAGCCAACGAGGTTCATATTTTTAGATTAGCCAGGATTCCGCAACGACAACCGGCTAAAAGCTAAAAATGCGCTGTTAGCCTTTGTCGCGAGTCAGCTCAAAGTAAAACGGCTTTCCCTTCCAGCTGAAATGTGGACGCGCGATATCGGTGTCATAGCCGCCAACCACGTTGGATTCCCACAGCGGCAGCGCCGGCAGGTCATGCAAAAGGATGGACTGTGCTTCCACCAGTTTTTGGTCTTGGACCTTTTTATCGAGTTCGGAATTGGCTTCCTTGAACAGCCTGTCGAATTCCGGGTTATTAAAGCCGGACTCGTTGAGCAACGAGTTAGATGCAAAGACCGGCTCCAGGAAGTTGACCTCCGAGGGGTACGCGGCCTGCCAGCTGGAACGGAAGGAACCGCGCATCTGACGGTCCGTTACGGCTTGCCGGTACTTCTTAAAGGTCGTAAAAGCACGGCCATAAGCCTCGATACCAAGTGTCTCTGAAACCTGTTCAGTTACCGCATCGACCCATTCCGCATGCCCGCCATCCGCGTTATATCCCAGAAGGAATGGCCCCGTCCACGGCGAGATGGCGTCAGCCTTTGCCCACAGTTCGCGTGCCTTTTCTGGGTTATAAACCAGTACTTCCTGACCCGGAATCATCCCCATCTCAGGGCAATATTTTTGGGTGGCAAAACATGTAACCGGAGTGACGGTATCGTCCAAGACTTCGTGCGCGATGCGGGTGCGATCGAAGGACATGGAGATGGCGCGGCGTCGCAAAGCGCCGGCCTCTCCGCGGAACATCGGGTCATTGGCCGGGATGGTGATGAAGCTGAACATGGCGGAAGTCTCGTTGAAGCTTCGCCCGTCCAGTTCCTCCTCAAAGCGGTGGATATGCGTGATCGGCACATCCGTGACCAAGTCCAGCTCGCCGCGCCGCAGGGCAGCATAGGATTCCTCCTCGGTCTCATAAAAGCGAAACTCCAGCCCCTCGTTACGGGACTTTCGCGGGCCGGCGTATTCCGCGTTTGGGATGAGGTTGATCTTTTCATCCTTATCCCAGCGCGCTAGGCGGTACGGACCGTTGCCGATGGGGTTCATGCCATATGCGTCATAGCCCTTCTTGGCTGAAGGATGCATGGGGAAAAAGACCGAATGGCCTAGACGTTTCACGAAGTCCGCGGTAGGCTCGGCCAGCTCAATGTGGAAGGTTCTATCGCCTGTTACCTTAAGACCACGCATGGTGGGCTCGCCCTCCCCAAATCCCAGAATCGGCTTGAAAAAGTAGGAGGAAAGCATGTTGTTTTGAACAGCTGCGTTCCAGGAATCCACGAAGTCACGCGCACGAACTGAAGAGCCGTCGGAGAACTTCGCATCCTCACGCAAGACGACGTCGTATTCAGTAGGCGAGGTCTGGGTAATCTTCTGCGCGACGTCGTATTCCGCCTCGCCTTCCTCGTTGAGGTAAACCAAGCCGGAGTAGATGAGATTAACGATGGTCGCGCCCGGCACATCGTTGATATCCGCTGGCAACAGCGGGTTCTGCGGCTCAGCGCCGTCAGTGGTGATGAAGTCAACGCCCGAGATATCCGGGGTTTGGTCCGGGGGAACACACGCCGATAATGCCAATACCAGGGTGGCGGCTGCGCTAACGCTAAATACGCGCTTTAACATGACGTTTCCCCCTTTCCACTTATATAAGGAATCGCCTCGGAAAATCCTGAAAGATTCCACCGCATAAGCTTATATGAGTGCCCAGCTAAAGCAGAAGAAAAGGTGAGTTTTTACACTTAATTACCCACTTTTTAATTCTGCTTCTTATGGCGCTGGACTAAGTGCTCCACCAACTCATCGGTCAGCTTTTCATCCGAGAGCACGATGTCTAGGTTCTCACGCTGCTCCTTGAGCATTTCTGGATCAAGCAGCGGTGCATCCTCGTCATAGTCCTCATAGGAATCGCCGCTTAAGTCCACGCCGATTTCCTGCAGGATGCCCTTGGATTCTTGGCTTAGAGCTTCCTTATTCTTCGCGGCAGAATCGGAGTTGGTGGCTGGGATGGCCTCACCGTGGAGCTGCTCCATGGTGTCGGTGAAGGACTCAAGAAGCTCGGTGGCATCGCTGGTGGCGGCCGCACGGAGGCGACCATTTTCCACTTGCTTTTCGATGCGGCGCTGCAGGGCCTTTTCCATCTGCTGGTGCCGCCAGCTGCGCACCTTGGAGGGCTCTAGGCGACGCCCCACTGCCCGGCCTTTGCTCTCGGCCTTGCGCGCGAGCAGCATGACCTGCGCCGCAGTATCGTTCAGCGGCGCCCATTCCTGGCGGGCAGGAATGCGCCAGCCGGCCCAGATGCCGAACAAGGTCAGGATGAAGGAAACGACCGGGCCCACCAGCATGCCAGTGGCCAGGTGGTCGAAGGAATCGGCCACGAGCACCACTGCGGCACAGGCCACCGCGGGGATCACCGTGGGCTGATTATCGCCAAAGACGGCTGGCTCGCGGCCCATACTGATGTCACGGATCATGGAACCGCCCGTTGCGGTAAACACGCCCATCATCACGCACGGGATAAGCGGCAGGCCATAGGTCAGCGCCTTCACGGTACCGGTGGCCGCCCACAGCGCGGAGACTATGGCATCCCCGTGAGATTGGATATAGTCCCAGGTTCTGCCTTTGAAGTAGAAGAATCGTGCAATCAGCGCTCCGGCGAAAGCAAGATAGAGGTATTCCGGCTGCGACATAGCAGCGACAGTGCCGCGGTTGATGAGGACGTCACGGATCATGCCGCCGCCCAAGGCCGAGAACATCGCGATAAAGAAAAAGCCCACAATGTCATAGCCGCGCTGGCGCGCAAGCGTGCCACCGATGATCCCCATCAATAACACGCCGCTGACGTCGGACCAGTAGTACAGCGCCTCAATCAGCGGATCCACCTCAACATTCATGATTCCAGTCTATGGGCAGAGGCGCCCTACGGCGGGGAAGTTCTTAGTCTTTTTCCACCCGCTCATCACGTCGGCGATGATGCCGCCGCCGACGACGGTGGGCCCGCCGAGCAACGCCAAAAAGACAAATAGGCCGCCGGCAATACTGCCAGCGGCCTATTTAGGAGGTGTCTGTACTAGGTACTAGCTACCTAGTGCTATCCAAGTTTTTACTTGATGGTCTTGCCGTCTACGCCCTCGGTCTCGATGCGCTCCTTGCGCAGATCCTCGGAGACGCGCTCGGTGTCGGTAACTTCCTTCTTGTTCAGCTCAACCTTCTCAACCGGAACGGTGTCCTTCTCAACGCGGACGCGCTCCTCGTGGAGGGTGACGGATGCTTCGTCATCGGTCAGGTCATTCTTGCCGCGCAGGGAAGCAGCCTCTTCCTCGGAGATTGGGGTGCGCTCGACGCGAACCTCTTCGCGGGTAACCGGAACCTCAACGTTCTCGGTCTCGGTTACGACATACTTGCGCAGGCGAACCTCACCGGTCTCGACGCGCTCCTTGTTAACATCCATCTGCTCCTCGGAACGAACCAGGGAATCGCGGCCATCAACGTCAGCGTGGGTGTGGCCAGCGTTCTTGGTGTGGTCTGCGGTCTCGGTGCCAGCAACGTGGTCCTCGTGAGCGTGCTCCTTGTGCTCTGCACCAGTAGCGTGCTCTGCACCAGCAGCAGCGCCAACGCCTGCACCTGCACCAGCGCCAGCAGCCAGACCAGCCTTGTTCTTATCGGAAACGTCGTGGCGGCCACCGGTGTAGGCCTGCTCGTCCTTCATGGTGTCAACGCCGTAGTGGCGGAAGATTTCGTTCTGGTCGTTTGCGCTAAGAGCCTTGTCGGTGTCAACGCTTGGAGCGTCCTTGATGCGCTCCTTGTCGAATGCGAGGATGAGGTCATCTTCGCCAGCGAACTTGTGGCCGCGCATCGGAACGATGGACTCGCTCATGCCGAACAGACCGTGGCTAACCTCAACGAAGGTTGGCTGACCGGAGTTGTCATCAACGAATACTTCCTTGACGGAGCCCAGCTTGTCGCCGTTTACGTCGTATGCGGTCTTGTTGAACAGGTCCTTGATATCGCGTGCATTCTGGTTAGTCATGATCTCCTCTTTCTTTAAAAAACAGGTAACTATCAGGCCGTTTGGAAAATCTAAGCGTTTGCGCTAGCTCCCATCGCGGCGCTGAAACCCACAGTACGGAAGTCGCGAGATTCCGCCACCGCAATGTATGGACATCGCCTGCCATAAACCTGTGGAATGTCTTCATTCAAGCGTTAAAAGCCAGCTTATAGGGTTAGATAACGGTTAGGTCACAACCCAGAAATTTCCAAAATTAATGGCACCAGACGCGAAAAGGGGGCGTAACGCTTAGCGCGTTACGCCCCATCTCCTTCCAGGCATCACGGCCTAGGGCAAAGAACTTGCAGCTACATGTCGAAAAAGACCCGCAGATCCTCTGCAATGGCATCCAGGCGGGCCGGATCCGGGGACTCCAAGTAGCACTTGAGCTTCGGCTCGGTGCCGGACGGGCGCACGATGACGCGGTCATCGTCCACGGTGTAGAGCTTCATGCCTTGGGCAAACTTCTCTGCCTTTGCAATCTCCGAGCCCGCCAGTTGAGTCGGTGGGGTCGAGGTGATCTTTTCCATGCCGCGGGTAATCAGCGAAAGGTCTTCCACACGGAAGGTCAGCGGAGCGGTGGCCAGGCGGCCCACGGTGGAGTAAATCTCTGCGAGGCGATCCTGCAGGGTGATGCCTGCATCCTTGCACTCCGAGGCCAGGCTGGCCAGAACCACCGAGGTGGCAACGCCGTCTTTGTCGCGCACGGCCTGCGGGTCGGGGCAAAAGCCGATGGCTTCCTCGTAACCAAAGCTCAAGTCATGGGTGCGGGCAATCCACTTGAAACCGGTGAGTGTTTCCTCATGCGGCAGGCCGTAGTGCGCGGCAATGCGGCCCAGCAGACGCGAGGAAACCAGCGAGTTAGCAAACGTTCCACCCACTCCCCTGCGCGCCAGGTAGTCACCCAGCAAGGCGCCGGTCTCGTCGCCGGTGAGCTGACGCCAGACGACGCCGCCTTGCGCACCGTGCGTCGGGATAGCGGCCGCGCAACGGTCAGCATCCGGGTCGTATGCAATAAGGATGTCCGCGCCGATCTTTTCCGCGTGCGCCTTGCCCAGGTCCAGAGCGCCGGGCTCTTCCGGGTTGGGAAAGGAAACGGTTGGGAAATCCGGGTCCGGCTCGGCCTGTTCCGACACGAGGGAAACCTCGAAGCCGACCTTCTCGAGCAGCGCGGTGCCCAGCTTTGCGCCCACGCCGTGCATGGCAGTCAGCGCAATCTTGGCGCTGGTGGACTGCCCTACCAGCTTGGCGGCGCGCTCGAGGTACTGCGCGCGGGTATCGACTTCCTCGATGTTGTCGGCGGAACGCGGCACTTCGTCGGCAGGCGGCGCCGCAGCAATAGCCGCTGAGATCTCTGCATCCGCCGGGGAGACCAGCTGCACGCCGTTGGCATCGCCGGTGGCCACACGGCCGCCCAGGTAAACCTTGTAGCCATTATCGGCTGGCGGGTTGTGGGAGGCGGTGACCATGATGCCGGCGTCGGCGCCGAGCTCGCGCACGCTATAAGCGGTCAGCGGCGTGGGGTTCTGCTTGGGCAGCACCAGGGCACGGCCGCCGGCAGCGGAGATGACCTCCGCAGCATCCTGGTAGAAATCGGCCGAGCCGTAGCGGGCATCGCAGCCGATGACCACGACTGGGTTTTCCACCTGCTGCTTTAGCCACGAAACCAAGCCATAGGTGGTGCGGATGACCACGGCACGGTTCATGCGGGACTCGCCTGCCCCAACGGCGGCGCGCAGGCCAGCGGTGCCGAAGGCCAACGGGCCAGCGAAGCCGGCGGACAAAGCAGCTTCGTCACCAGCCTCAATCCAGTCCAAGACCTCGTCACGGGTTAACGGGTCTGGGTCGTGTTCGGCCCAGGTGCGAGCGTATTCAACAAGTGACATTGTTTCCTCGATTCAGCTTCTAAGCCACTAGTTTTCTAGGTCCGCCAGCACCGCAGCGGAGGAAGACAGGCCGAGGCGGGTGGCGCCGGCGTCGATCATCGCCTGCGCGTCCGCGCCAGTACGGATGCCGCCGGAGGCCTTCACGCCGAGGCGGCCACCCACGGTATCTGCCATGAGCTTTACCGCATGCACGCTGGCGCCGCCGGCTGGGTGGAAGCCGGTGGAGGTCTTGACGAAGTCAGCACCGGCAGCCTCGGCGGCGCGGCAGGCGGCAACAATCGCGTCGTCGGAAAGCGCGGCGGACTCGATGATGACCTTCAGGACCTTGCCCTGGCAGGCGCTGCGCACGGTGCGGATCTCTTCCTCAACTGCGTCGAAGCGGCCCTCAATGGCCAGCGCGATGTTGATGACCATGTCGATTTCTTCGGCGCCGTTGTCCACGGCAAGGCCTGCCTCGGCGGCCTTGATCTCCGGCTTGACGGCGCCGGAGGGAAAGCCCACGACGGTTGCCACCTGTAGGCCCTCGGGAACCTCGACCGGCAGCTGGGACGGGGAAATGCACACCGAGTAGGTGCCCAGGCGCTGGGCTTCCTCGATGAGTGCGGCGACGTCCTGCGCGGTGGCTTCCGGCTTGAGCAGGGTGTGGTCGATCATGGATGCGACGTTGGATGACATTTCTTCTCCTTTAAGCGAGTGTTTCGGAAGCGTCGACGGAATCCGCGCGAGACGCCGATCGCGCCTCGCGCGCTTCTTTGCGCGCCATGATGCGGTCGGCCACGACGTAGAGGACGGCGCCACATGCGCCAACGGCGGTCAGCACGCCGAGGGCAAGGTTGAAGCCATCGCTTACGTCAATGAGTTTTGCGGTGTACGCGATGCCGAGCGGGATGGCGATGTTGATGGTCAGGTTGTAGAAGCCGATGGCAATGCCGGACTTCGCGGCCGGGATGTTTTGCAGCGCAGTGTTGACCAGCGGTGCATACATCAGCGCGAAGCCAGATGCGAAGGTCACGATGGTCACGGCCAGCACGGCGACGTGCTCCTGTACGAAGAGAGCGGCTACGGCCAGGGAGCCGACGATCATGACCAGTGCGGTGTAGATGGTCTGGCGGGAGTTCAGGACTTTGCCGATCTTGCCGGAGAAGACACCGACCAAGATGGCGCAGATGTAGCCCGGAATCATCAGTAGGCTGGCGCGGTCAATGCTCATGCCGTGCAGCTCGTTGGCCGCAAATGGCAACAGGAAGATGTAGCCCAGCTGCGTGGAGTAGATGAAGAACACCAGGGTGATTGCCCACACGTAGCGGCCGTTGGTGAAGAATTCCGGGCGCACCACGGGCGCCTTAGCGGATCGGATGTGCAGCGTAAATCCAATCACTGCCACGACGGCCAGGATGAGCCACTTCCAGTCGAACGCCTGCATGAACATGGTCAGCGCGGTGGCAAAGAAGCCAACCAGGATAAGGCCGAGCACGTCCAGGCTTGACTCCACTGCTTCGTCCTCGGGCACCATCTTGTGGATGGCAGGAATGCACAGCACCAGGATGAGCGGCACGAGGAACATCGCGGTCCACGAGATGTAGGTGGAGATAAAGCCGGAGGTCAGCGCGCCAATCAGCAGGCCGGCTTGGAAGGCGGCGGTGGAAAAGCCGAGGTAGGTCTTTTGGTCTGCTTCAGATAGGTGCTTGGTCACGTAGATGACGTACAGGGTTTCCGCGGCGGCTAGGCCGGTGGTCTGAATCAGGCGGGCGGCCAGCACGATGGGCCAAGAGCCCGAGCCCACGAAACCAATAACCGAGCCGACAGCCACGAGGAGCACACCGGTGATCATGAGCTTGCGGATGGACACGGAGTCCGCCAGCGCCGCGTAGACCACGGCGCCGATGCCGATGATGACGCCAGCAAGGGATGCCTGCAGCGAGGCAGTGTTGTCATCAATGCCCAAGCCTTGCGCAATCGGCATGGTCATGGTCTTGAAACCATTATCCACCACGAGGGAGAAGACGAAGCAGAATAGCAGCACCGGTACGGCTGCCTTGGGGTTGAGGGCTGCATCGACGCCGCGCTTTACGACGCCCGATGGCTTAGCGTTTGTAGCTTTTGACATGGCTTTTTAAGCCATCCTTCCTAGTCCAGGCCTGCCAGTGGCAGTGCGAGCTTCATCATGGTGTGGAATGCGGTCTGGCGTTCCTCAGCCGAAAGGTGGGTATCGGCAGCGATGTTGTCAGAGACGGTGAACAGACCGAGGGCGTTCACGCCTGCCTCGGCAGCGGTGGCATAAAGCGCAGCGGATTCCATCTCGACGCCAAGTACGCCCATGTGTGCCCAGCGGTCATTGACGGTCTGGTCGAAGTTGTAGAAGACATCGGAGCTCAAGACATTGCCGACGTGGATGTGGGCATCCTGCTTTTCTGCCTCATCGACAAGGCCCTTGAGCAGCTTCCACGAAGCCGTCGGAGAGTACTGGCCCGGCAGGTTGTACTGGCTCAGGAAGTTGGAGTCGGTGGAAGCGGCGGAGGCGACGATGACATCGTGCAGGTCGATGTCCTCCTGCAGTGCGCCGATGGAGCCGACGCGGATCAGGTTCTTCACGCCGTAGTTGTGGATTAGCTCCCAGGAGTAGATGCCGATGGAAGGCATGCCCATGCCGGTGCCCATGACGGAGACGCGGTGGCCCTGGTAGGTGCCAGTGAATCCGAGAATGTTGCGGACCTCGTTGAACTGGACGACGTCTTCCAAGAAGGTATCGGCGATGAACTTTGCACGCAGTGGGTCACCTGGCAGCAAGATGGTCTCTGCGATTTCCGCGCCCTTGGGGTTGATGTGCGGGGTGGCGATTTCGGTGGAAAATTCGTTTGCGTGTGCGGCTTCAGACACGGTGAACTCCTATCGGAAGGACAATGACTTTCAGGCATTACCCTACCCCAGCCAGCACAAATGTCAATGATGCTATTTACATTTGTTCACCTTTATGATACGGCTCACTCCCCTGCTAGAACGCGCTGCGCCGTGTTGTGATCGATGACCAAATGCGTGGCCAATCCTTGCTCGAGTACCACCCGGATGGCGTCGGCCTTTTCCGCCCCTCCGGCAACGAGGACGCGTGCCGGCCGCGCCGCCAGGGCGTCGAAAGTAATGCTCACCGTTCGCGCGTCCACCTCGGGCACAGCGACGCGGCCTTCAGCGTCAAAGAAGCGGGAGCAGACATCGCCTACCGCGCGCTCCAAGATGAGCTGCGTTTCCTCCCCACTGAGATAGCCCAGGTTCAGCGCCAAAGACTCGCGCGCGGCCGCGCCCACCGTGAACACCGCGACGTCGACCTGGGAGCCCATCTCCACGATGTGGGCAATATGGCGATCCTTTTCCACCCATTGCTTCGCCTCGGCCGAATCGAAAATGACAGGCAGCGGCAGCATAAAGGTCTCCGCATTGAAGGCGCGCGCAAAGCCCTGGAGGGTGGCGAAGTCCTTGGTGGAGCGCTGCGTGTGCGAGTGCCCGCCCTTGAGCTGCACCACCTTTACCCCCTCGAGCGGCAGCTGGCGCAGGTGCTCTGCCACGGCGGACATGGTCTGGCCCCAGGACACGCCGACGCTGGAGCCGTCGTGGACGAGCTCTTCGAGCAGCGCGGCGCCAGCTGCGCCTAGGTCCTGCATGAGGTTGCCGCCGCGTGGGGTGGTGACCACGCGGGCGTCGGCAAGCGCGAAGTGCTCCTTTAGCTCACGCACCAGCTCATCGGAGCGTTCGCGAGGATCGTTGATGCTGATGACCACGAAGCCCTGGTCGTGCGCATGCTGCAAAAGCTTGGAGACGGTAGGGCGCGAAATACCCAGACACTGCGCTACCTCCGCTTGGGATAGGTGCGAGTTGTAGTACAGCTTGGCCACATCGAGGGCCTGACTATCGCGCGCATCAATCATGATTCCATTCAAGCACGCCCGCCCGGAAACGTAATGCTAACGGTGTACACCCCTATACGGGCCTGTACAAACGGATTAAATTCATTTCCCCATTGTTAGTTAGCAAAATTAAACCGATAATAATCGGTGTCAGCTCCACCGCGCAGCGCTCTCCCCGCCCCCTAACGGCGTAGCCAGACAAACACTAAGACTCCTCCGATCTCTAGAAAGGACGTTGCCGTGCAAAAATCACTGCGCACCTACCTGCCACTGCTTGCTTCTGCTTGCCTGACCTTCAGCATCTGCCCCGCCGCCGTCGCTGCCGATGCTCCGAACACCGAGCTGCCTGAAAGCGCCCTCATTGAAAAGGCCCTCGAAGATCCAGTCGCTGACGAGAGCCCGGCTGAGGCCTCCGACATCGCAACCGACGCCAAGGAGCTTGACGACGCCGCGCCAAGCACCGACGCCGCAGCCCCCTCCGATAACAAGGTCGGCGACGAGTACAAGGCCTTCTACCACGACCCAGTCGAGCTCGAAGGCTCTGAGCCAGGCCAGCTCTTCCGCTCCGATGCCGTGCGCAATCCCGCCAACACGCTGGGCATTACCAACGTGGGCCCGTACAAGGCACAGCGCATCCTATACTCCTCCACCAACCGCAAGGGTGAGAAGATTCCGGTCAGCGGCATCGTGATTGAGCCGAAGGCGGAGTGGACCGGCAACGGTCCGCGCCCGCTCATCGCCTTCGCACCGGGCACCCAGGGTGTGGCCGACCGCTGCGCACCTTCGCGCAAGATTGCCGACGGCGTGGGTGACTACGAGCAGTTCTTCTTTGAGCAGTACCTGAAGAAGGGCTACGCAGTCGTGGTCACCGATTACGAGGGTCTGGGCACCCCGGGCATGCATACCTACATGGACCGTGTCTCGCAGGCACACGCCGTGCTCGATAGCGCCCGCGCTGCCCGCCAGCTAGAAGGCTGGGATATCAACGCCGATAACCCGGTCATCATCAACGGTTACTCGCAGGGTGGTGGCGCCGCCGCTGCTGCCGCTGAGCTTTACAACGACTACGCCCCGGAGCTCAACGTCAAGCTCGCCACCGTCGGCGCCGCTCCTGCGGATCTGACCTTGCTGCCGCCGGCTCTCGACGGCACGCTTTACTTCCTCTTCGAGTCCTTCGCTCTACTGGGGCTGAGCAACTCCTACGACGTGGACCTGTACTCCCACCTCAATGAGGAGGGCAAGACCGTCCTGCAGAACGCCACCAACTCCTGCACCTTGGGTCTGACCAGCTTCGCGGGCAAGAAGATTGAAGACGTCAGCATCGACGGCAAGAACGTCGACGAGTTCATCGCTGAGGCACCTTACGACAAGATCCTGGCCGACCAGCACATTGGCTACGACGCCCCATCCATCCCGGTGGTCATCACCCACGGCCGCGGCGACGATGTGATTCCTTTCTCCACTGCTGAGCAGCTGGCCAAGGAGTGGTCTGAGCGCGGCGGCAACGTCACCTTCATCCCGAACGATGCCGGCTCGCATGTGGCAGGCACCATCCCGCACATCAAGGAATCCCTGAAAGCAATCGAGTCTGCTTTGCAATAAGCCGACAGCTAGAAGCCAGCTTCGCCACAGAAACGCTTCCTAACATCACCCGTGGTCCGAAAGACCGCAACGATAGAAAGGATTTATCCTATGCGTTCCATGAACGCCCTGCGCCGCGCAACCATTGCCGCCGCACTTCCCGCAGTTGTAATCGCCGGTGCCGCCAACGCCACCGCCGCTGAGACCACAGCCGGAACCCCGGCTGCTGACGCCACCACCACCGACACCGCCGCAACCGCCCCGGCTGCCGACGGCGCCGCAACCACCAACACCGGTGCTACCACCAACGGCGAAACCGACTCCGGTATCACCGCGGACACCCCGCTGAACCAGCTGTCCTCTGCCGACCCTGCTGCCCTCCTGCAGCTCGGCAGCTCCCTGCTCGGCGGCAACCGCCCGGACTTCTCCGATCTCCTCGGCGGCAACACCGACTCCAACAAGGAGAACCTGCCAACCGGCATCAACGCCTTGAAGCACGAGGCTGCACAGCTGGAGCAAGAAGCCGGCCACAAGCTGTTCGAGCTGAACGTCATCGATTCCACTCATGTCCATGTCGGCTTCGCTGAAACCTACGACCTGCAAAAGGACGCCAAGGCTCTCGCTGCACTGCAGCAGACCGCCGAGACCAACGGCATCACCCTGACCGCCGACCGCTAAAGCGGCAGAAAGTCAGGCAAAGTACGAAAGTACTTCCTCTTCTTCAGATAGCCACCCCGCGGCGCAGTAAATCACTGCCGCCGCGGGGTGGTTTCAAATTCATCCACAATGCGGTTCACTTTGCCGCAGTTAGGGGCCGCACTTTGTTTTGTAGGTTCGCCAGCAGAGTGCGTATCGCCCAGCGCCTTAGCTAGACGGAGTCCGCCGCCCAGCATTTTTCATACTGGCCAGCTACCAACGGCCAAACGAAGTCGCGTGCTTCTTCCAACGTAGACTTCGCTTCCAGCTCTGGGCCATCAATGACGAAATCATGCTCGATTGGGCGGCCGGAACAATCGCGTCGGCCTTCCGGGTCTTCGAACCTCATAATGACGCGGTCTCCCATCTTCTGGAACACCTCGCGAGAGTTTTCCAGCCCAGAAAAAGCCGAAAGATACTCCGGCAATGGGTCCTGGAAACCGCCATCCATGAGAAAGCAGTTTCCCCAGTTCTTTCCCCTAGTCGCCCAAATTATCCCCATTGAGGCGACCTCTTAAGGAAACCGTCTTCAATGGACTGCCGAATCTTTAGAACGAAATCGGATAGAAGCATCTCGTAGAAGTTGTGATTCTCCAGTGCCTTTTGGCGTTTTTCTTCAAGCATTGGCACAGCTAGACTATCAAGCTCTTGGATAATTCGCTCAATCAACTGAACCTTGCCCCACTTACCTGCCAACCTTCTAGGCAACTTTTTAAGGAGGTTCGGAGCGAAGCTCTGTGCGTTAAAGCCGGAGGCAAGAGTCATAATGAGGCTAATGCCTGCCTTAGCCAACTTTTCATCCAAGAGAGCGGCTGGAAGGATTCGTAGTTTTGCCCAACGTTGGTAGCGCTCAATCGGAAAGATGGTGGCCAGCGGGAGGATTGCCTCCAAGCCCTTTTGCTGCTCGACGTCGATTTCGCCGTGGGCGAACTCCGCAGAAGAAAGTACTGCGTAGTCCTCACCAACAGAAAGAGCCTTATCGCCCTCTACCAAGTCAGCGAGGACCTGGCGCAACCCGTTCAGCTCATCTGCTGCATGCAAAATGATCATTTTTTGGAGATCATGCGCTGTCATCTCAGGGAGCAAGTCAGCCTTCGACAGCGCAATAACCCAAATGCGAGGGAATTGCTCAAGCTGCTCGTGACCATCGAGAATCTCTTCACGAACCGTAAGCAGCATATTGCGCAAAGTGGTGAATAGCGACTTCAGGTAGCGAGCTTCATCGCCTTCATAGTCCACAAGCTTTTGGCCATCAACTAGGACCAAAGCCACATCAGATTTGACGAGCTCACGGAAAGTTGCTGACCTATCTTCCTTTTCCATTTCGCTCGAGGGCTTCGATTCAAACCACTCACCTGGGTAGTCACGCCAAGTGATGTGGATGCGTGGGCGTTTGCTTCGCTCACCCAACGGTTCCGAAATCGGCATCAACTTGAAGTCGTACTTCGAAGACACAAATTTATCGGCTGCAGGAGCTACATTCTTCTCCTTCATGCCGTAGTAGCGCTGAAGGAGACGATTTCCATCGGTCGATTCTTGCGCCAAGAAGCGGTAGCCGTTCGAGTCCACAACACTTTGCTCATTCAGGTGTCCGTAGAGAGACGAAAGTAGAACGGTCTTTCCGCTTCCGGCTTGACCAAATACTGCGATTTGCTGGTGAAATTGAAAATCTGCCACGTTAGAAATTTTAGCGAATCCCTAGCGCTTCCGATTAAGCCGCACAATCTCCGCACTGAGCACGGTGGCAAAGCCCGTCCATGCCGCATAGGGTGCGAGCAACGCACCGCGCTCGGGTGCGAACTTCCAGGCGCGGCGCACGAGGTCCCCGGAGCTTGCGGCCAGGACGCCGGCCCAAACGGCGGCCAGCCTCTTACGCTTCGAGCGGAAGAAGACGCCGCTCCAGCCGGCATTCCATGCGAGGTTCGCACCGAGAACCGCGGCATGCTTGCGTGCTGCGGCTTTGGATTTGGCGGTGTCTTCTTCGATGTGGTCGGCAAGAACGATCGAGTTGATGACCGCGATGTCAGCATAAAGTGCAGTCCAGACAATTGGGAACGCGATAGCCGGTGGCTGCCAGTTCGGGAGTTTGAGGCTGCAGTAGTGGCGGCTATCCGGCTTGCTCAACATCGAGCCGATAACGCCGCACGCGGTCACCGCGCCGACCGCCTGGCGGATTTCCGCGCCCGCTTCCTCGAGCTTCTCAACGGCTCCACCGTGCGAAACCTCTCCCACCTCACCACTGACCTGCGCCGTGCTCGCAGTGATATTGAGAGGCGCATGGAATTCATCAACAAGTCCCTGGAGCGCTCTCCCTTCAACGGTGAGCGCACCGTGCGCATCGACGTCAAGGATGCTCGCGGCCAGGTGGTCCAGGATTTCCAGCGGGATCTTGATGCCGCCACCTCCCACAGCTTGGGCGAATTCGGCTCCGATGATACAGAGACTGCCCTTGCGCGCTACCACGCGTTGGACAAGATCTTGAGCCGTTTGGGCTCGAGCCAGCCAGAGGATCTCCGCTGGCGCAACGTGGTGCTAGATACCCTCCGGCACGTGAGCTTTATCGGCCGTGAGTTGTACCCCGACGGAACGACACATCACCTACTGGGGCGACCTCGACGCCGCCGGCTTTGCCATCCTCAACGCCGTGCGCGCCCATTTCCCCCACACGACGTCACTGCTCATGGACACAGCCACCGTCACCGAATTCCAGCACCTGGCCGTCCCCGACCCCGGCGACGGCTCCGCCACCCTTACCCACCTCACCACCGAAGAGCAGCGCGCCTACCGCCTTCTCTTCACTGCGGGCCGGCTGCGCATTGAGCAGGAGCGGATTCCATTTGCTCATGTGAATGCGGTGATTCATGCAACGCTCGCAGCAGCGTGACGCTGCCACCCCCGCGAACGCTGGACAAAATGGCCTCTTCCTGCAGTAGCTATTCTTCCTTTTCTCTTTTTCTGGCTTGTCTGCGCTCACGCCTTCGGGCACGCTTTGCTTTGCGGATGTCTACGATCCAACGAGGAACAAAAGGCCACGGAAGCGGAACCCCGACCGCGCCCGTAAATCCAATGACTCCGACAACGAAAGCTGCCACGAGCGGAACCTTCAGCACCGTGTAGACAAACTCGGGAGGGTTGGCACTTGCGACCAACCCCATGGCGCCGCCAGCGCCCATAATGAGCGAGCAGTAAGGATAAATGAAAAGGACCCCATCACTTTCTGCGCCTACAAAGTCGACATCGTCGTACCACTTTTCCGATCTGGGTTGCCTCCGCACGCACCTAATGTAGTAGGTCCAGTAGAGCACCATGACAAGCACTAACCCGGCGCATACAAGCAGCACAGTAACATCGCCGTCCATAGAATAGGCCTCCCGTGGCTGTCGGTTGCGGTATGTATAAACGCTACCAGCGCCTGCAGGGGTGCGGCGTGGGACGAAAACAAAAATATTGATGCGGGCAAGCGCCCGAACCACGGACGCGGACTTGATCTTTTGGAAGCAGATCCCGCCACAGGAAATAATAGAAATCAAGGCAAATGCCTAGGAACAA
>NZ_KV827739.1:67747-82112 GCF_001836185.1 Corynebacterium sp. HMSC036D03
AAATGCCTAGGAACAAAACTCGGGGCACTTCACTGGGTGATCAACAAGTCTGCCTACATGGCCATCGGCGTTGATATCGAAGCAAACAAGCACATCTTGGGACTATGGATAGCTAAAGAAGAAGGAGCGTCGTTTTGGGCACAAGTGAGCTCTAACTTGTCGAACCGTGGGGTTAAGAACGTCTTAATTGTCTGCTGTGATGGGCTGAAAGGCTTACCTGACTCGGTCGCCTGGTTTCATGGTGCAAACCTGTGTCGTGCGCCTGATTCGTGCCGCCAACCGGTGGGTAGCCTACGGGGACCGGAAGAAAGTGTCAGCGGCGTTGAAGAAAATCTACACCGCCCCAGATGAGGCCAGTGCTGCCGCGGCGTTGGAGGAATTTGCAGGCTCTGAGCTGGGTGAGAAATGCCCCGGTCCGTTAAAGTCTGGCAGGACGCGTGGGAGCGGTTCGTGCAGTTTTTACAGTTTCCTTCGGCGGCGAGGAAAGTCATCTACACGACGAACTCTATCGGATCGTTTAACAATGAGCTGCGTAAAGTCACCCGCAACCGAGTGTTATTTACCAACGACGACTCCGCGCTAAAGAGACTGTGGTTGATGATCTGCACTATTGAAGACAAACGCGCTGATCAACGCGCCAAGAAAGGAAGCGGGCCGCAGCGTCAGCAAGCCGACTTGTCGAGGGCGGAAAGGTTTCCGGCTGGAAGCAAGCCATCAACCAAATGGCTGTGGCCTACCCCGACCGCTTCAATAAATACCTCTAAGAAAACCAAACCCCACACAAAAACTTGACACGCTCCGCGAAGCCGGATTTAGGCAAGGAACGCACGTAGGGGAAGATTCCCCATTTTCCCACAGTGCGCTGTGCAATCGGCTTAGATTACTCCTATGCACAAACTCTCTTCTCGCCTACTTTCCCTGTCCTTTGCAGCAACGCTTCTTCTGACCGGCTGCAGCAACAACAGCGAGGATTCTGCCCAGACACTGCCGGAAACCTCCTTTTCTCAAGCTGCCGGCGCTACGCAATCCGATGCCCGTTCAACCTCCAGCGAAAACGCGGCAAAGGAACATCAAGGTCCACAGCCAACTCTGGGCAATAGCGGCGAGGGCGCCAACGCCCAAGACGCTAGCGGGGCTGCCGCAAATCCAGATACCCAGTCTGGCAGCAACACCTATCCCAACGGCGATGCCATCGCTTCAACCGACTGCTACGACTTCCCCGCAGACATCACCGTTCGCCCTGGCAGCATGAGTTCCTGTGCCTATGTAGCGGAGCTCTATAAGGCAGCAACCGCAGCGACCTACACCTATGGTCCATACAAACCTCAAGTCACTTCCGTCCCGAAAACGACCGTGACAGTCACCAGCCCAACCACTGGCCAGACCTACAACGTCGATTGCCGCATCGGTTCCGCTGGCGACACCCTTACCTGCGAAAAAGACGGCGATCGCAACTCCGGCGCTTCATTTAGCGTAAATAGCGGGCCGTTCTGGCATGGCCGGGTCACAATCCTCTAGCGCAGTCGCAGTGCTAGTGTCTGCGATTCAATCGCGCAATCTCCGCACTGAGCACGGTGGCAAAGCCCGTCCATGCCGCATAGGGTGCTAGCAACGCACCGCGCTCAGGTGCGGACTTCCAGGCGCGACGAACTAAATCCGCAGAGCTTGCGGTCAGCGCACCGGCCCATACAGCGCAGTCCAGACAATTGGGAACGCGATGGCCGGCGGCTGCCAGTTCGGGAGTTTGAGGCTGCGGTAGTGGCGGCTATCTCTTCCAGGTCGCGCTCCTTGGCCACAGTATTGTGCAGCAGACTGCCGATGAGCGGCTCCGCCAGGCCCGTCTTAATCGGCGTCACCAAAGCAATCCACCGAGCAGCCAACTCCGGGGTGGTCACCGGCGCGGAGAACGCCAAGCGCGGCAACAAACCTTCCGTCTTCGCGTACTCCTTCATCATGAAGGCGTATTCCAGAGTGTCCGGGCCGCCAATATCGAAAGTGCGATTCGCATCAGCTGGTAGCTCCGCCGCGCTAGCCAGGTAGAAGACCACATCGCGCACCGAAATCGGCGTAATCTCATGGCGAATCCAATCCGGACCAATAGCGCCCTGCAGACGCTCCGAGAGCTCTTCATCCGAAGGACGCAGCCCACCCAAGAACACGATGCGCCCAATTTCCTGTTCTTCTACCACCACGCTCCACCTTGTCTGGAGCACCGGCATGGCGTTCCTGCTGCCACTATTTATCAACTAGGCAGGCACGACAAGAAAGGGCACATGCTTGGCGACGCCGCGCAAATGCCTTCTCCTTAACAGTTGCCGTTTAGCTAGTTTTCACAAGCTACGCCGTCACCGTCGCGATCGAGATCGGAGCTGTAGCCAGGATCTCCCGCATAGATCGGGGCTGCACCAGCAGCACGAACCGCTGCACAGTTCGGATAGTAAGCAGCCGCTGGCGCCGGCGCTGGAGCCTGCTGTTCCTCAACAGCTGGTGCTTCCGGAGCCGGCTGTTCAACGTAGGCGCCTGCATCAGGATCGACATTTGCATCGACGCCCGCTGGTGGAGCCAAAAATGCTTCTTGTTGCTGGACGGTTTCTTCCGTTACCTGAGCCGGACTTACCTCTAGCTGTGCTGCCGGTTCCGTCGGTGAGGGGGTTCCTTCAGAAGCTGGCGTAGAAGAAGAAGTCGTGGAAGTAGCCGAGCTAGAGGAGGAAATGGTGGTCTGCGATGTCGTCGCCGTTGTCGTTGGCTCCGACGTGGGCTGAGAATCTGAATCTCCTCCACCGCAGCCTACAAGTAGTGTGGCAGCGCCCAGAGTAGTTACCATCAAACCAAGAGAGCGAGACATCGGGAGAACCTCCGAAAGAGAAGAAATAAATCTTCTTCAGATTACAAAGGCTCCCCCTGTGCGCTGGCACTTTGTGATAAGAATCCCAAAGGGTGGGGCCACCGGGGCTCGAACCCGGGACCAGCGGATTATGAGTCCGCGGCTCTAACCGACTGAGCTATAGCCCCTAATTGCATGCTGGGATGCTCACCTAGAATACATGCACGGTGTAAGACTCCCACACACGACCCTTAAACTGCCTGCCCGTTATAAAATCTCAGAATTGAATCCCCCGCCTTAAGGCATTGTTTAAGCCGAATTAACCCAGTGACACAAAGCATCTAACAGTTCCGAGCGCTCGTCACCTCATTTTCTCCCTACATCAAAAAAAGACGAATAAAAAGTGCTAAGTTCTTCCTGTTAGCCGTTTCTTCCACACGGGACTCGGTTTCAAAACTGCACGCAGGTAGGTTAGGAACTCCAAAATGACAAAACAGAAAGTTGCATTCGTCGGACTTGGCTACATTGGCCTTCCAACGGCTGTAGTAATGGCAAACTCCGGTGTTGACGTAACGGGAGTCGACGTAAATGCTGCAAACGTGGAGAAAATCAACCGCGGTGAAGTGACTATCGTCGAGCCAGGCCTCCAGGAAGAATTGAATGAGGCACTTTCTTCCGGTCGTTTCCGCGCTACCACTGAGCAGGTTCACGCCGATGCTTACATCATCGCGGTTCCAACCCCGTTCACCGATTCCTACGACGTTGACATGAAGTTCATCTACTCGGCGGCAGAGGCAATCGCCCCTCAGCTTGTTGGCGATGAACTCATTGTTCTCGAGTCCACCTCTCCTCCACAGACCACCGCAAAGATGGCTGAGCGTATTCTCGAAATCCGCACTGACCTCGTTGCTGATGGCGCCGACAATCCTGATGACAAGCCAGTCATATATTTCGCACACTGCCCTGAGCGCATCCTCCCTGGGTACGCAATGGAAGAATTGCGCACGAATGACCGTATTATTGGCGGCCAAACCCCAGAGGCCACCCGCCGCGCAACCGAGATTTACGCAACCTTCTGCAAGGGCGAGCTTCTGCCGACCAACGATGTCACCGCCGAAATGGCAAAGCTTACGGAGAACTCTTTCCGCGACGTCAACATCGCCTTCGCGAACGAACTCTCCCTCATCAGCGACAAGCTGGGCATCGACGTCTGGGAGCTCATTAACCTTGCAAACCACCACCCACGTGTGAACATCCTGCAACCAGGCCCTGGCGTCGGCGGCCACTGCATCGCAGTCGATCCGTGGTTCATCGTTGCCGCTGACCCGGAGAACTCGAAGCTGATCCACACCGCCCGCAAGGTCAACGACGGTAAGCCGGAATGGGTTAAGCAGAAGGTCAAGGAGGCTGTGGCAGAGTCCAATGCTTCCAAGATTGCTGTTTTCGGTCTGGCATTCAAGGCAGATATCGACGATCTGCGCGAGTCCCCGGCTCTTAACATCGCCGTCGATCTTGCAGAAGAACTCGAGGATAAGCAGATTCTCGCTGTCGAGCCAAACGTTAGCGAGCTTCCAAAGCGACTCAAGGGCTTCGATAACGTCGAATTGGTCAGCTACACCGACGCTCTCGAGCAGGCCGACGTCATCGTACTGCTCGTCGATCACAAGGAGTTTAAGGCCCTAGCCAACGACAAGTTCGAGGGAAAGAATGTTGTTGACACTAAGGGTCTGTTGAACCGTTAGTTCTGCTCGTCGTCATTCCTAGGCTGTTCTCGAAACTGCGCTTCGCAGTATGCCTAGGAATTACAATATGCAGCTATAGGTTGTTTTACGTCAGCTCCTATTCCACGAGGTATAAGGTCAACAATGAAAAATAAGGATCGTCTTCTCTACTTTGGCGTAGCGGGCGCCTCGATTTTCTCCGCACTTGTCTCAGGCATTTTGGCATTCGCTGGTCAGCCCAATTTTGCTCTCGCATTCCTAGCAATCGCGGTCATGTTACTTCCCGTCGTGAGCCACCTTCGAATGCGACGAATGCTGAGCAGCCTGCGCGCGCAACAACGCAATGGCTCCGTTGCATCCGCAGACCGTGCTATCGGCGACTCCATTAGCTCGCTCAACACACAGGTCAACCGTCTCTCGAACGAAGTCCAGACTCGCCTAACGAAACTCGAAGAAGAGGTCGAGAACAACCTCAAGGCTCCACAATTCGACAAGGCTGCCAATGAAGTTCGCCGCGAGTCCCGCATGATCCGTTTGATTGCTGAACGACTCAGTTCAAACCTGAATTAAAGCAATATGACCACCCACAATTCTCCTTTCGCCGAAGCCGCAACTTCGCCTTTCGCCGCAGTTAAGAATTGCGGGCAAGTTGCTGCACAAATTTTGCCGTCAGAGTTCCAAACAATGTTTGATCTTGAGACGGTTCGTTTCCAGTCTGAAGAAAATCTGCTCGAGCAAGTCTGCGCACTAGTAGATCCACTACAAGAAGCAATCAAGTTTGCGAACTCTTCAGAACTGCGTTCCACGGCGGAGCAAGCGCTCCGAGATCTAGTTTCCGCCGTTCGTCCTAAGCTCACGGCGGAGCCTGAAGCGCGTATCCGAACTACTGACTTCATCCAAACTCATTGCACGCAGTTTCCATGGGCTTTAGTTCAATCAGCCCCAAATGCACTCGCATTTCTATATAATTTCTCGCCTTTCCAGGACACAGGCGCAACCGTTGCTTCGAAGCGAATCAGAAATTTTGCTAAGACTTTTGATGTCGTAAGCTGTTCCTTCCTACATAAGAAGAAGATGGATGCAACGGTGGAGCGCATCGGTGATCCGTACATTCATGAAAAATACTTTCTTCCCATGAACGCGTCGTGGGCGTCTTGGGAACCGTTTATGGCCTTTGCAGAAAAGGCAGCTGCGTTCGCAGAGCAGCTGGTTGCTACCGGTAACCAGTATGAGATGTGCTATTCGCGCGCTATGTGGGCGCCTTCCATTTACGCCGGCATGCTCTTTAAGGAAGCACATCCAGAAGTCGAATGGGTCGTCGAATTTTCTGATCCGCTTTCACTAGACGTCGAGGGGCTCCCCCGCGGCGGTAAGGTTCCCGAGGATCGTTTCTCGGCGGCATGGCGTTCAAAGATCTCATTGGACTTTCCTGACTGCGAAGACGTCGATTTTACGGTCTTTTCCTTAGCTGAATACTTAGCGTATTCGTTCGCTGACCAAATCATTTTCACGAATAGCAATCAAAAGATCACAATGCTCGAGTGCATCGAGTCTCCTGCACTTAGAGAACGAATCGAAAAGATTTCGGTAGTAAGCAATCACCCCACCCTGCCGCGCGATTTTTACCTCGCTGAGCCTTCTAACTACGAGGTTGATGACACAAAGCTGAATCTGGGTTACTTCGGTGAGTTTTATTCCAGCCGAAGCATCCACGAAGTCACTTCGGCAATGCGCAGCCTTCCGCCGCATCTTCGCAAGCGCGTTAATCTGCATGTGTTCACGAACTATATTCCTGCTAGTGAAGGCAACCAGCGCCCACGTAACTTCTCTAAGGCCCAGTTCGATGCACTAGTCAAGCGCGCTTACGAAGGCGTTGGTGCGTGGGGCATCGAAGATAACGTACGCTTTAACGCTTCATTGCCTTATCTCAAGTTCCTTGGAACGACAGAAAAGCTCGACTACCTGATTGTTAATGACGCGTCCTCAGGCGAACACCATTCGGTGAACCCTTATTTACCGTCAAAGTGGAGCGACTACGCAGGTTCTTCGGCTTCGACTTGGGCGTTCGTGGAAGAAGGCTCAATTTTATCGAGTAAGCCTGCTACCGTTCACTCCCCCGTAGGTGACGCGTACGCAGCACGACAAACGCTGTGGCAGCTAATTGAAGAAAAGTTCCCAGAACTTTGTGATTCGGAGATCGACTAACGATGAGTAACAACCTCGGTGACATCACCAGCCTGTTAGAAAAGTTAGGCCGTGCCTCGACGCCAGCAGTTAAGGAAAGCGGCTACGGCATCTCCCTTATCGAATTAATCGGCGGCGCTGCTAAGCCCAGCTCTGACAATGCGACCCTCGTGATCGCCCCGCAATGGGTGCTCGATGAATGGCCGCGCGAGATTTCTGAGCCTGTAAGTTGCGTGCCAGGTATTGCGCAGCAGCAAGCAATGTCTGCACAGATCAGTTCAATGTTCATTCATCCCGAAGCTTTCACGTCAGGGGTATGGCTCAACTCCCACACAGGAGCAAACCATCATCTCGCACAAGAAATCTTTGATGCTGGCCGCGAGCTTCGCGCACGTGGACGCAACGTCCTAGTTCTAAATGGCGACTTCCTTAATGCCCAGCATGACTCGGCTCTGATCCGCGCCACCTGCACGGTGCAACTTGACGACATACCAGAAGAAGACCTCGAAGAGCAGGCACCACAATCGCCTCTGTGGAACTGGCTCATTTCCTTAAACGAAAAGAATGGTGAGGAGTAAAAATGACTGAACCATCTCAGGCCCCAAAGGCCAAGATCCTCCTTGCCGCAGATTTACCAATAGCACACTCAAATACAGCTACGGAGTGGCTAACGCACTTGGCTGAGTCTTTTGCTTCCCCGGCTGTCGACGTAGTCTTGCTCATGAACGTCGAGTACACCGACGACTTTGAGCCGTTTGCACAGAATCTTGAAGACAACGGTGTCGAAATGATCTGGCCGAAAGACACCGATGAAAGTTTCTTCACCGAAGGCCGTATCGATGCCCGCTACCTTGCACGCGATGTAGTTCGTATTGGTTCTTCGAACCAATACGATGTGGTCCTGACGCAGGGTCTTCTTCTCTCGCGTACGACGTCGGCCTCGGGTCGACTCCAGGCAAAGCATTGGGCGCTTATCGACGACGATCCGCTCAAACCCAAGGCACTTTCGCTTAATGACTTTAAGGTCGTCGAACAAATCGCCACAAAGTGCAAACTGATTTTCACTTCTTCGAACGACGTGCGTGCTTCCATCGATTCACGATGCGCCGTCGCCACTTCGAAAACCCGAGTCTTCCCTTCCGTCTTTGGTGCTTTTGGCCAATTACAGCAAATCGCGATTGAGGAACATCTGAGCTATGAAGGTACGCAAACCGTAGTTCTAGACGCGGGAACGTGGGCGGAATACACCGAATTGCTGGATATTTCAGCAATCATCGAATCCGCGCGTAACCACAAGTCCCCCACGCGCGTTATCGTCGTCAACAGCCAGGTCGAGCAAAACTCCCTACCGGAAAAGAACTCTGGCCTGCCTTTGGCAGAATTCCAAGATTATCCCGGCGTATCCTATTCAACTGGTTACGGCTTGGATGCGCATATTAATGATGCAGTCTTGTTAGTCCCTGCATCTATCGACTGGGAACTGAACTCGGTCCTGTGGCATCGCGTAGCCACAAAGGCACGTGCAGTTGTGACCATCAATGACGTCTTAACGTCGCTAACTAGCCACTCCCTAGCTCAGTATCACGCGCATGCAGCAGTCGAGGGTTCGACTTCGGAACAAGATTTTGCTAGCGCATTCGGGTCAGATTTGCCGGACTACCTTG
Organism: Corynebacterium sp. HMSC036D03; assembly: GCF_001836185.1. NCBI lineage: Bacteria > Bacillati > Actinomycetota > Actinomycetes > Mycobacteriales > Corynebacteriaceae > Corynebacterium > Corynebacterium sp. HMSC036D03. Next base: position 76,141 of record NZ_KV827739.1, read on the forward strand.
CAGTCCCTCGCCAAGAAAATCCAACGAAGGTGCTCCTCGCGGGCGCTGATTTTAAGTTTGCCGGCGATCTTGTGGACACCTTGATTCAGCGTAAGGATATCGAGGTCAAGGTCGATCTTTTCGAGGCTAATGCAAAGCCACAGCCGGATAAGAGTAAGCTGCTGCTTCCCTGGGCAGACGTCATTATCGCCGAATTCGCGTCTAAGAATGCGATTTGGTATTCACATAACATTCAGCCTCACCAGAAGCTCATTGTGCACTTGCACGGTTACGAACTTCTCCAAGACTGGATCACGGAGCTCGATATTGATAACTGCTCAGCGATCGTGGTGGCCTCCGAGTTCTACCGTCAGCGTGCCATCGAGATGCGTGGGTGGCCTGAAGAAAAGCTGCTGGTCGTTTCCAACAGCGTTGCTGCCGTCGACCTCACCCGTAAGAAAAATCCTGAGGCTCGTTTCCACATCGGTATCGTAGGCATTGTCCCTATCCTCAAACGTCCAGACAGGGCATTGGATCTGCTTGAAAAGCTTCTTGCAGTCGATGACCGTTTCGTGCTGCACATCAAGGGACACTCGCCATGGAACTACGCCTGGGAGTGGAAGAAGGCTGCCCACCAAGACTCTTATCGTCAGTTCTACGCTCGAATCGGCGCCAACCCGGACTTGCTCAGCCACATTGCGTTTGAGCCATTTTCGCCAGACGTAGGCAACTGGCTTTCTAAGATTGGTTGGCTCCTGTCCACCTCTACCCGCGAGACTTTCCACCTCTCGGCGATTGAAGGCTCCATTAGCGGTGCGGTGCCGATCGCTTGGCGCCGCGATGGGTCAGAAGAGATCATTGGCACGGACTACAACGTCGATTCGACTGACGAAGCTGTAGCCATGATTCTGAAACACGCTGCCACCGAGGAAGCTTTCGCAGCAGCTTCCGCTGCTGCAATCCAGAACGGCAAGCGTTACGATGTAGAAAAGGTACGCGCCGATTGGCTTACTCTCATCTTTAGCCTTCACAACGATAAGCGTGCAAACATCCACGGCGTTGAGATGACCCCGGCTGAAGCCAAGGTTTTCCGAACTGTCTCTGCGCACTTAGAACGACAGGATTTCGAGTCGGCACTTGCCGTACTCGATGAAAACATCCCTCTCACCCGCGATGCTAAGGGCCCTCTCAAGGACCTCGAGCTTTATGCTCGCGGTTGTGCAGCCGCGGACGAGCGCCGTATTGGGTCCTATTTCGAGGGGCAACGCCAGGAACCGAAGTTTGCCCACCCACTGCATATTCGTGTCCAAGACTCTGCGAACGACGTCTTGACGCTTGCAGGTGCGGATCGAACTTTGCTTGAGATACAGCCGTTTAACCTGCTTCGCGACAATTACCAAGCTCCGAAGTTCACGACCGATATCTTGCCGGACCATGGGCATCGAAAAGCTGGCTTCGTCCGTAACCTTCGTTTCGACCGCTGGGCACAGCTCATCAAGGCTAGTATCAACCAAGAATTGGCTGACACTGACAGCGACAGCATCATTGTCGCAGGGCCTTGGTGGTTGGCGTATCCGGCCATCATGGCTGCGAATCAATCGGACTTGTCGGTCATGTGGGTCATAGACGACTCTGAGTCTCTTGAATGGATCGACAGTGTCTCCCACGGTGAGATGAAGACTCAGTTTGCCGCAAACTTAGCATTTGAGGCCTACCGCGCAGCTACCGCGACTTTCGCAGCCGATGCGTCCATGGTTCCTGAGCAGTTCCCATTGGGCCTTCTCAATGGCGTTCTATCAGAGGATCCTTCTGCTCCTTTGGCTGTATCTCCTCGCCAACTTCGCGAAATTCTCGCTGACCCGGATCAATTGCTCAAACAGACAGCAGTCAGCGTTTCGGGTGCCGTTAAGAACACGCAGACGCCTTCGTTCGCTCAAAAGCCCTTGGCACAGCTCAAGGTGGGTATCTTTGGTCAAGCTCCCCAGCTATCGAGTGCCTTGAATAACGCGTCTGTTTCTGTCGTCAGCATCACGTCAGAAGGCTTCCTCGAAGAAGTAAGCAGCCAGCTCGACGCTGTTTTTGTCATTGGTACTGTCCCTGGCAAGTTGTCTAAGCCAATGAAATCAGCTCTATGCGCCGCGAAGGAGACTGCGACAACCGTCGCCGCAAAGCTCTTCGATCGCTGCCGCGTGGTGGGCGTCCCTGGTATCTTCCTTTGGCAAGATTCCGAGATCATTCCGTCTCAGCTCATTGCTAGTGCGCGCAAGGCCGACTCTGTAGCAACAGCGTGGTTGCCGAGTTTGTTGCCTCTTCTCGAGCTTCACCCGACTGCAATCCGTGGCATTGCGCAGGTAAACACCTCTGCTTCGCAGATTTCTGCAATTTACGAGGTCATGAGAAGCTGCAATGTGTCGGTCTTTGAACCAAGCCTGGAAGAGAAGGGCACCGGCAAACCGATGCAGCAACATTCCGATGCGCCTGTAATCGAAGAGAGCAGTTCCAACGAAGCAGACCTGCCAAATGAGAAGGTACTGCTAATCCCAACGAAGGTCCCCTTTGAATTCGACCTGACCTCAATTGTGGCTCGTTCCGAAATGCCTGCATCATTGTTGGACCTGCCCGAAATGACTGCACGCCCATCAGGTGCTGTCTCCCTCCATGACCTGGAAAAACTTATCGAGAGTTCAGACTCACGCTACGTCTACTTCATCGATCCAGGCGATGGCGATGCCATTAGTTCTCTCCTGCACGCGTGGCTCAACGCCGACGACACAGGAACAGCGCTTCCCGAATCTGCAAGTACTGTCAACAACTGCGAAGAATTATATCGAGAACTGGAAGCCCACACAGTCATCTCGAGCGAAACTCTGTCTGCTTGGCTCTCGAAGCGCAAATAATGACTCTAAAGCCAATAGAGACGACAAATTGCAGTATTTCTGGTTGAGGTTCCAGTTATGGAACCTCAACCAGAAATACTGTCAAGGGGCGTTCATCTTTACAAGACTCCCCACAGTATGGCCTGAGTGGTCAAGTCCGCGTAGGTGGTGTATTAGTTCTTTCGAATCGTCGGTGATCTGTTAGCAGGGATCGGGTCCGGCACGGGCCTGGGTGTGGTTGGCCATTAGGCTGCAATCTCCTTGCCTGCCGGGGTGGTGGCGTCGGCGTCGATGACAGTGTCTGTAGACAACGCCTTGGTTTGCCCTAGGCTTATCAACGGTATGTAGCATTTCTGCTGAATCCACTCATCATGCTGGTCAGCAAGGACGGCCCCGACTAAGCGAATCAAAGCATCACGGTAGGGGAAAATCCAGACAACATCAGCGCGATGATTTTCTTCAACGCCGAGTACAACGCCGAGCCGTACGTTGCATCGCGCAACCCGAAATCTACATTTGTTGGAATGTAGCCACCCGGGTTACCCAAATCATGGCGCTTGTCCTCATGCACCACCACATGCACCGAATGGCCCTCAGAAATCATCAGCTCAATCGCATCCGTCAACTGCAGCTCCCCGCCCTTACGCGGCTCAATACGGTACAACGCGTCGAAAATACCGCGGTTGCTGAGAGCGGCTTGTTGGTAGGGGTGTTGCGGAACGGTGGTAGGGCTGGATTCCGACTAGGTGGTAGGGCCGGGCCGCTGGCCCTGTTGGGGCCAGCGGCCGGGCTTCTAATCCGATCGACTACTCGTTGGCGCCATATGTGGCGCTTGCCAGGTGTTGGCGCATGTCGTAGTCGCCGAGTTCGATGCGCTGTCCGGCATTGAGTCTGCTGACCAGTGAGTCCGCGCCGATGGGGTCGGGTAGTTTCTTCACCCAGTAGGCGGCGGTTGTCTGGGAGACGATGATGGTCGGCAGTCTGCCGTCGCGGTCGAATATGATCTTGGTTAGGTCTTCTTGTCCGCGCTGGTTGATTCCTATGGTCAGGAAATCATCGAGGATGAGTACATCAATGTTTTGTAGCTTGCGCATTTTAGCTACATAGCGTTCATCTGCTGGCAGGAAGGCCCCTAATTCATCGACGAGCTGATCCAGCCGGTAGTACGCGACACTGTATTCAGCCTGGCAAGCAGCAATACCGATAGCGCAGGCGATGTAGGTTTTACCCGCACCGGTGGGCGCTAGGACGTGCACATTGGAAGGTTCGTCGCGCCAGGGTGTTGCGGCTAGTCGTTTGAGCTGGCGTAGATTCAACCCTCGTTCATCTGGGTTGATCAGCTCGGCGAGTGTTGCTCCCGGATAGCGGAATTTCGCCTGGGTGATGGCTTTTGCGATGTTGGTTTGCCGGCGCTTGGCCGCGGTTTCTTCCACGGCTTTGAGGAGGATTTCCTCCGGTAGAGCGGTGTTGGCGTCATCGGCGGCGACTAGGTCGAAAAAGATATCAGCGAAGGTGGAAAGACGCAGTTTACGCAGTGTAGCTCGGATGTCATCGTCAAGGTTGATGGTGGTCATGATGGTCTAGGCCTCCTTCTTCGGGATGTCGTAGTGGCTGGCTGGGCGCAGGAATACTGCATCAGGGATTGCGGTGATATCCACAATGCGCGACTGGGCGTGATCGGCCTGGACGGCTGGCGTTTGGTTGAGGGTGTGACCGTTGCGGGCGATGTCGGCCTGAATCCGCGCGATGACCTGCATGTTGGGTGCCAGGCTATGGTCAATGACTTGCTGGCAGGCAGGCTCAAGCGTGGTCTTGTTGTGCTTGTTGCCCAGCTTGACGAGCACGTTGCGGGCAGTGTGTAGCCCGCGGGGTACGGCTTTGGCGTTGCGTTCCAAAATTGAGGAGACGACCTTGGTCGTTGCCGGCCCAAATGATGATGCTCGAGCAAGCAGCTCGTCACGGGTAAGAGGTTTGACCCCGGCAATGTCCTTATCCGGGGTATGGGCTGGGTCAGTGCAATAGCGGTACTTGAACCCGTGCATACGTGAGTGCTCTGCGACTAGGTCGTCGCCGTCGAAGATGCTCACCAGGCTGTTGGTCAGCCGTGCCCGCAGGGTTTTGCCGATGTATTGGAACGGCACTGAGTAGTACTGGTAGTCGCAGCAGATGTGCCAGTTACGGTCGACTTTGACGTTTCGCCAGGACACTTCCGTAAACGGGGTATCTGGTAAGTCACGCATCATGGGCGCTTCATCAGCATCAAACAACTCTTTACGGGTTATCCCATCGGGCCTAGGCATATTCATGTTGATGTCGTCGACGCGCTGGGCGATAGCCTCATTGAGTTCATCAAGACTGTAGAAGGTGATCCCATCGAAGTAGCCGAGGATGCGCGAGTAGACGAGTTGGACGGCGCGTTCCACAGCGGCCTTATCCCGAGGTTTTCCAGGTCGGGCCGGTACGAGCAGGATGTCGTAGTAGTCGGCGAAGTCCGCGTAGCGTTGTTGAATGCGCCGGCCGGGCTTGTTCTTCACCGGCCGATAAGTCGCGGTCGGTGCGTTGTCAGGAACGATGATGCCAGGGCATTTACCGAGGTAGTCTAAGGCTTTCACATGGCAGGAAATCCAGTTGTCCATCTTCTCGTTAGCTGTTGCTGTCACAAACAACAGTGAAGAATAGGGGCAGATGGCCACGAATAAGCTGGCTTTCATGCCGACTTCACCGATGGCCTTGTCAATGATGGAAACCTTGTCGCCGGCCCAGTCGACATAGAGTTCCTGGCCTGGCTCGTGTTCGATAATCGAGGTCATTCCAGTGGTGCGGATGTGGGTGCGCAGGCGTTCGCAAAACTGGAGAGTGTCTGATGGTTTGTGTGTGGGATTCCATCCCGAATAAGGAGATAAGCCAGAATGACTACTGTGGCACGACGAGACCCGGCTGATAAGGCCAAGATTGATGCAATTGAGAAAAAGCTTCTTGCTAACCCTGAAATCGCGAAGCTGATCGACGAATTGGGCACTTCCACCTCGGATGCCAATGACCTGGTGCGCGGCATGTTGCAAGCCTCTATCACCAGAGGTTTGAATGCTGAGATGGATGCCCACCTCGGCTATCAAT
>NZ_KV827740.1:0-454 GCF_001836185.1 Corynebacterium sp. HMSC036D03
AATGCTGAGATAGATGCCCACCTCGGTTATCAATCCGGTGATCGGGACGCTAAAGCGGCAGCTGGGACTGATAATCACCGCAATGGCACCTACCCGAAGACGGTTGATTCCAATTACGGGCCGGTTACCGTAGACATCCCACGAGATAGGGCTGGGACGTTTCTTCCCACCATGGTTCCCAAAGGCTCTAGGCGTTTGACTGATGTTGATGACATGATTGTCAGCTTGTACGCCGGTGGAATGACTGTGCGAGATATTCAGCACCATATGGCCACCGCCATGCGGGTGGATATCTCCCATGAGACGATTTCCGCTGTCACTGACGCCATCCTTGATGAGGTACTGGTGTGGCAAAACCGCCAGCTCGACGAGTTCTACCCCGTCATCTTCCTCGACGCATTGCGCATCAAAGTCCGTGACGGTGGACGCGTAGTCAACAAGAGCGCCTATATGG
>NZ_KV827741.1:0-228 GCF_001836185.1 Corynebacterium sp. HMSC036D03
ATGCTGTGGCCCTCTATGAAAACAATGAGGACCTTTCACTTCACGCGGCTTCAGCAGAGCTTGGAGTCAATCGTTCCTCGCTTTTCTCCTGGCTTCAGCAATACGGCACCGGCAAACGTGCCCGCACGAAGGCCATGCGCGACAACGCCAAGGAGACGACTGATTCCGAGCGAATCCGCCAGCTAGAAAAAGAGAACGCGAAGCTGCGCGAAGAACGCGATATTCTGC
>NZ_KV827742.1:0-830 GCF_001836185.1 Corynebacterium sp. HMSC036D03
CACGGAGTTGACAACCTATATAGGAACACCCCCTCACCCCCGTTACCGTGATGGTGCCCCTCACGGGGCGCGGTCACCGAGCCCGGTATGGCTTATCTGCGTGAACATTTCCATAATCCGGGGGTGTTGCCACCGGACACCGGGGACAACCGCTGACAGCTAATAGGGACACGGACCAAACAGAGGTCTCGTCGTAACGTGGGTACCTGCAACGGATGTCCAAGACACCGGCGACCAGCCGCAACAGAAGGACACCACCATGGAACCGTCCACAACACCCGAAATCATCATCGGCCTCGACGTCGGCAAAACCGGCCACCATGCCTGCGCGCTGACCAACACCGGCGAGAGAATTTACGACAAACCACTGCCCCAAGGCGAAGCCGCACGGCGCGAAATCTTCGCGTCCATGCAAGCCCACGGCAGCGTTCTCATGGTCATCGATCAACCCAACACGATCGGCGCCCTGCCCATCGCCGTGGCCCGCGACTGCGGTTGCACGGTCGGAGACCTCCCCGACCTAGCCATGCGAAAAGCAGCCGATCTCTACCCTGGACGATCAAAAACCGCCGCCGGAATGCATTCATCATCGCCGACACCGCCCGCACCATGCCGCACACACTGCGGGCAGTCCACCGCGACGACGAGACACTAGCAGCGCTGAAGATGCTCGCCGGATTCCACGACGGCATCGCCAAAGACGCCACCCGAACGAAAAACCGCCTTCGCAGCGTGCTCACACAGGAGGATGGGGATGCGGACGAAATCTTGGAGGATTTCCCTGAACCGGGCTAGGGGGCTAAGTAGCAAAAAGTGTGTCTGATTCCAAG
>NZ_KV827743.1:0-244394 GCF_001836185.1 Corynebacterium sp. HMSC036D03
AGACCATCTTCGATGATGAGCACGGGCTTTATGGCGCTAAACGCATCGCTGCAAGCCTCAACAGTGATACGGATTTCGGCCCGATAAATCACAAGAAAGTTGCACGCATCATGAAATCCATGGGGTTAAAAGGCTTTAGCAAACGGCGTCGATGCATTACTACCAGGCGCAAGCCTGGTCACCGTGTCATGCCAGATCTAGTAGGCCGCAAGTTCACAGCTGGCGAGCCAAATCGTGTGTATGTCGGTGACATTACTTACCTGCCGTGTAGGGGAGGCAAAACATGTACCTTGCCACAGTCATTGACACCTATTCACGAAAACTTGCAGGTTATGCGCTCGCAGACCACATGCGAGTGTCACTGGTCGTCGATGCAATAGCCCACGCGCACGGTGTGCGTGGCAGTCTTGACGGGGCTGTATTCCATTCCGATCACGGCAGCGTGTACACCTCACAAGCCTTTAGGAACTACTGCTCGTCGTTAGGTGTGCGCCAGTCCATGGGCGCGGTTGGAACGAGTGCCGATAACGCCCTAGCAGAATCCTTTAACGCCACCTTAAAGCGGGAAGTCTTGCGTGATAGGAAAGTCTTTGACAATCCCATTATCTGCCGGCAGGAAGTCTTCCGGTGGTGCATGCGCTACAACACGCGCAGGCGGCACTCCTGGTGCAATCTCGTAGCTCCTGATGTCTTTGAAGCCGAGACTTCGGCTATACTGACCACAGCAGCATAGCTAGCCCCCGATGTGTCCACTTTCCGGGGGTCGGGCCCCGCAGCGATCAACCACCTGGCCAGCCTGTTTATAGCTTTTTCCAGCGTCAACAAGTTTCAAAGCTTTAGCGATGCGATCCCGCTCGCGTTGTATGGCTCCACCGCGACTGGTATTAGCGAGTTCGATACCGTCTTGGGCAAGGTATCGGTAAGCAGTCTGTGGGAAACCAGTCTCTTTCAGTGCGCTATGCGCAGACTGGCCGCTTTCTACAAGAGCAACGACCTTTTGGTACTGATCTTTGAATTTATTCTCAGTCAGACTCCGCTGACGCTGACCACGGCTAAGGCCCTCAGCCTGACGCCACACCTTCGCCGTAGCCTTCGAGACCCCCAACTCCTTCAGGATCACCGACATCGGACGCGCATCATGCAGATACGCCTCCACGTACCGCTCACACAGCCTCTTATCACTTGACATCTACACAACCTCCTAGCTGTATAGATGCATTCACCACCTGAACTCGCCTTCCCTGCACGGCACCGATTTGGCAGTTAGGGCGAAATCCTCGCCGTGCCCGGCGCCATAACCCAGGCCCACAAAATAGATCTCTGCGCACATAGCCCCGAATCCGCACCGCACGGCCGCATGGCGTAGAATATGCGGTCTGAAAGCTTTCACAACTCGTTCAGGAGGACTTCGTGCCACCAAAGGTCACTGACACTCAGCCCGCTGCAGACCAGAGCAATGCAGTCGAGGAGGAGACCGCCCGCGCTGCGCGCCGCATCGTCGCTACTTATGCTGAGGACTTCCTCGATGGCGTGACCTTGATGTCCATGCTCGGCGTCGAGCCAGATGGCTTGGTACACAAGAAGGTTCTTGCAGAGCAGGAAGACGCTGCGCCAAAGAAGACCTCTAAGAAGTCCTCGAAGAAGGCAACCAAGAAATCTTCTAAGAAGACCACCAAGAAGGCAACGAAGAAGTCGACCAAGAAGTCCACAAAGAAGACCGCCAAGAAGGCTTCTAAGAAGACCACGAAGAAGGCCTAAGAACAATGTCTGGCCACGACAATTCCTTCGTGGTGGTGGCCAACCGCCTCCCCGTGGATCTGGAGATCCAACCGGACGGCACCCGCACCTGGAAGGCCTCGCCTGGCGGCTTGGTTACTGCTTTGTCGCCAGTGCTGGAGGCCGAGCAAGGCTGCTGGGTGGGCTGGCCAGGCATCACAAACGACGCCCCGGAACCCTTCCACACCGAAAACGGTGTGCTGCTGCACCCGGTCAAGCTGACCGACGTGGATTACGAGGGCTTCTACGAGGGCTTTTCTAACGCCACCCTGTGGCCGCTCTACCACGACCTCATCGTCACCCCGCAGTACAAGCGCGAGTGGTGGTACTCCTATCGCGAGGTCAACCTGCGCTTTGCCGAAGAAGTAGCCAAGGTCGCAGCATCCAACGCCACGGTGTGGGTACAGGACTATCAGCTGCAGCTGCTGCCAGGCATTCTGCGCCAACTACGCCCCGATCTCACCATCGGCTTCTTCCTACACATTCCATTCCCCTCTGCGGATCTCTTCCTGCAACTGCCATGGCGCGAAGAGGTCGTCCGCGGGTTGATGGGCGCCGATGTCATCGGATTCCACCTCGAATCCAACGCCCGTAACTTCTTAGAGCTGGCCACTCGCCTCGGCTTAGAGGTCACGGGCGAGGTCAGCACCCGCGACATCACTGCCGGCATCAAGGTCGATGGCCGCACCGTTGGCGTGGGCGCGTTCCCGATCTCCATCAAATCCTCCGACATGACGCGGTTCAGTAAGGCGGAGGACCGCGACGTCGCCAAGCTGCGTGCGGAATTCGGCGGCCACCACCGCGTCATTTTGGGCGTCGACAGGTTGGACTACACCAAGGGAATCCTGCAGCGCCTCAAAGCTTTCGAGGAGCTGCTGGAGGCGCAGGCGCTGGATCCGAGCGAGGTTACGCTGGTGCAGATTGCCACGCCTTCGCGCGAGCGCATCGACCATTACCGCGTGACCCGCTCGCAGGTCGAGGAGGCCGTGGGGCGCATCAATGGGCGCTTCGGCCAGATTGGGCGGCCAGTGGTCCACTACGTGCACCGCGCAGTGGACAAGGACATGCTACGCAAGTACTACCGGCTTGCCGACGTCATGCTGGTCACCCCCTTCAAAGACGGCATGAACCTGGTGGCCAAGGAGTATGTGACCTGCCACGACGACGGCCGCGGTGCATTGGTGCTCTCCGAGTTTGCCGGCGCCGCCGCGGAGCTCAAGCAGGCCAACCTATGCAACCCTTTCGACATAGAGTCCATCAAACGCGCCCTGCTCAGCGCATTGAAGGCGCTTGATGATTCACCCGACACCATGCGCCAGCACATGCTCGACCTGCACGCACAGGTGGTCCAACACGACGTGGATGTATGGTCGCGCGCCTTTTTGAGCGCCCTAGAGAAAGCAGCGAAGAACAAGTGAAGCGAGTAATTACAGCGGCACTTCTCGCCGCATCAATGACACTTAGCGCCTGCGGCTCCGAGGATTCAGGGCCGCAGCCACGCGGTGACGAGAGAATCGTGGGCAAGGACTGGCAAGTAGTGGCTATCTACACCAAGCCGGATGAGCCTTCTGCGATTCCGCAGACCGCTAAGGCGGTGCCACAAATGAGCTTCGGCGAATCCTCCATTGTGGGCTCTACTGGCTGTGCGCCGTTCCAAGCCAAGGTCTCCTACAGCGAGGCCGAGGATGCCGCCAATATCCGCGACGCGGACACCATGCACATCGATAAGGTGCGAATGGATACCCGTCCCGACGATTGCACCGGCTCGGCACTATGGGCGGATAATCTGCTACGCAATCTGCTGGCGGAAGACCATGATTTTGAGGTTCGGCTAAACCCGAATAATCAGCTGGTTCTGACTCTGGATACCGCCGAGGTGGACTCCCCCGCTATTCGCATGGTCTCGCTTTAGGGCTGTTTTAGGATGAGGGCATGATTGAAAAGCTCGCAGCAACCAAGCATCTGGCCGTAGTTTCTGACTTTGATGGCACCCTCGCCGGTTTTGCCAATGACATCTATGCGGTTCACGCCGAGCCGCGGTCGTTGGCTGCCCTGGAGCGTCTGGCGAAGCTGCCGGATACCACGGTAGCGGCGCTTTCTGGGCGCCACCTGGAAGGGCTAAAGCGCGTCTTCCCGCTGCGCGAGCCGGTTCTGTTGGGCGGCTCCCACGGCGCGGAGTCCTCGTGGCAGGACTCTTCCCTTTCGCCGGAAGCCCAGGCGCACTTGGACCGCAAGGAAGCAGAAATCCGTGAGCTGATGGAGCGCTTTCCTGGCGCGGAAATTGAGATTAAGCCTTTCCAGCGCGTGTTCCACCTGCGCCGCTTGGAGCTTACAGACCCAGAGCTAGCCGCCGAGGCCTACGCTGCTGGCCGCGCACTCGACCCAGCCGGTTTCCCCATGACTGCCGGCAAGTCTGTCATCGAGTTCTCCGCTACCCAGGCCACGAAGGGCTCATGGATTTCCGAGCTGCGCGAGCGCGTCGGCGCCACGGCCACGGTTTTCTTGGGCGACGACGTCACCGACGAAGACGGATTCGCGGTTTTGAATCAGCCACCAGACCTGGGCGTGAAGGTTGGCGAGGGCGAGACGCTAGCCGCACACCGCGTTCCGGATATTGCGGCTGTGTCTGATTTCTTGGAGGAGCTCGCTGCGGCCCGCGCGGTTCACCTCGGCGCTTAAGCGTGATGCGCGGTAAACGGGGCAAGCGCGGTAAACGGGACAAGCGCGGTACATTTTGCCAAACAAGGCGCTGATTTCGGCAAGTTTTGGCGCAATATTTGGCAAAGTGTGCCGACTAGAGCCGCCAATCCAATAAATGCTGCTCGCGCGGCGAGCCCACCGTGGTCCCCTCGTTGAAGCGGGTGGACAGCAGCTTATGGTCGTGTGCTGGGGCAGTCTCGGAAAGCGCGGCGTCGATATGCTCGGCCAACATGTGGCCTGCCGCCGCGCCTTTGGCTTTATTCGGCTGGACCACGGTAGTAAGCCCCGCCAGCAAGGCGGTGGTGATGCCGTCAAACCCCGTCACGGAGAGGTCTTTCGGTGCCGCGAGGCCAGCATCGCGCAAGACACCGAGCACGCCGAGCGCCATCGAGTCGGTGGTGCACAGCACGGCGGTCAGCTCAGGGCGCGCGGCAAGCAGCTCTTCCGCGGCAGCGCGCGCGGTGCTCGCATCGTTGATGTGGCGGGTGACAATGGGAATCTCGCCAATGCCTGCCTGTGCAAATACATCGAGAGCGCCCAGCACGCGGTCGCGTTGGACGTGCATGTCTGCGCGTTCGACCTGCTCCGGGCTTACGAAACCATCGATGCGCTCGTGGTGGAGGCGAATGCACAGGATGCCAATGCGGCGGTGGCCGGCCGCGAGCAACGCGCGGGCGGCGGGCTTGATTGCCTCGCGGTCATCGATGCCCACGAAGGGAAGGCCAGAGTCCTTGGGCTGATCGCAGACCACCAGCGGAAGACCACGCGTTCGCGCCGCTTCCACGGATTCGGACGAGACCGAGTAGATAACGAAGCCATCCACGGCGGCGCGGGTGAGGAGGGCGGCAGCGTCGTCGGAAGGGGCGTCGGGCCCTGCGGGAATCAGAGTTAGGGTGGTCGCGGCACCCGTGGATGCCTCTGCCATGCCGGCTAGAAAATCAACGGAGGCGGCGTCCTCGAAGGCGTAGGACAAGTGCTCGGTCAGGAGGACCCCCGTGGAGCCCGCGCGGCGAGTGCGCAGGCTGCGCGCGGTGGGGTCGGGGCCCGTGTAGCCGTGGGCTGCGGCCGCGGAGAGAATGCGCTCGCGCGTGGCTGGGGCCAGCTGGTCTGGGCGATTATATGCATTGGAAACGGTGGTACGCGAAACACCCAATTCAGCAGCCAGCGAGGCTAGCGTTTTCCGATTCTGGCTGCGTTTTACCATGCTGGCTACCCTACCCTGTTCACCTCTGCGTTTCGCGTTTCAGGCAAGGTCTTTAGCGAGCGGATTTTCAATACATTTCCATTTGACAACAATTTTCAACAAACGCAAACTAGAGGGCATGAGTTTTTCCCTTAAATCCCTGGCTGCGCCCGCCGCTCTCCTGTGTGCAGGCAGCCTCACCCTGGCCGGTTGCTCCAGCACCGATAGCGCCGACGAGGACACCATCAAGGTCGTCGCCTCCACCTCCATCTGGGCAGATGTGGCCCAGGAAGTCATCGACTCCGCACAGAGGCAAGACGTCAAGATTGAGGTCGAGCCAATCGTCAAGGGCAACGGCGTCGACCCGCACCACTTCGAGCCCACCGCGGCAGACATCGCTAAGGCCAACGAAGCCGACGTCCTCATCGTCGGCGGAGGCGGATACGATTCCTGGCTGTACCAGGCAGTAAAGAACCAGGACGAGATCATCCACGCCCTCCCTCTGACCGACCACGGCAAGCTCGACGAAGAGCCGGACGTCGTCACCGCGGCAGAGGCCAAGGTCATCGCCAAGAAGGAGCCCTCCAAGGTCACCAACATCGAGGGCAACGAGCACGTCTGGTACGACGCTGCCGCCATCGAGAAAGTGGCCACCGAGGTCGCCGACCTAGTCAATGAGGCCAACCCAGAGGCCAAGGCATCTGCAGACCCGCTGTTGGAGCGCGTCGAGGACATTAAGAAGCGTGTCGAGAAGCTGCCGAAGCTCAACTATGCGCAGACCGAGCCGATTGCGGACTACATCATGAAGTACACCCCTGCTTTGGACGTGACGCCGGAGGGCTTCCGCAAGGCCACCGTGTCTGAGGGCGAACCGACTGCCGCCGACCTCGCACGCTTCCTAGAGGCCATCAAGAAAGACAAGGTCGATCTGCTGATTTATAACCCACAGACCGAGACCGATATCTCCTCGCGCATCCACAAGGCAGCTGAGGAGCGCCACATCCCTATCGTGGAAATCGGCGAGACCCCACCAGAGGGCACGAACTTCCTCGACTACTACGAGCAGGCCGTGGACCACATCGAGGCAGCTTAGTGCTGGTTCAATTTCATGAAGCGGCCGTGGAACCGCTGTGGTCGGGGCTCAACCTGGGCGTCGACAAGCGCGAATTCATCGCCGTCTTGGGGCCAAACGGCGTGGGCAAGTCCACCTTGCTGGGCACCATCCTGGGCACGCGCCAGCTCACCGGAGGGCGCGTGGACGTCAATTCGCGGGTTGGTTTCATTCCGCAGCAGCGCATGTTTCCGCAGGATCTTCCCATGCGCGCCCGGGATTTGGTCTCACTGTCGTTGGCACACGGGGCCATCGCTAAGCGACGCCCCTCCCGCGCCCGCGTCGACGAACTCCTCGCTGAGGTGGGTGCCACCGGCATCGCCGAGCGCCGCGTGGGGCAGCTTTCGGGCGGTCAGCAACAGCTCATCCGGCAGGCCCAGGCGCTGGCCAATGACCCGCAGCTCATCCTTGCCGACGAACCATTACTCTCGCTCGATCCTGCCCGCCAGCAAGCGACCGTGGAAAAGCTCGACCGCTGGCGCAAAGAACGCGGCACCTCCGTGTTGTTCGTGACGCACGGCATCAACCCGGTGCTAGGCGTGGTGGACAAGGTGCTCTACATCGCCCCGCATGGCCACATGTTTGGCGCTGTGGATGAGGTTATGCGCTCGGATGTCTTGTCTGAGCTGTATGGTTCCAAGGTCAACGTCATCGAGGTCGATGGGAGACTCATCGTTGTCTAATAAGTTTTTCGAAGACACCCAGTATCTGCTCGGCGTCGATTTCGTGCAGTCTTCTCTGTGGGCCTGCGCGCTGCTGGGCATCCTCTCTGGTGTGATGACCTCACTCATCGTGCTGCGCCAGATGTCCTTTTCAGTGCACGCGACGTCTGAGCTCGCCCTGATGGGCGCTTCGGCTGCCCTGCTTTTCGGATTTAACTTAGGCTTCGGTGCCATCGCGGGCGCCATCGTGGCCGCCATCATCCTGGCGGTGTTGGGGCTGAAAGGCCAGCAAGACAGCGCGATTGGCGTGGTGATGAGCTTTGGCCTTGGTCTATCGGTGCTGTTTTTGCATCTCTATCCGGGCAATTCCAATACGGCGATGACGCTGCTGACCGGCCAGATCGTGGGTGTTTCCGCGGCCTCGGTGTGGCTGCTGGCGCTGACTACCGTCATCATCGTGGGCGTCGTGTTGCTCTTCTGGCGCCCGCTGCTTTTCGCTTCCGCCGACCCGGTCATGGCGCAGGCAGCCGGCGTACCAGTGCGCGCTATCTCCGTAGGCTTTGCCATTCTGGTGGGCCTTACCGCGGCGCAGTCAGTGCAGATTGTCGGTTCGCTGTTGGTCATGGCGCTGCTGATTACACCGGGCGCAGCAGCAGTGCAGATCACCTCCTCGCCGGTGCGCGCGGTGCTGTGGTCCACGCTTTTCGCCGAGGTCGCCGCCGTGGGTGGCCTCATCCTCTCGCTAGCACCAGGCTTGCCAGTCTCGGTCTTCGTCACCACAATTTCTTTTGTCATTTACCTGGTTTGCCGCCTCGTGGGCTGGCTGCGCAACCGCCGTGCCGTGCGCGACGACATCGCCGCCGCCCGCGTCACCAAAGCTCACTTCGAGGGCCGCAGCGATTCGGAAAAGCACCACACCAGCACACACGACGAAACCTGCGCCCACCCCGACTAAACTTTTGTTCCATGACCATCGTGGAATTTCAGGGATTCAAGCGTAAGTACACCGTCGTCGCGCCGGAAAATCCCGGTCCGAACCTGCTGCTTTTCCTCCACGGTTCGCTGCAAAATGGCAGCGTGATGCGGCGCTTTACAAACGGTACTTTCGACGAGCTCGCCGCCCGCACGGGCACGGTGGTTGTCTACCCCGACGGCGTGGATAGGCACTTCAACGACGCCCGCGCGGTGCTTCCGGTCAAGGCCCGTGAGCTTGGCATTGACGACGTCGCCTTTCTCCAACACGTCGCCGCCACCGTACAGGAGGAATACGGCACGCAGCGCACCTTCGCCTGCGGTTATTCCAACGGCGGGCAGATGGTAATTCGCCTGCTTTTCGATGCCCCGGGCTTCCTCGACGGTGCCTGCATCTTCGCCTCGACGATGGGCAGCGGCGCTAACCATGCGCCGTCTAACCCCGAGGGCTATACGCCCACCCCAATCCTCATGATGCACGGCACTGCGGACCCGTTAGCGCCTTATGAAGGCGGCCACGCTGGCCTCGCGAATAGCTCCCGCGGCGAGGTTACTTCCGCGTTGTGGACTGCGCAGCGCTTCGCCACGATGAACGGTTGCTCTAAGGCCAAGGTAACCCGCCCGTTTTCTGATGTGTCTTTGCATTCCTGGGAAGGTGACAACCCCGTCGAACTGTGGACCATGGAAGGCGTGGGCCACGTCATCCCCTCGGGCAACGAGCTCGACGCGCGCTTGGGCCCGAATACCGATAGCTTCATCGCGGCCCAGGTGGTGGAGGACTTCTTCGGCTTATAGCCCCGCGGCTCGCCTCCCCGCTACTTACCCAGCCCTGGGCATTTGCAACAGGATGGCAGCTCAACCCATAGCGGGTAAGGTTTTTATGGCTAACTGGACTCTGTTCTCTGCAGCAAAGATGTCGAGCAGCTGGGAAACTATTTTCTTGATCATCGGCACAGAAAGATGTGTTTCCTCCGCGATGCCATAATTTGAGTGCCCACATACAATTCCGTTTAAAATTCGAAGCTGAATTGCGGACAGTCGCTCGAGGTTTCGCTGCATATCTGGTTCAGGCATTGTCCCAACAGCTACGCCGTTTATTTCAAAGCAACAACTTATTTTAAGGCCCCCATGGCCGGAGCGAGCTTCCCGGGTAACGACGCAATATGCAGACGCGCCCAAATTGATTGCCGTTTGAAGCTTCTCACGCGAATGCTGTGAATAATCCACCAAGTAAATGAAATCGCTGCTCTTTAACTCTTGTATATCCCATACCCAGGTCGCCGAGTCTTTGCGCTCGCACAACACCAGCAATTGCTCCTGTGAGCCAGACAATGCATTCAGCAGCTCCCTTTGAGTGGACACACATTCAACCTGGGGCCAGAGGAAGTAACGTCTTAGCTCATCGAGTATCGATTGCTCATCGTCTCGGATGCCTGCAAGCAGACACGGCATATCCGAGTATTTCAATCGCCACACTAAAGCGTTACCTCGCAGTCTGCTTGGTCAGCTACATGCTTGGAATGCGTCGCGACGACGACAACGGCGCCTTGGTCAGCGAAAGCACGGAGGTGTTCAACAACCAGCTGAGCATTGTCCTCGTCAAGCGCACCGGTTGGCTCGTCCGCCAATACGATTTTGGGCTTAGAAATGAGGATCCTCGCCAAGGCTACTCGTTGTTGTTCGCCGCCCGACAAGCCGCTGACCACACGCTTTTCATAGCCTCGTAAACCGACCTGCGCCAAAGCGCTGTCTAGCGCCTCATCGAAAGCACGGCGCGAAACGTTACTGGCTGCGAGCTTCACGTTGTCGACAACGGTGAGGTCAGGAACCAAGCCGTAATCTTGAAAAAGATACCCAACGCATTCGCGTCGATACTTGCGCAGTCGACCTGCCGATAGCGATGCAATGTTGTTTCCATCCCACATGATTGAGCCTTTGTCCGGCGAGATCAGACCGCCCAAGAGGTTCAACAGGGTGGTTTTCCCACTTCCGGAGACGCCGGTTAATGCAGTCACCCGGCCAGCCGCAAAAGACCGCGTAAGGCCGGAAAGAATCATTTTTCCCTTCACACTGTAGTGAAGGTCTTCAACCTGAATTTCCATATCCTAATTTCCCTCGCTGTCTGTCCAGCGCATTTGATTTCGCGCACTAATCCACCAGGTCAAACCGATTGAAATACACATCCACACGATCGAAAATGCGACGACAGCAAGAACGGTTGCCGTGGACCACCTGTTTTCAAACCCCATCGACCACGTTGATGGATAGTGCGATTCCAGTTGTTCCTTATGCTCGCGCAAACGATACAAAACCCAGCCGATGGTGGTAACGAAAAAGAATAGCTCGGCCAGCAGAATCTTCCTGCACATCTTCCACGGGCTGCGCCCACAAATGAAGGAAACATAGAGCTCTCGCCGGAACGCCACCTGGAAACTGAAAAGCCCCGCGACGATTAACAAGGAAACCAGTAATATCGCTACGACCGTATTTAACGACCAAAGGCTGAATTGATCTTTGGCTTCCTCAAGGGACGATCGCCAGGAATCAGCATGCGGTTGTGCCGTGGCAAGCACCTTGCCCACCGTCCCATCTTTCAGCTCACCAACGACAGTTGGCTCGATGGCAAGGAGGACTTTCTGCGAGGCTTTCGCGAGTAAATTCCGGTCACCGATAGCTTCAAGCCCCACTGGTAACGAGACCACAATGGGGTCATTAATTACTGGCCGCAGCTCAACGTCATAGGAAAAGACTTGCCCAAGCGAACAATCCTCTTTCCAGTTAAAATCTGGAACTTTCTTCTTCGCGAGTTCGGCTTCAAATGCAACGGAGTCAATAATCGTCTGTTTGGATTCTTCACTGAGGGCAACGGGAGCACAAACGGTTACGTCTTCTTCAGAAGGGGAAACACCAGCTTGAACGGCGAACCGATGGTTGCTGAGAATAACCGGGGCTTCCAGTTGAGTCGGCCAGGTAAGCCAAAAAGGATCCGCTAAGAGTAGCTTTCCTTCGCGGTCCGCCTGACGCAAGGGCGCTGCAGCTGCAGCCTGTTCTTTTTCATCCGGAGTGATATTCGAGCTCAGGGCAAACTCTTGCTCATTGGCATGTCCGCTCCAATACGGTTGCAATTCCTCTCGCGCGGACACCTCAGCACCGGTATCAACCATCTGCGAAAGTGCCGTCAGGCTCGTCAAGAGTGCCAATAGCCGGACAGCATACAGAGCGTAGGTAATTGGACGCGCCCGAACCTTGCCTTTGATGGCCTGCGGGATCGAAATATTTCGAACCAATAACTGCCCGAGCACATAGCCCAGCGCCAAACCGACCCATTGGAGCAACACAGAAACGCCGAAAAAGGCCCAAAACAACGTCGCTTCTGCCCAGTCGTTGTAAAGATACAATGCCGCCGCAATAAAAATGATCGCAAGAAAAAATGGTAGCCATGTTTGCTTGGCAAGCCGCGTTACATCAAGCCTTAGCGTCTGCGATAGCTTTAGCCCCAAAAGTCTGTGAATGCCGATTTCGCGAGCCCGCACTAGGCAGTGCCCGCCACCCAACACGAGCGCGAGTAGAAAAGCAGCCGCGACCAACAAAGGCAGCGACGAAGTCATGACGATGCTCCAAGTCAAGTTCTGGAGCCCTATCACGGAATACCCGCGCTCCTCCAACCATGTCGTTAGGTCTCGAGCGTCGTTTTCCGATCCTTTAATGTTAAAAACTTGGCGCGGTTCCTTAGTCGGAATTTCCGACAATGGATACCAAACAAGCTTTTCGCCTCTCTGAAACTTTTGAGACTCAAAGTTAGCTGCACCTGAAGGCAGAGCCGAGGAGTAGATTCGCACCTCACCATCCGAATCAGCTAGCGAGGCGTAATAAATCGATACGTCAAATCCTGAGTCCCGCGCAAATTCAGAAAGCTCAGGAAACAGTGTTTCTGTGTGACTGTCAGGTTTGAAGTCTTCGATCTGGACAAACTCGTTGCCAAGCCGGTAATCCAGAGTCGATAAGAGGCTGGCTCCGACAAAGGCAATGAATGCGCTAATAACCGTAGAGAGCAAAATCCCTACGGTTAGTAGTCTGACTGAAGTTTTCATCGAGCCTTAGCAGTGTCGGTAGTAGGACTTATTTCCAGAGGACTTCTTGGGAGCTGTTGCTCGTGACCAAGTGTTTTTGTTGACGCAACCGCTATCCGACTTGAAGGTACCAACAGCAGTTGAACCGTGCCGCACCCCATTGTGAAAGTAGTGCGACCAAACTTGGCCACTACCCGTACCGTAGTCCCACGTGCCGCCATCGATATTTACAATCGTGGCCCCAGCAACACCTGTACCACCCAACGCCAACAAACCTGCGAGAGTTACTGAAACTGCTCGCTTAGACATGCTCACTTTCATAAGCATTCCTTTCTTGAGAAGAATCTGAACTTATAGCGCGCGCTACTAAAAGATATACGCTGCCCCTAAACCGCGTTCAAGTGTCAAAAGTTATCTTTCGCAGATTCATCAACTCCGCGCAAATACCCAGGCCTCAATCCGCAGCTCTCTGGTGGATTGCAGGGCGTCGGCAAGCGCGTGAAAATGCGAGCAGGAGGTCTGGGTTTCCAGCCCTGGGCATTTGCAACCAGGACGGCGGTAGCTGCCCAGCAGACGCATTGGAGGCAAGCAAAAAGGCGCCGCACAACGCGACGCCTTCCAAATTACGTGTTACTTCGCAGCGCGACGCTGCCGAGCAAACTCCGAAAGCACTGCACCCGCAGCAACGGATGCGTTTAAGGACTCAACCCAACCGGTCATCGGGATGGACATGATGACATCGCAGTTCTCGCGGACCAAGCGGGAGATGCCCTTTCCCTCAGAGCCGATGACGATGACCACGGGATCCTTGCCACCCGTGTAGGTGTCGAGCGTGTGCTCGCCGCCGGCGTCTAGGCCAACGACCTGGTAGCCGGCTTTCTGGAATTCCTGCACGGTGCGGGTCACGTTGGTCACGCGCGCGACGGGCAAGCGTGCTGCGGTACCCGCGGAAGTACGCCACGCCACTGCAGTCACCGACGCGGAGCGACGCTCCGGAATGATGACGCCGTGGCCGCCGAACGCCGCAACGGAGCGGATAACCGCGCCCAAGTTACGCGGGTCGGTGATGTTATCCAGAATGACAAACATGCCCGGCTCGCCAGCGTCCTTCGCGCGGTCCATCAGGTCATGGAAGTCCGCGTACTTATAAGGCGGAATCTGCAGGCCAATGCCCTGGTGCAAACCGTTGCCGGTCATGCGATCCATCTCGTGACGCTGAATCTCAAGGATAGGAATGTTGCGGGAATTCGCAATGGCCACGGCCTCCGACAGGCGCGCATCGTTGCGGGTGCCCTGCACGATGTACAGCGAGGTAGCAGGCACCTTCGCGTGCAGACACTCGACAACCGGGTTGCGGCCGACGACCATCTCCGCCGTCTCCTTCTGGTGGCGGCCCGAGTTGCGGCGCTCGCGCTCCAGCTTGGCCTTGTGCTTCGCGTGGTAGACGCGATCCTCTGCCTTAGGCGTTGGCCCCTTGCCCTCAAGGCCCTTCTTTACCTGGCCGCCACTGCCCTTAGTGGCGCCTTTCTTGTTTGTCTTGCGGATGCCCGCGCCGCCGCGGCCGTGCGTACGTGCCATGAATTCTCCTTAGGCCAGCGACCAGGTGGGGCCGTCGGCAGTGTCAGTGATGGTGATGCCAGCTGCGGCGAGGCGGTCGCGGACGGCGTCCGCAGTGGCCCAGTCCTTCTCCGCGCGGGCTTGGGTGCGGCGCTCCAGTTCTGCTTGGACGAGTGCGTCCAGCGCTGTATCCGCAGTGCTTGTCGACGCCCCATCTTTCCACTGTTCAGCCAAAGGATCAAAGCCCAGCACTGCGGCCATAGCACGAACCGATTCGGCAATTTGCCGTGCCTGAGCTTCATCGCCAGCGCCCAGGGCCTTATTGCCTGCGCGCACATTGGTGTGAATCTCGGCCAGTGCCTTCGGAACGGCGATGTCGTCGTTCATGGCGTCCTCGAAGGCCGGGGTCCACTCGCCCAGCGCTAGATCGTCGAACTTGTTCACGAAGTCCTCGATGCGGCGGTAGCCGGCAGCGGCCTCGGTGAGGGCTGCCTCGGAGTATTCCAGCACGGAGCGGTAGTGCGCGGAGCCGAGGTAGTAGCGCAGCTCGACCGGGCGGACGATCTCCAGCATGTTGTCGATGGCCAGCACGTTGCCCAGGGACTTGGACATCTTCTCGCCGGCCATGGTCACCCAGTGGTTGTGCATCCAGTAATTGGCAAACTTATCGCCGGCGGCATGGGACTGCGCGACCTCGTTCTCGTGGTGCGGGAACTGCAGGTCGAGGCCACCGCAGTGAATGTCGAATTCGCCGCCCAAGTAGTAGGTGGACATAGCCGAGCACTCCAAATGCCAGCCGGGGCGTCCGCGGCCCCACGGGGTAGGCCAAGAAGGCTCGCCAGGCTTGGCGGCCTTCCACAGCGCGAAGTCCTGCGGCCCCCGCTTTCCGCGCTTGAGAGCCTCTGGGTCTTCGCCTTGCTCCATCTCCTCGACGCGGTTGCCGGACAGGGAGCCGTAGTCAGATCCCTCGGCCGCGACCCAGGCTTGAACGTCGAAGTAGACGGAACCGGCTCCGTCTGCCCCCGCGGTATCGTCAGATACCGCGTAGGCAAAGCCGGCGTCGATAAGCCGCTGCATGTAGTCCACCATCTGGGTAACGAATCCCGTGGCGCGCGGCTCTACCGATGGCGGCAGGACGCCCAGGGTGTTGTAGGCCTTAGTGAACTCACGCTCGTAAGTGGAAACCCACTCCCACCAGGGGCGGCCATTATCGGCGGCCTTAGTGAGAATCTTGTCATCAATGTCGGTGACGTTGCGCACGAAGGCGACGTCCAGGCCCTGCGCCATGAGCCAGCGGCGCAGAATGTCAAAGGCTACGCCGGAGCGCAGGTGGCCGATGTGCGGCTGTGCCTGCGGGGTGGCACCACACAAGTAAATCGAGGCGTGGCCCTCTTTAACGGGCACGAAATCGCGTTGGCTACGGGTGGCGGTGTCATAAATGCGTAGGTTACTCACCCTGACCATTCTAGGCTATGGGCGCTTGGCTGTTTGCGGTTACTTTAAGGCACAGCGATGCGCCTTCCACGCGCGCCTTTCCCGGCAATTACTGTTTCCAGACCACCGCCGTCGCCACCGCGGCGCGGCCTTCGGAGCGGCCGGTGAAGCCTAGGTGGTCGGTGGTGGTAGCGGAGACGGAAACGGGAGCGCCTAAAATCTCACTGAGCACGTGCTCGGCCTCTTCGCGGCGCGGGCCCATCTTCGGGGTTTGTCCCACCAGCTGAGCTGCGGCGTTACCAATCACGAAGCCATTTTCTTCAAGCAGTTCACGGCACTCGCGCAGCAGGCGCTCGCCCGAAACGTTGTCGTATTCTTTGCGCCCCACACCCACGAACGAGCCCAAGTCACCGAGGTTGGCGGCGGACA
Organism: Corynebacterium sp. HMSC036D03; assembly: GCF_001836185.1. Taxonomy (NCBI): domain Bacteria; kingdom Bacillati; phylum Actinomycetota; class Actinomycetes; order Mycobacteriales; family Corynebacteriaceae; genus Corynebacterium; species Corynebacterium sp. HMSC036D03. The sequence goes on from NZ_KV827743.1 coordinate 15,895, forward strand.
AGAGGGCGTCGACAAGCGCGTGGCTGACCACGTCGCCGTCGGAGTGGCCCTCGCAGCCATCGGCGTCGTCGAAAAGCAGCCCAGCAATCCAGCAGGGCTTGCCTTCCTCAATCTGGTGGGCGTCGGTGGCAATGCCTACGCGCGGGATGATGGGCTGGGTCATGAGAGCTCCTTGTTTAAAATCGCCGTGGCCAGCGTGAGATCGATGGGCGTGGTGATTTTGAAAGCTAGTGGGTCGCCCTCGACGGTCGTGACGGGGACGCCAAACCATTCCATCAAGCTGGCATCGTCAGTGGCCACGAAATCTTGCTGGCCTGAGAAATAGGCTTCGTTCGCTTCGCGCAGCTTAGCCACGCGGAAGCCCTGCGGGGTTTGGACCGCGCGCAGCTTTGAACGGTCCGGGGTGGATACGACGCGGTGCTCGTCGACGACCTTGATGGTGTCCGCGACCGGCACCACCGGGACGACCGCGGGGACGCTGCGCACGGCCTCGGCAACGCGCGCGATCATCTCGGGCGGGGTTAGCGCGCGGGCGGCGTCGTGAATGAGGACGATGGCATCGTCAGGGATGTGCTGGAGGCCAGCCCATACGGAGTCAGCGCGCTCGCCGCCGCCGTGGACCAAGTGAGCGCCGGGCAGCAGGGCGCGTGCGTGCTCTTCCATCTCGGGGCTGACGGTGACGATCAATTCGTCACAGACCTCCCCCATGGCCGCCGCAGAACGCTCCAGCAAAGTGCGGCCTTCCAGCTCAACATAAGCCTTCGGCAATTCGGCGCCCAAGCGGGTGCCCATGCCTGCGGCCGCGATGAGGCCGTAGACCTTAGTCTTCGTCGTCGAAGGAGAGGTCATCGAGATCGATGTCGTTGTCGATATCGGTGGTGATGGACTTATCCTCCACGATGCCGGCAGCGCGGTGACGCTCGATGGTGGCATCGATTTCTTCCATCATGGTGTCGGCCTTCTTTTCATCGACCGGGGAAGCCAGCGCGAGCTCGCCCACGAGAATCTGGCGAGCCTTGGTAAGCATGCGCTTCTCACCAGCAGACAGGCCGCGATCCTGGTCACGGCGCCACAGGTCACGAACCACTTCCGCGACCTTGTTGATGTCACCAGAGGCTAGGCGCTCCTGGTTTGCCTTGTAACGGCGGGACCAGTTGCCGGCCTCTTCCACGTCGAGCTCACGCAAAACGGAGAAGACGCGCTCGAGGCCTTCCTTGCCCACGACGTCACGCACACCGACGGTCTCGGCGTTCTTCGAAGGCACTCGAACCACAAGGTCAGACTGGTTGATCTGGAGGACGAGGAACTCCAGGGTCTCGCCGCCCATCTCGCGCTGCTCAATGTCAGTAATCCTGGCAGCACCGTGGTGCGGGTAGACGACGACCTCTCCGACCTTAAATTCCATTCCCACTCCTTGTTTAATGTTCGTGCCTCGCGCGGCACGCATACAGGGCAACCAGTTTAGCACGTAGAGCTTTTGCGCTTGTCGACGCCCATGGTCTACCCCCGTATTACCCCGCCACCTACCCAACGGGTTTAGAGGAAACTGTGTACTTGGGGCGGAAAGGTACTAGGCTAAAGCGTTGATAAGCTTTGTGATCGCAATCTATGGAGGACCCTCAAAGTGCAGCCCTTGAAGACCGCCGCTCGTCGCGGTGCCATCATTTCCGTAACCGCCCTGTCTGCGCTGGCTCTGGCTTCCTGCTCGGCAGGCCACATCACTCAAACTTCCCAGAAGGTTGCGGCTGTCGATGGTTCCTCCGCTGCTACCGAGGACGGCGCTGTCGCAGTCCGCGACGTCACAATCCAGGTTGAGCCGGATTCCGGTGAGACTTCCCTGAAGTTCGTTGCCGTCAACCAGGGCTACGACGTTTCTGACGTCACCCTGGAGTCCGTTTCCGTCGATGGCCAGGACGTAGAGTTGGGCTCCACGAAGCCGATGGCCCGTGACCAGTCCATCATCGCTGATTCCGCCAAGAACCTGGAAGAGCTGAAGAAGGACAAGAAGAACAAGAACGTTCAGTACGTCGAGACCTCCCTCGAGAATGAGGACTTTGGCTACGCCGGCTCCCGCCCGGTTACCTTCACCTTCAACAACGGCACCATCGAGGTGGACGCAGCTGTTGCCGCTTCCCCGCTGAAGTCCGGTGAGTACAACCGCGACGTTGAGTCCACCGAGGGCTTTACCACCGAGTCCCCTGAGGCATCTCACCACTAAGCCTCCGGGTGAAATAAGCCCTTTAATTAACCCTTCGACCCCGCACTTCTAAGTGCGGGGTTTCTCGTTGGCGCTCGTGTCCGGCGGGTGTTTTAGAGTTACTGGCATGGCTAAGAAATCGCGTCCAATCCACACCTGTTCCGAGTGTGGCTACGTCTCTCCGAAGTGGCTAGGCCGCTGCCCAGATTGCGGCTCGTGGGGAACGCTGCAGGAATCCGCCCCGGCTGCTTCTGAGGGCACGGCTGCCTCGGCTGCGGTGACCGGGCAGATGGTCAAGGGTCTAACGCCTTCCAGCCCGGCGCAACCCATCACCAAGATTGGGGCGAGTGCTACTAAGACCATCAACACGGGTATCGGCGAGTTAGACCGTGTTTTGGGCAAAGGCATCGTTCCAGGCTCGGTTGTACTCATGGCCGGCGAGCCCGGCGTTGGTAAGTCCACGTTGCTACTGGAGGTGGCTTCAAGGTGGGCGCAGCTCGAACGCACGGCACTATATGTCACCGCAGAGGAGTCAGCGGGCCAAGTAAGGGCGCGTGCCGAGCGCACTGACGCGCTCCACGAGACCCTCTACCTAGCCGCCGAGTCTAACTTGGACGTAGTCTTCGGCCACGTTGAACAACTCAAGCCCAGCCTTATCATCGTGGACTCTGTACAGACTATGCATGCGGCAGGCGTCGAGGGCGTAGCTGGCGGCGTGGCCCAGTCACGCGCGGTCACTGCGGCGCTAACCACCCTGGCAAAGTCCACCGGCATTCCGGTGCTGCTTGTGGGCCACGTAACCAAGGACGGCAACGTTGCAGGTCCCCGCGTACTCGAGCACTTGGTTGACGTGGTGTTGAACTTCGAGGGTGACAGGCAGTCCAGCCTACGCATGCTGCGCGGCATCAAGAACCGCTTCGGCGCCACCGATGAAGTGGGATGTTTCGAGCAGACTTCCGGCGGCATTCGCGAGGTAGCAGATCCTTCTGGGCTCTTCCTCTCCCACCGCGGGAGCACGCCGGATGGCTCCGCGGTCACCGTTGCCATGGACGGTGTACGCCCCATGCTCGCGGAGGTTCAGGCGCTCACCGTGGATCCAGTGGCAAAGAACCCGCGCCGCGTGGTCACGGGATTGGACTCCAACCGCGTGCCCATGGTGCTGGCGGTTCTGCAGGCACGCGCAGGAGAGCGCACTAATGACAAAGACGCCTACGTCGCCACCGTGGGCGGCGTGCGCATCCAGGAGACCGCCACGGATCTTGCCGTAGCGCTTGCCACCTGGTCCTCTTTGCATGAAAAGCCGCTACCGCCCAAGACGGTGGTCATCGGTGAGGTGGGCCTGGCTGGCGAGCTGCGCCGCGTGCCCAACCTGGATCGCCGCTTGAGCGAGGCCGCGCGCTTGGGCTATGAAAACGCAATCGTCCCGGCGGGCAAGGTGGATGCCGCCGGGATACGGGTGCTGCAAGCTGGAACTTTGGGCGAGGCCATCGCCCTTTTGCGCTAGCTATCGAGGTTGAAGGTTTCTGCCTTCGAGGCGTGGTTACCAATAACTGCGTGCATGAAGTAGCCACCCACCGGGGCCGGTGCACGGTCATTGCACTGGTTTGGCTGGGACATTTTACGGGACCAATCAGCCTGGAAGGTGCGCTGCTTGCCTGGCTCGAAGGTGACCTCACCAGTATCCACCGGCGGGAAGCAGTCAGTATCAGCCCACTTCTTCTCATTGGTGGAAAGGTCATAGACCTCAAAGCGCAGGATGTCCTTATCTAGGTCAATCACGCAATCAGCGGCGGTAGGGTTCTTGACCTCCATGAAGAAGGTTGGGTACTCGCCCTCACTGTAGCTAGGTTGGCTGACAGTACCTACGATCTCCAAGTCCTCCAAGGCGCAGGTATTCTTAGCCGGCTCCGCGCCCGCGCTAGGCGCCGGATAAGGCGAAGACTCGCTTGGGTTTGCAGCGCTGCTGTCGGCGCTGCTTTCCGCACTGCTCGGCGCGGCGCTTACGCTGCTCGATGCCGCATCACTAGTTGGGGCAGCGCTCGTCTTGCTGGTCTCCGGCGCAGCCTCCGAGCCGCGGGCGCTGGTAGCAGCGGTAGGCACCGACTCATCGGAGCCGCCGAACATGCTGGTCGCTGCCCAGATGAGCAGCCCGACGAGCACCAAAAGTCCAATCAGCGCAGCAACGCGGCGGCGCATGTAGATCTCTTGGGGCAGGGGTTTGCGTCGGTTATCAGTCACGCTTCCGATTTTAAGGGGTGACACAGACAAACTTGCACCAGCCCTCGCCGCGTGTCTAGGCCTAAATGGCCCTAGTCCACGCCGTGGCGCACCACCGTTTCCACGCTAGAATCTTCCAGTAGGTAGCGCAGGCCGACAACGCCGAGCGTGCCGGCGTCGAGAAGCCGCCGCGCCGCTGGCACATCAGCGATGATCTGAGAGACCGTTTGGGCCGTGTTCTCGCGCTCGAAATCGGGCCGAGTCTCACGGCCCTGTCGCTTGGCCTGCAGCGCCGAAGCCGCGACCTTCTCAATGATGGGTCGCTGCAGCCCGGTCGGCAGGTTGATCTCTCCGTTCAGGAACGCCGAGGCCGCGCCCACCGCACCGCAGGACTGGTGGCCCATCACCACGAGAAGGTTGGCGTTTAGGTTCTCCAAGGCATAGTCCAGCGAGGCAAGCACCGCGTTGTCCAGGATATGCCCGGCGGTACGAATGACGAAGGCATCGCCGAAACCGATGTTAAATACGTGCTCAATCGGGGCGCGCGAATCGGAGCATGCCAGCACGATGACGCGCGGGTCTTGGCCCCGGGTTAGCCGGGCGCGGAGGCGCGACTCAGTGTTGACGGAGATAGCGTTTCCACTGACCAGGCGCTCGTTTCCAGCTTGTAGGGCTTCCCAAACCTTTTGGGGATCTTTCGGGACTTTTGAAAGTGGCATGGATTCAACTGTAGTCCCGAACGCAGGCTGGCTTACACTGTTTCCCGATGATTAACACCGCTGCTCTTTTGGACTGGTTTGATTCAGCCGAACGTCCCCTCCCCTGGCGCCGCCCCGGTACCTCCGCGTGGGGCGTCCTGCTTAGTGAGGTCATGAGCCAACAGACTCCGGTCGCACGTGTGGCCCCGGTGTGGGAGGAATGGATGCAGCGGTGGCCTACCCCGGCCGACTTCGCGGCGGCCTCCCGCGCGGAGGTGCTGCGCGCGTGGGGCAAGCTGGGTTATCCCCGGCGCGCGTTGCGCTTGTGGGAGTGTGCGCAAGCCATAGGTGAAAAGCCGGTACCAAGCGACGTCGAGAAGCTGCTGGAGCTGCCCGGCATCGGCGATTACACAGCGCGGGCGGTGGCTTGTTTCCACTACAAGCGCAACGTGCCGGTGGTTGATACCAATGTGCGCCGAGTTTACGCGCGCGCCGTGGACGGCCGATTCCTGCAGCCGCAGCCTTCGAAGAAGGAACTTTCCGCCGTGGAAAAGCTCCTCCCGCCAGAAAATGGTCCACGTTTTTCGGCCGCGCTCATGGAACTCGGTGCTTTGGTATGCAAGGCAAAGGCCCCCAATTGTGAGGGGTGCCCGCTTCGCGAAGGTTGTGCCTGGCAGCTGGCGGGCTGCCCGCAGCCTAGTGAGGCCGAGCTTTCCAAGGCCAAAAAACGCGTGCAAAAGTTCCAAGGCACCGACCGCCAAGTGCGTGGGCTGATTCTGGATGTCCTGCGCGGCGCCGATGCCCCGGTGCCGAAGAGTAAAATCGATGTGGTGTGGCCCGATGCGGCGCAACGCTCGCGGGCGTTGGCTTCGCTGCTTGACGACGGCCTCGCGGAGCAAGATTCCCAGGGACTTTTCCACCTGCCCCATTAAGGCGGCGTTTTAGTAGCGCGAATCGTGTGGTTGGCGCGAGAAATCGATAAGCCGGCCCAGTGCCCAGTCTTTGTCAGTAAGCAGGCGCGCGAAGATGAGGCCGCAGCCGATGGAGAGCACAATCATCGAGGCCGTGGCGAGATTGGACAACGCTTGATCCATGTTGCCGGCATTCAAGTGATAGACAGAGCGAAACATCGCTGCGCCGGGAATCATGATGACTGCGGCGGGAACCGTGGTGGTGATACGTGGCAGATGCATGGTGCGCGCCACGCGCCCGCCCAGCAGACCGATGATCGTGCCGCCCACGAAAGCTGCGAAGTAGCTGGTCACTCCCAGCTCTAGGATGCCCAAGCGCACCATGTTGGCTACGGTGCCTACTATTGCGGCGGCAATCACCATGCGCCGCGAGGAATTAAACAGGAAGGCAAAGCCGGCGATGCCTAAGAAGCTAGCCAGGATGGCGGCTGCGTACCAGCTGGCATCGGGCACAGGTGGCGGCGCAATTGGGGTAAGTTCCGTGAACCAGCTGACCATGGCCACCGTGAAGGTAGCCGCGATGATGACGGTCAGTGCGTAGCTAAGCCGCGCCATGCCGGCGTCAAAGTCAAAGCGCGCCAAATCAATCAGCGCGGAAAACAGCGGGAAGCCGGGAATCAGGAAAAGTACTGCGGCTACATAGCCCGAGGAGAAGTCTGTGGGATTGGCTAAGCCAGCAATAGACAAAAGCTCGGTGCTCAGGAAGTAGACCAAGCTCGCCGTGGCGCCACCTGCCACAATGCAGCCGATCTGGTGCACGTGCTTATGATGCAGCGCCCACCTGACAAACTGCCCGCAAAAGGCAGCGAGCGCGACCAAGAAGACAACATAGGACTGGAAATAGTTAAGCACTGAGAAGGAAGCGCAGGCCACGCCCGCGGCAGTGGCCAAGGTAAAACCATTCCAGCGCTTGCGCACGTGAGACTCGATGTCATCGAGGAAAGCATCGAGTTCTTCCGCAGTAATGCCGGCGTAGAGGCGATTATGGGTGAGATCCTCAAGGGCTTCGATACGAGATGCGTCGACAGCTGGCGAATGCTGCTGCGCCACCACGGTGCGAAAAGCTCGCCCCTTATGGAAGGTGCACGTAATTTGGGTAACGCCTACGTTGGCGTCCAACCGGGAAAAGCCTAGAGCGCGGGCCGCGCGCTTCATTCCGCGCAGCGCACGATAGCCCGACGTGCCGGCGCCCATAAGCAGCATGCCAAGGCGCAGCACAACGTCGGCTTCAATGCCCATGCGGACATAGTCACTCGTAGGTTCTTCCATGGTTGCGACCTTGTAATTTAGCGCCAGCGTCCCCGGAAGTTCAGCCCGCCAGGCAGGTTGATCCACATGCCGCCGCGGGAGTTGAAGGTCACCGGCCCCACCTTGGTGGACATGGATGCCCCAGAGCCGGAGATGTTGATCCAGCTATTCTTGCCGGTTTTCTTACGAGATCGGTATTGAATGCCCATGGCTATACAGTTTAGCGCGGTGGTCTCAGCGCGCTATCGCATTGCGGCGCCTTAGCGCCCTACTCAATGTGCCTACATGCCAAATCGACGGGACAACGCCCGCAGATTCGGTCACGATTTGGCATCTAGGGCGGCAAAGCCGCAATCGCACGCCTCAGCCCGGAGAAAATCCCCCATGCCAGTAGACTGGAATCCGTGAATTTCCTGCGCCTTCTTACCCCTACTGTCACCAGCTTGCTCCTCTTTGCACCGAGCATGCCGGCTCAGGCTGCGCTGAGTTCTGGCTCCTCTATGGCGGGTTCCTCGCTCAGCAGCGCCCTCGTGGCGGATTTCTACGAAGATGAGCCCGAGGGCGTCGCCAATGCTGAGCCCGGCACCGTGCTGCGCCGCGAGAACATAGCGCCCGGGGTCGAACGCATTCTTTATTCCTCCCGGCTTGAAGATGGCACTCCCACTTATGTTTCGGGCACCGTCATGGAGCCGACTGAGCAGTGGGAAGGCCCGGGTGAGGCTCCCACGGTGGTGATGGCTCCGGGCACCCGGGGAATGGCGGATAGTTGTGCGCCTTCGCGAAGCAAGGGCTTTTTAGGCCCGGTCTCGTTGTTGGGGTCTTCCATCAATGTCAACTATGAATCCCCGTTGTATTCCAAGTTCCTGGACCGCGGAATGCGCCTGGTCATCACGGATTACATTGGTTTGGGTACCCCGGGTGTGCACACCTATGCCAACCGGCTTGAGCAAGGGCACGCGCTTATCGACGCCGCACGGGCCGCCGCATCTGGGCCCGTCGCATTCTTTGGCTATTCCCAGGGTGGCGGTGCTGCAGCCGCTGCGGCTGAGCTCGTTCCGGAATATGCGCCGGAGCTAGACCTGCGTGCGACTTTTGCGGGCGCTCCTCCGGCAGACCTAGTGAAGGTGCTCGCCGGTTCCCCACGGCTTGGGCCGAACTTGGCCTATGCCATTGAAGGATTTAGCGCCCGTTCGCAGGATTTCTCCGCCGCGGTCGACGAGTACTTCAACGCCAAGGGCAAGCACTGGTTGGAAGAAAACTCCCGCTCCTGCATCGTGGATTCCTCGATGCGCTGGTCCATGACGGATCTGTCCGAGCTCACCGACACTGGAATTTCGATGAGCGAGTTCATCACCTCCGATGAGCGGGTGCGCTCCGTGCTGGAAGCACAACGCATCGGCAACCTGCGCCCGGCCGGCAAGGTTTTGGTGGGCAGCGCACCCAACGACGACATCGTGGACCACGCCCAAGCAATGCAGCTAGCCACCGACTGGCAAGAGCTCGGCGGTGAAGTAGAAACCCTCGAAGACCGCGGCGGTGCACTCTCCTCCCGCGTTGCCGGCGGCCACATCGCAGGTCTTATCGGACAATATGAACCAGCAATCGATTGGCTCGAAGAGACCCTAAGCACCGAAGCAGATTCTGCGGAGTAGAGCAGAAACTAAGCGAACCTAGAAGAAGGAAAACGAAAGGGGCGCCTGCGTACTCATTTTGTACGCAGGCGCCCCCTTTTACTTTTCAGCTAGCGGCGAGCCTTAGAGTGGCTGGCCAGCACCAGCTGCTGGTGGGTTGCCCTCGCCGTCGTCATCATTGGACTCTGGCAAGACGTCGCTGGAGAGGATATCCGGGGTGTCGGTGGAATCTGCAGCGGTAGTCTCTTCCTCGTTCTCGCGCACCTCAGCGTCAGCGAGATCATCCTCAAAGGTGCCCTCCGGTAGCGGGCGCGGACGCGGCGTGAAGGTGAAGGTGGCCTTGGAGTTGTCCTTGGACTCACCATCCCAGTTCTCCACGTCAACGGTGATGATTTCACCGGCGCCGATTTCGCCGAAGAGAATCTTCTCAGAGAGCTGATCCTCAATCTCGCGCTGGATGGTGCGACGCAGCGGGCGCGCACCGAGGACTGGGTCAAAGCCGCGCTTTGCCAGCAAGTCCTTTGCCTTCTGAGTCAGCTCGATGCCCATGTCGCGCTCAGCCAGCTGCTTCTCCACGCGGCCGATGAGAAGCTCAACCATCTCGACGATCTGCTCCTGAGTGAGCTGGTGGAAGACCACGATCTCGTCGATGCGGTTCAGGAACTCTGGGCGGAAGTGCTTCTTCAGCTCATCGTTGACCTTGTTCTTCATGCGCTCGTACTGCGCATCAGAGTCGTTCTCAGAGGAGCCGGTGAAGCCCAAGCCCACGGCCTTGGAAATGTCCTGGGTGCCCAGGTTCGAGGTGAAGATCAGAACGGTGTTCTTGAAGTCCACGATGCGACCCTGACCGTCGGTCAGGCGGCCATCCTCGAGGACCTGCAGCAAGGTGTTGTAAATCTCCTTGTGGGCCTTCTCGATCTCGTCGAAGAGAACCACGGAGAATGGCTTGCGGCGAACCTTCTCGGTGAGCTGGCCACCCTCTTCGTAGCCGACGTATCCCGGAGGAGCACCGAAGAGGCGGGACGCGGTGAAACGGTCATGGAACTCACCCATGTCGATCTGGATGAGGTCATCATCAGAGCCGAACAGGAAGTTAGCCAGGGACTTGGAAAGTTCCGTCTTACCAACGCCGGACGGGCCGGCGAAAATGAAGGAGCCGGAAGGACGGCGTGGGTCCTTGAGGCCTGCACGGGTACGGCGGATAGCACGGGAGACGGCCTTGACGGCATCGTCCTGGCCAATAATGCGCTTGTGCAGCTCCTCTTCCATGTGCAGCAGACGGGAGGATTCCTTCTCCGTCAGCTTGAGCACAGGGATGCCGGTCCAGTGCGCCAGAACCTCTGCGATTTGGTCCTCGCCTACCTCGGCGATCTCCTCGAGGTCGCCAGAGCGCCACTGCTTTTCCTTCTCCGCGCGCTCTTCACCGAGCTTGCGCTCCTGGTCACGCAGGCCAGCTGCCTTCTCGAAGTCTTGAGCATCGATGGCGGTTTCCTTTTCCTTGCGCACCTGGGCGATGCGCTCATCGACCTCACGCAGGCCTTCCGGCGCGGTCATGCGCTTGATGCGCATGCGGGCGCCGGCCTCGTCGAGGAGGTCAACTGCCTTGTCCGGCAGGAAGCGGTCATTAATGTAGCGGTCAGACAACGATGCCGCAGCCTTCAGTGCTTCATCGGTGTAGGAGACGCGGTGGTGTGCCTCGTACTTATCGCGCAGGCCCTTGAGAATCAGGATGGTGTCATCCAAGGATGGCTCGTCCACCTTGACCGGCTGGAAGCGACGCTCCAGTGCGGCATCCTTCTCGATGTGTTTGCGGTACTCATCGAGCGTGGTTGCACCAATGGTCTGCAGCTCGCCACGGGCTAGCTTTGGCTTCAGCAGCGAAGCAGCATCGATAGCACCCTCTGCGGCACCTGCACCAACGAGGGTGTGGATCTCATCGATGAACAGGATGATGTCACCGCGCTGGTTAATCTCCTTCAGGACCTTCTTCAGGCGTTCCTCAAAGTCACCGCGGTAACGGGAACCTGCAACGAGGGAACCCAAGTCCAGCGAGTAAAGCTGCTTATCCTTCAGGGTCTCTGGGACCTTGCCGTTGACGATGTCGAGAGCCAGGCCCTCAACGACGGCGGTCTTACCAACGCCCGGCTCACCGATGAGGACCGGGTTGTTCTTGGTACGGCGGGAAAGCACCTGCATGATGCGCTCAACCTCGGACTCGCGGCCGACAACTGGGTCAAGCTTGCCGTCCTTGGCTGCCTGGGTGAGGTTACGGCCGAACTGGTCCAGCACCAGGGAGTTGGAACGCTCGCCGGAACCCGACGGCGCGGTGCGGCCGCCAGAACCAACGCCGGCGCCAGCGCCGACGGGACCGCCCTGGGACTGGCCGTCATTTTCACCATTGCCACCCTCGTAACCAGAAAGCAGCTGGATAACCTGCTGACGCACGCGTGGAAGGTCAGCACCGAGCTTGATCAGCACCTGCGCAGCAACGCCTTCACCCTCACGGATGAGGCCGAGCAGGAGGAACTCGGTGCCGATGTACTTGTGGCCCATCTGCAGGCCCTCGCGCAGGGAAAGCTCCAAGACCTTCTTAGCGCGTGGAGTAAACGGAATGTGGCCGGTGTGCGGCTGGGAGCCGTGGCCAATGATTTCCTCAACCTCGCGGCGCACGTCCTCGAGCGAGATGCCCATGGACTCGAGGGCCTTTGCGGCAACGCCTTCACCCTCGTGGATGAGGCCGAGCAGGATGTGCTCGGTGCCGATGTAGTTGTGGTTGAGCATGCGTGCTTCCTCCTGCGCCAAAACGATGACGCGGCGAGCACGGTCAGTAAACCTCTCGAACATTGCCTTATACCTCTATGCTTTCGCTAATAATGTGTCATCCACTCTAACGCGCTGACTGGACATGCAATTCGCCGTTTTTTAAACCCACCCATCTATATACCCATTTCCCCTGCTCACACCACTGTACGCCGGTAGCGAACAGGAAGTTTATGCCACTTGTATGCCCCTTTTCGCTTAGCGATGTCCGTTTGGCCGTTACTCTTAATTAAGAAACGCACCCTATACCGCTTGCCTTTAAAGGATGAATCCCTGTGAAAAAGCTCCCTGAGTTCTTCTCTACTCAGCATCAACTTCGTCAGCTTTCCGTAATGGACGAATCCCCGGTCTCCACGCTTTTCGGTGTCGTGGACTCCTCTAATAAGCCAATGACGGTCGAGCTTTTTGAGCCCAACCACCGCGGTGCGGTTAAGCAAGCCTCCGCGCTTTCCGACGTCCACCATCGCTCCATCGCCCCGCTCGTCGGCACCGGAACCACAGAAAAGGGCCAGGACTTTCTGGTGCGCGCCGCACTTTCCGGCGAGCCGCTTTCTACCTTCACCGGCTCTGGCCTAGGCGCGCAGCATCTCACCAAGACCGAGGCGCTTTCAGTTTTTACTCCTTTGGCCGAGGCAGTGGATTACCTGTTGCAGAACAACCAGGCGGGCTTTGCCATGCATGCGCTGCATCCGCGCCGCATCATGGTTACGGGTTCGCGCAGCAATGCGGTGCTGTGTGCGGCAGGCCCGGGCGTGGGCAACGTCACCGCTGAGCAGGTCACGCAGCGCTTTGCGGAGCTCATTAAATCTGCGCATCCGGAGTTCAAACCAGATTCCCAGTTCAACTCGGCTGGCTCGGTTATCGACGCCCTGCGTCACGCCTCTACTTCCACGGGTACCGCTGCAGCGGGCGTCGCTGCAGCGGGAGCAGCTGGTGCCGCAGGCGCAGGTTTTGCTTCCCAGTTCGCCAGCCCGCAAGCTGCGGCAACCCGCGAGCAAACCCACCCGCAGACGCAGCCTCAGCCAGCGCAGCAGGCCCCGCAGCAGCAGATGCCACCGCAGTACATGCCTCAACAGCAGCTGATGATGCAGCAAGGCCAGTACCAGCAGGGGTTCCAGCAAGGCTACCCACAAGGCCAGCCGCAGGGGCAGATGCAGGGCCAACCACACGGCGCGGAATTTGCTACACCGGTCGCAGAAAAGAAGTCCGGCTCTGGCAAGAAGACCGGCCTCATCGCGCTGTGCGCCGCACTGGCAGTGGTCGTTCTCGCCGCCGCCGGCATCTTCTTCTTCAAGCAGTACCCGGGCTGGAACGATGATGAAAGCAACCTCGCAGAGGCCTACCCTGGCCTGCTGGGCTCGCGCAGCGGCACCTCCGGCTATGGCGATACCAAGTGCCACCACCGCGAGCCGGAGGAAGGCCAGCTGGCGAAGATCACCTGTGAGGGCGACGATTTAAGCTATTCTGTCGCCTCCTACGAATCCGTGGAAGCCCGCGACGCCATCCTGCCTTCGGATCCCACCGAGCTTTCCAATGGTCAGTGCACCGTCCAGAGCTTCGAAGCCCCGAACGCCGAGGAGCCGACCTATTACATGGCAGTGCCTGGCACCCAGTCCGCCTTCATTATCTGGGGCGCAGACGCGGAGAACGCGCGCCTAAAGATGCAATTGTGCGCCTAAAGGAGCAGCGACCATGGATAATTCGCAGGAAAACAAGACCATCTACATCGCGATTGCCGTCGCAGTCCTAGCACTTATTGCACTGGTAGGCGGCAGTGTTCTGGCCATGCGAATGCTGGGCGGCGCCAAAGAAAATGCGCAATCCCAGCTAGCCCCACTTGCCGAAGCCCCTGCAACTGAGAGCACCGCGAAAGAGGATGAGAATTCAGAAAGCAGCCAACGCGCTGAGAGCGAAAAATCTGAAGAAGCTGCAACCATAACCGAGACCGTCGAACAGACGGTCACGCAGGAATACACCGCTCCTGCAACTAAAAACTCCAGCTCGGACTTGCCCGCTGGATTTAATCCTTCCGCCGTTGCTTGCGACGGCCACGGCGTGCTCATCGTCGATTCCGTCGTGGCCGGAAGCCCGGAAGAGGCCCTTCCACAGCTTGAGCGCTCAGTCGCTGCCTACCCCGGCGCGGAATACTACAACCCAGGTATCTGCCCATCTGTGCGCGGCGAGGTAGCAGAGGGCAAGGTCTACCCGGTGGCCATCGATTATGGCTTCGATACCGATGCTCTGTGCTCCGCAGCTTCCCGCCTGGGCGGCAACCCACGCATCATGTCCAACCGCGCAGAGTTCCTCTCCCCCTGCTAGCTAAAGGCTAATCCTGCGGAACCGGACGCAGCATCGGCGCGAGCACGAGTGCCACAAGCGATGCGACGGCCGCGAACAAGAATGCCCAATGCGTGCCCTGTGCGGTGGCGGCGGATTCGTCCATGCCCGCCTCCATGCCAGCAACAGTGCCGCGGGTCAAGAAAACCACTAGGAAGGCCGTGCCCATCGCACCGGCGAGCTGCTGCAGAGTGTTCATGATTGCCGAGCCATGCGAGTAGAGCTCATTCGGCAGCGAGGACAAAGCCGTAGTCATAAGCGGAGTCATCATAAGGCCAATACCCACCGCAAAGGTCACGTGCATGACCACCACAAGCCACACCGGAGAGCCCTCCCCCAGCGTTGCCATCGCGCCAAGCCCCAACACCAGCAGGATGGCGCCGGGAATCATCAACGGGCGCGGGCCATGAGAGTCATAGATGCGCCCCACAAATGGCGAGACAAGGCCCTGCAGCAGGCCGCCCGGCATCACCACCAGGCCAGTAACCAAGGCGGAAACGCCGAGGGAGGTTTGCAGGTAAATCGGCAAGACCGTCACCGAGCCCAGCATCAGCCCAAAGGAAACCAGCATGATGACCACGGCAATCGTGTAATTGCGCACGCGGAAGGGGCGCAAGTCCATCAGCGCGTGGTTCTCCTTGCCCAACGCTAGCTGTCGCTTAGCAAAGACAACCAAAGCCACCGCGCCCACCACGGTGGCGATAATTTCCACCAGGCCGTCGCCTTCCAGCATCTTTTCGATGGATGAAAGCCCGTAGACCAGCCCGCCGAAGGCGAATACCGAAAGCACCACCGACAATGGGTCCAGCGGGGTATCGCGGCTTTCCCCGACGTCGACAAGCTTGGCCATGCCCGCTACCACCAGCAACGCCATCAGCGGGGCCATCGCCCAGAAGATGAAGTGCCAGCTCAAAGCATTAACAATCGCGCCGCCCACCGTGGGGCCTAGGGCGGGAGCCACCGAAATGACAATCGAGATGATGCCCATCACCGATCCACGGCGCTGCGGCGGAACCAGGGTCATAGCCACCGTCATCAACGTCGGAATCATTAGCGCCGTGCCCGCCGCCTGCACCACGCGTCCGCCAAGCAAGACCAAGAAGGCTGGCGCCAGCGCCGCAATCACGGTGCCGGCGAGGAAGAGTCCGGTCGAAGCAAAGAAGATCTGCCTGGTGCTAAAGCGCTCCAGCAGGTACCCCGTGGTGGGAATGACCACACCCATGGTCAGCATGAAACCCGTGGTCAGCCACTGCGCCGCCGTCGCCGGGATGGAAAAGTCTGCCATGACGGCAGGCAATGCCACCGACAACGAGGTCTCGTTCAAGATCATAATCATGGCGCCCAAGACCAGAATCGTGAGGTTAATAACTACGTCGCGGGACAAGGAATCGGGAGCAGAAGAATTTTGGGACACGAAGACAGAGATTAGGGCAGTCCCGCGCGCATCTTGCAGCAAGACCAGGCGTTTGTGAGAAAAGACACTTCAAAGGCGATCTGGGGAGTTCTCCCGAGTGCGGCAATGTAGTTGGAAAGATGATTTAGCCGTACACCGCCATTTTCTCCACTTCTTCGAATCGGACGGAGTGTGATTGGTCAAAAACATCGGCAATTTCCTGACCGTCACGATGTCTTCGACCAGCAACCGCGCTTATTCTCCTATCCGCGTTGTTCCCCAAACCACCGCCATCATTCCACTTGGCTCCTCGCTTTTGCGTTTTTCCACCAAGATGATGCGCTATGAATTAGAGCTCGTGCAGGGCACCCCTGTCACAGAACCCGAGGTAGATAGCCTGCCAAACGCAGAATTTACCCGGAATACTTTCGAGCCCAATTACGAGCAGCGCCGCGTGCTCGAAGCTCTCGCGCGCCCGCTTCTCAAGGATCCCAGCGCCGTGCCGCGCGTGGTGATTCCTTCTACCAAGGAACTGGCCGAGGAATCGACGAGCGCTACACCGACATCCGCCTCATCGCTGAGGGCGGCATGGGGCGCGTGTACTACGCGCGCCAAAAGGACCTGGAACGCGACGTAGCCATCAAGGTCATCAAGGCCACCCCCAACCCCGATGTACGCGAGCGTTTCCGCGCGGAGATGCGGCGCATGAGCCACCTCAGCCACTCCGCCATCGTTCCGGTTTACACCGGCGGCACGACGGAAGGTTTGCCCTATTTTGTCATGCGCTACGTGGAGGGCGGCACGCTTGACGACGTCCTGAAGGCCCGCAAGGCCGCAGGGCTCCACTTCGACTTGGCCGAGGTTGCTATCTATCTCGAACCTATCGCGCAGGCATTGGACTACCTGGCCAGCCTTCCCACGCCGGTTGTCCACCGCGATGTGAAACCCGCAAATATCCTGGTCCCCGATGATCCGCGCCCCTCGGCGACGGTCCTGACAGACTTCGGTATTGCGCTCTACGAAGAGGATAATCGCATCACCTCCGAGGGCATGCGCGTGGGCACGGATGCCTATTTGGCACCGGAGCTCTATCCGACGTCGCTAAGCAACAAGGCTCCAGTGGCTACCGCGGCAAGCGACCGCTACGCGCTGGCGCTCATCGCGCTGGAAATGCTGACGCTGGAGAATCTGCGCGCGCACTACAACCGGCAACAATGGGCGCATTCGCGCTTGATTCCGAAAATCACCGGAGCAGACGTAGGACCGCGCAACCAGGGCTTTGCCGAGCACATCAACACGGTGCTGCACAAGGCGCTCGCGGAAAATCCGGCACGCCGCTATGTCAGCGCACGGGAGTTCATCGAGGAGCTGACCACACCCACCGCTACCCCGCGGCGCGAGCGTACCGCCCGCAAATGGCTTCTAGCCGCGATGGTACTCGGTCTCTGCGGCATCGGCGTGGCCGGTGCATGGAATTACCTAGCCAAAGAAGACTGGAGCGGACCGCAAAAGGAACTCGCAGCAGAATATCCCCAAATTGTGGGCGAGAAGGAAGGCGGCACCGGCTGGGAAGGCCTGAAATGCAACCCGCAGGAGGTGGCAGCGGAGGCGCCGATGGAGGCGTCGATAAGCTGCTCCAGCCCGCGCCAGCAGATAAGCGTGCTGGAATTTGCCTCCTCCGACGCGCGCAGCGATTTCAAAAAAGCCTCCCCTGGGCGGGGTAGTGCGCGCAAGGAAGGCGATCGCTGCAGCTTAGAGGTCGTGGCTTATGCAGACGACCTCACCGGATTCTACCCCGACGGAAAACACTCGAATTTTGTGATTTTCTATCGGGGCGAGCTGGAATCCGCAGCCGAGATTCCAGCCTGCTAAAGCCGTCTACTTTTCCGGTTTCACGATTGGGAAGAGAACCGTCTCGCGGATGCCCAGGCCGGTAAGTGCCATGAGCAGGCGGTCCATGCCCATGCCGGTACCGGCTGTTGGAGGCATACCCTGCTCCATGGCGGCCAGGAAGTCCTCGTCGAGAACCATGGCTTCATCGTCGCCGCCGGCGGCCAGGCGGGCCTGATCCTCGAAACGCTCGCGCTGGATAACCGGGTCCACCAGCTCGGAATAGCCGGTGGCCAACTCGAAGCCGCGGACGTAGAGATCCCACTTCTCGGTAACGCCCGGGATGGAGCGGTGCTGACGAGTCAGCGGGGAGGTCTCAACCGGGAAGTTCTTGACAAAGATTGGGCCCTCGAGCTGGTCCTCGCACAGGACTTCCCAAATCTCCTCGACCAGCTTGCCGTGGCCCCAACCGCCGTTCTTTGGAACGTCCAGGCCGATGACCTTGGCAATCTCCTTGAGCTCTTCCACGGTGGAGTCGATGGTGACCTCCGGCTGGCCCGGGAACTTGCGGGCAAGCGCCTCGTTCAGGGATGGGTACATCTCGATTTCCGGCCATTCCTCGCCGCCGAAGTCATACTCGGTGCCATCAGCCAGGGTGACCTTGTGGGAGCCGAAGACGGCCTCGGCCACAGCCTGGATGGACTCGCGAGTGGTGCGAGCACAATCGTTGTAATCGCCCCAGGCCGCGTAGGTCTCGAGCATGGCGAATTCCGGAGAGTGGGAGCGGTCGACGCCCTCGTTACGGAAGTTGCGATTGATCTCGAAGACGCGGTCGATGCCGCCAACGACGGCGCGCTTCAAGTACAACTCCGGCGCAATGCGCAGGTAAAGGTCGATGTCGAGAGCGTTGGAGTGGGTCACGAACGGGCGAGCTGCCGCGCCACCGTGCAAGGTCTGCAGCATCGGGGTCTCGATCTCGACGAAGCCCTGATCCTCCATGTAGTTACGCAGCGCGCGCATGACCTTCACGCGGGTCATCGCGTTCTTGCGAGCCTCCTCGCGCACGATGAGATCGTTGTAGCGCTGGCGCACGCGGGTCTCTTCATTCATGTCCGCGAAGGAAACGGGCAGCGGGCGCAGGGACTTCGCCGCCATGGTCCACTTGGTGGCCATGATGGAAAGCTCGCCGCGGCGCGAAGCGATGACGCGGCCGCGCACGGAGACGAAGTCCCCCAAGTCAACGTCGGACTTCCAGGCAGCCAGCTGCTCTTCGCCGACCTCGGCCAAAGAAAGCATGGCCTGTACCTGGGTGCCGTCACCGTCCTGCAGGGTGGCAAAGCAAAGTTTGCCGGTGTTGCGCATGAAGATAAGGCGGCCGGCGATGGCGTGCTCGACCTCGGTCTCGTCGCCTGCGTGCAGGTAGGTTACGTCGGCTTCCTGGCCCGGCTCTTGATCTTCTGCCAGGACCTGGAACTTGTGGCGAAGGTCCTTCATGGCGATGGTGCGGTCAACGGTGACCGGGTATGCCTCGGTGCCTTCAGCCAGCAGGCGCTCGCGCTTTTCGCGGCGGATGCGCAGCTGCTCAGGGACGTCGTTTACTTCGGGGGTATTCTTCTGCTCGCTCACGATTGTCTAGGGTAGTCGATCCCCTTAAGACAGTGCGATCTCGTACCCGTTTAACGAGTGTTCATTCAAATGACATTTCGATTACACAGGCTGTAAATGCAGATGCGCTTATATAAGCTCCGGCAAACCTCATGACCTAAAACATGAAATCAGGAGCATCACATAATGGCACTCAAAGGCCTTAACCTCTTTACTTCCTCGCGTTCCTCGCTGACCTGCACCTACAAGTGCGGCAACGCCTGCTTGGGCGAATGCGATAACCCTTCCAACAACTCCTACTTCGGTGACCGTTTCACCACCCCGCTTTCTCGCCGTACCGCACTGCGCGCGGGCGGCCTCAGCGTGGTTGCAGTAGGCGGTTCGGCAGCCCTGGCCGCCTGCTCTGGCGACGGCGCGGGCCCGGGTGACTCCGAGGGCAACGCAGGCGCCGGCAAGACTACCGATGCCAAGGTCGAGCTCACCTCTGCAGAGGGCATGCAGTTCGATGCGGTCCAGCCAAACACCAAGGACGAGGTCGTTGTACCGAAGGGCTACGAGCAGTCAGTGCTCATCGCCTGGGGTGACCCGGTGATTGAGGGGGCACCGGAATTCGACGTCGATAAGCAAACTGCGGAAGCTGCGAAAAAGCAGTTCGGCTTCAACAATGACTTCGCGGGCCTCATCGAGCACCCGGACAACCCGGAGCGTCTGGTCTACATGTGCTCCCACGAGTACACCACCGAGCCGATGATGTTCCCGGATTATGACCCGGAGAACCCCACCGAAGAGCAGGTCAAGATCGGCTGGGCTGGCCACGGCCACACCATCCTGGAGGTCTCCAAGGTTGGCGATACCGGCGAGCTCAAGCGCGAGTTCGGCCCGCTAAACCGCCGCATTACTGCAACTACCCCGTTCCAGCTGGTTGGCCCTGCTAAGGGCAGCGACCTGGTCAAGACCAAGGCCGATCCAAAGGGTGAGACCGTAAGCGGCACGCTGAACAACTGCTCCGGCGGCGTGACCCCATGGAACACCATGCTGTCTGGCGAGGAGAACTTTGACCAGTACTTCGCTGCTGGCGATATCAAGGACGAGAAGGCAAAGAAGTCGCTGGAGCGCTTCGGTATTGAGGACAAGGAAACCGCCCGCAAGTGGGAGCGCTTCGACGACCGCTTCGACTGCTCCAAGGAGCCAAACGAGCCAAACCGCTTCGGCTGGATCGTTGAGATTAACCCGCTGGACCCAACCTCTACTCCGGTCAAGCACACCGCGCTGGGCCGCTTCAAGCACGAGGCAGGCAACATCCACATCGCTGATGACGGCACCGTGGTCTGCTACTCCGGCGATGACTCCCGCTTCGAATACATCTACAAGTTCATCTCCACCAAGAAGTACGAAGAGGGCAACATCGAGCACAACCTCTCCATCCTGGACCACGGCACCCTGTACGTCGCCGTGATGGAGGGCAACTCCCCTGAGGACGAAATCGACGGCTCGGGCGTTCTGCCTGAGGACGGCGCCTTCGACGGCAAGGGCAAGTGGGTCAAGCTGCTGACCTCTGACACGGAGAACAACAAGTTTGAATCTCACGTTGATGGCTTCAGCGCGGAAGAGGTTGCGATCTTTACCCGTGAAGCTGCTGACAAGGTGGGGGCTACCAAGATGGACCGCCCTGAGGACATCCAGGTCCACCCGGATTCCCACAAGGTCTACGTGGCGCTGACCAATAACTCCTACCGCGGCGCTACCGGCGAGAACGCCAAGAAGAACAAGGAAGATGCCAAGGAATGGGCTCCAGTCAAGGAGAACAAGAACGGCATGGTCATGGAAATTGATGATGACCACGTCGGCGAGTCCTTCACCTGGAACCTCTTCTTGGTTTGCGGCGACCCGAATGAAGCCAACACCTACTTCGGCGGTTTCGATAAGTCCAAGGTCTCCCCGATTTCCTGCCCGGACAACCTGGCCTTCGACAACCACGGCAACCTGTGGATTACCACTGACGGCAACGCACTGGACAGCAACGACGGCCTCTATGCGGTCACCACCAGCGGCGATACCCGCGGTGAGCTGAAGTGCTTCCTCACGGTTCCGGCCGGCGCAGAGACCTGTGGCCCAATCGTTGACGACGACCGCGTCATGGTCAACGTCCAGCACCCGGGCGAGGCTGACGACGCCACCTTCGACGCCGCGACCTCCCACTGGCCTGACGGTGGCAAGTCCACCCCGCGCCCGGCCGTGGTCGTGGTATGGAAAGACGGCAAGATTGGCGTGAACTAGCTCGCTCTCCTTTTCGCCGCTCGCCTTTGGCCGCTGCCTAGTCATTTGGCCACCACCTCACCATTTGGCTGCTGCCTAACTAAATGGTGAGGAACAAATGGTGAGGAACAAATGGTGAGGTCACCCAACAATAATCACACTGGCCAACACAGGCCGCAGTGGTTACGGGGTGACCTCACCATTTGCATTTGTGGCGCGCACTACCTCGCCGCTACTCCACCACTTTCCATTTACCCAGGCCTGGATACCAAGACCTCAAGGTCGCGGTCCGGGCGCGAAAAATGACAGCGCACCGCGAACAGGAGGTCTGGGTTTCCAGGGGTGCAGTTCCAGGCCTGAGTGCTTGCTCAGTGAGGGTGGTCGCGCTAGTTGCGGAGCTGGGCCTCCAACACGTCCTGCGCAAAGTCAAAGAGCGGGGTCGCAACTCCAGCGCGCTGGCCCATCCGGCGAATGGCGCCGACCTGGGCATCGAGCTCGTTGGGCAAACGGTCCTTGATATCACGCTGCATTGATGTCGTGGCCTGCGGATACTGTTCGCGGGCGAAACCCATCGTCTGCTCCACCACGTTATTCGGCAGCGCGACCTCCAACGCTCGAGCGACGGTCTCGACCTCGCGCATGAAGGCCTCCAACTGCCCCGGGATTTCGTCGATGAGGTAACCAATCGGCCGGTCAACCAATGCGCCCAAAGTGCCCGTGGTGGTTACGAACATGGCCTTGGCCCACACATCGACCAATGGTTCCGCATGATATTTGCCCCGCGCGCCGGCTTCGTTCAAGGCAGCGGCCAACTGCTGCCCCACCGGAATCGAGCCCGTCATCGGGCCGAATGCCAAGCTCAACGGACCGGGGTTGCGCTTAATCTTCGCCGACCCCAGGCGGGTCGCGAAGACGCGAGCAACACCAGCCAGCACATTTTCCTCACCGAAATGCGCTGCAGCCAAGTACGGAATCTCCACCGAATTATGGGTGGTCACCACGGGAATACCCGTGAGCGATTCCGGATCTGGGCCGAAAGTGTCATTCCCCGGCAGCGCTTTCGTGGCGATAATGGCCACGTCGAGTCCGCCCAATTGCTCAATTAGCTCGGCAAACGTTTCCGCCGCCGGTGGGGAGGGGATGAAGGTTTCGTTATCAGAGGCGTCGATAAGCGTGAGCCCCGAGCGCAGGGCTTCCAGGGTCTTGCCGCGGGCTACGTAGCCCACCTCGTGGCTTGCCTGCGAAAGAGTGCCGCCAAAGTAACCGCCAATGGCGCCTGCGCCCAGAAATCCAATCTTCATGGGTTCCAGACTAGCTATCTTGGTTCTCCAAATTGCGGAAACCGATACCCAATGGCAGGCCGACGCTATCGATCAGCCGCACCCCGCCGAGTGTGGCCGCGACAAAGAGGCGCGCGTCGCCCTCAGCCGGCGGCTCGCCCAAGTCACGGCTGCGCAGTTCCAAGTACTCCGGTTCCACACCTGCAGCAGCCAGCACCTCGCGCGTTACCTCAAGTACCTTCTCAGCACCAGATTCAGCCGCATAGGCACCCGCGGTCAGCGCCGCCGACAACGCACTAGCTTGCTCGCGAGCCTCCGGCGCCACGTCCGCATTGCGCAGGCTCATCACCACGCCATCAGCCATGCGTACCGCCGGCACGCCCTGGACGCGCACGCCCAGGTGCAGGTCGGTGCACGCCTGCTGGGTCGCGACGAGCAGCTCGTAATCCTTCTCGCCCATGACGACGTCGCTTGGCGCAAGCGCACCAATCAGACCAATGATGCGCGTTAGCTCAGCGCTAATGTCCTCCATGCCATGCCACTGCGGCACGATCCGCGTGCGTTCGGGGGCTTGGGGCGCATGCCAGACGACGTCGACTTCGCCAAGCAGCTGTGCATCCTGCAGGTCGGTGAGCGCCACGACGACCACCGCGCCGCGAATCCGGCGGGCGGCCTGCACCAGCGCCAGGTGCCCCGCGTGCACGCCGCGACCAAGGGGAACCAGGACTACGCGGCGGCCGGTCTTGCGGTAGGCGCTGCCCACCATGCGAATGCGTTCGATGTCCTCGACGATGTTCATCGGTTCTCCTCCTGTAGCGCCCACATTTCTAGTTCTTCGCGGCGAAAGACCTCGCCGAATCGACGGGCCGCTTCGACGAAGGCACGGCGCATTCCGGGCTCGGTGATGCCTCGATACGCCGCGATGATTTCGGCGCTTTCGGCCGCTTCGAGGGCCTCGGCGCTTTTGACCAGAGTCTCGCTGAATACATCCTCGTTCGCGCGCACGGCCAGCTCGGTCATCATCTGGGCATAGTACACGCGGGCGGCAAACGCGGGCCTTTCGCTATCGCTTAGCGACGCCCCGCTGGCTTGGAACTCCCCCAACACCAGCTCGGCGATGGTTTGGCCAAGCTCGTCGATAGTCGTGGTGGCCCAGCGGCGCGCATGACACGGCGCGATGGCGGCGACGACGCAGCCGCGGGTCTCTAAGGGATCGAGCACCTGCACTCCGCGGGAAAGGCAAGTGTGAAACACGATGAGGCCGTCGTGCACGTAGGTTTCGAGCATGTCGACGGCCTGCTCCAAGCGGGCATCGCCAAGCGCGATGATGAGTGCTTGATAGTCCTGTAGCTCGGTTAGTTCTGTGAGCGGCTCCACGGTGTGGCCGACCATGCGCATCTCCTCAGCGAGAAGCTGGCCGGCTTGTGAGTTTCCGAAGAGCGCGACGCGCATCCGCGGTGCGCGCATTTACTTCTTCTTTTTCATTGCGGCCATGAGCTCGGCCACTGAGACAGAACCCTCGCGTGGCTCGTCGCTACGGCGACGGCCGCGGGATCCTTCCTGCTCCGGCGCGCGGTGCTTATGGCTAGCGTGCTGCGCCGCCCTTGCCTGCTGCGGCTGTGCCTGCTGGCCCTGCTGGCCCTGCTGTGCGCCAGCAGACTGCGCGGCGTTGGCAGCGTGGTGGCCGCTAGCCTGCGCGGACTTGGTCTCTGCCGGCTTGGAGTGGGAGGACTGCTGGCCATCCCAGCGCACGGTCTGGAAGGAAGCGGTGTCGAAAGTCGACTGCGGGGACTTCTGCGGCTGGCCGCCTGGGAAGTGCTGGCTCGGCTTTGCAGAGACCGGCTTCGCCTGCGGCTGCTGCTGGGCAGTCGCCTGCTGGTTCTGCGGCTGTTGTGCCTGCTGTGCCTGCCCCTGTGCTGGGAAGGTCGGACGTCCAAAGGACTGGCGGGCGCGCTCCTGGGCCTGGCGCTGCGCCTGCTGGGACTGCTGGGCCTGCGCCTGCTGGGACTGCTGAGTCTGCTGGCCGCGCTGCTGGACCTTTTGGGAGATGATGTCATCCAGCGGGTTGTGCTGCGGGGTGCGGGCGCTGGGCTGGGAGCCGAGGCGGCCGGCGACGGCGTCGGCAGTTGGCGCACCCTTGGAAGCCTGGGTGAAGTTGACCTCTGGCTCGCGGGTCTTTTCCTCAAGCTCCATGATGCGGCGTGCCTCTGCGTGCAGCGCGGCTGGCTCATAGGTGAACTCGCGGCCAGACAGCTCCTCAATCTGGGCGCGGATGGAAGCCAGCTCCCGGCGAATTTCCTCCATAATGTCGGAATCACCCTGGGTTGGCTCGACCTTGCGGGCGCGCTCAGATTCCAGCAGCGCGGCCGATTCCGCGGCCTCACGGCGGTAGCGCACCACCATGAAAAAGCCCAGGACAGCCGCCCACAATGCGGCGATGAGCGCCAGCTTCAAAGCACTAGCAGAGCCCGAAATGAGCATGACCAAGCTGGCGATGACGGCCAAAATCACCAGTGCAATAAGGCCAATCGAGCCGGCGTCTGCTTTCTTGGGGGCGGATTGCTGTGGTTCAGGGGTCGGAGCAGTCATGGAAACCAATTTACAGTCCGATCCTTTAATTAGCCCACTAAGTCTGACCCAGCGCGTCGGGCGGCACCTCACAGTGGCGTTCCAAGACCACGCCAGCCACTGCCATGGCGATGCCGCCGAGGGCGGAAGTCAGCACGCCCGTAAGGTCACTAGCGGCGGCCACCAGCTCATTCGCATGAGGAAGCACATAGACCAACATGCCCAAGTAGCCGCCGCCGACGATGGCGCCGGTCCACGCCGAGGCTTTGCCCACGAGCAGAAACTGCGCGATGGTCATGGGATTGAGCTGCGAGTTATCTAGACCAATACCGTGTTCTTTGCTCTTGGCTTGGCGCACCTTCCACGTCAAAAAGACACACACGGCCGTCACGGCCCACAGGGAAATGGAAACAGTCGCCGGGATGGCCAGCATGGAGCCGTAAAAGCGGGAGGTCAAAATCGCAGCCGCAGCGGCAACGAAGAGCCCTACTCCGACAAGCCAGCCTATCGACGTCCGCTTCATGCCAGCTTCACCTGCTCTACTTCGGCCGGGTCGAGCGCAGCGATGAGGTCTGCAACCGGGGTATCGCCAAGCCGCGCATCTGGGTCCGCAGCCAGCCACGGCACCAGCACGAAGGCGCGCTCGTGGGCATAAGGATGCGGAAGCGTCAGTTCCGGTTCGCTAGAGGTCACGCCTTCTACCTGCACGATGTCCACGTCCAAGGTGCGCGGGCCCCAGTGGCGCACGCGGACGCGCTCGGCGGCCTGCTCTAGGACTTGACCGCGGCGCAGCAACTCCACTGGGCTCTCCTCTACGTCCACGATGAGCACCGCGTTAAGGAACTCGTCCTGGTCCGTAACACCCCACGGCGGGGTGGAATAAATGGGCGAGGCTGCCACGGTTTCCGCGGCGAACTCGTCGAAGACCGTCTGCAGCAATGCGCGGCGGTCATCCATGTTGGAGCCAATCGAAAGTACCGCGCGCATCGTCACTTGCCTCCTCGCATGCTCTTTCGCGAGCGACGCGCCACGACGGCGACGTCGGCGAAGGTGCGCGGAATCGGCGCCTTC
This sequence comes from Corynebacterium sp. HMSC036D03, assembly GCF_001836185.1. Lineage (NCBI taxonomy): Bacteria > Bacillati > Actinomycetota > Actinomycetes > Mycobacteriales > Corynebacteriaceae > Corynebacterium > Corynebacterium sp. HMSC036D03. The sequence continues at coordinate 42,017 of NZ_KV827743.1, forward strand.
GGCTTATGAATGGTCACCTCGACCGCATGCAGCAGGTCATAACGCTGCATCACGGTATCGGCCACCTCGTTGGCCACGGTCTCGATGAGATCGCGCGACGGGCCCTCGACGATGTCCGCCGCGACGTCGGCAAGCTCGGCGTAGCTTACGGTGTTCGCAAGGTCATCTGTGGTTGGGAACTCAGTCCAGCAGGTGATGTCCACCAGGAAGGGCTGACCCTCGCGCTTTTCTTCTTCGAAGACACCGTGGTAGCCAAAGCACTCCAGGCCGGTCAGTTCGATGCGGTCTGCCATTAGCGGTTTCCTTCCTTAGACACAGCCCCGGACATGGCGCCGGACGCAGCGCCGTTGGTGTAGCTGCGGGTGGCGTTTACGCCGCCAGAATAGGCCAAGCCAGCGTTCCACGCGGCGGCGACGTCGACGGCATCGCGGGAGACGCCGACCTCGTGCACGCGCACGCCCCACGCACCCATTTGCGCGGAGATCGCGGTGACAGCGGCGGTGGCGGGATCGGCGAGCACGGGCGAGGCTTCCACGCCGCGGTCCTCGCGGATGGCGGCGAGGAAGCGCTTGCGGGAAGCGCCCACGAGGATCGGAAACTCGCCCTCAAGGAAGCTCGGCAGTGCCTTCAACAACGCCCAGTTATCCTGCGGGGTCTTAGCAAAGCCCAGGCCCGGATCCAGGACGATGTTGTCAGCGCGCACGCCTGCTTCAAGGGCGGCGTCGCTCAGCTGCGCAAGGCGTTCGTGCACGTCGCGTACGACATCGCCGCCATGGTCCGCACTGCCGGCGGCGGAGCCGAACTGCACGGTACGCCAGTGCATCAGACACACGGGCAGCGCGCTATCGGCCATCGCGGCCAGCATGTCAGGGTCCGCAAGCCCGCCGGAGACATCGTTGATGAGGTCCACGCCCGCGCTTGCCGACGCCGCCGCCACCGACGCGCGCATCGTATCCACGGAGGTCTTGATGCCCTCCTCGTGCAGCGCGCGGATGACCGGAACCACGCGGTTTTCCTCGTCCTTCGCGTCCACGCGGACTGCGCCGGGGCGGGTGGATTCGCCGCCAACATCGATGATGTCTGCACCCGCCGCGACCAATTCGCGGGCGTGCTCAATCGCGGCATCGATGTTGAGCCACCGCCCGCCGTCAGAAAAAGAGTCCTCGGTGACGTTCACGATTCCCATGACCAGCGTGCGGCCCGGGACGGTCAAGTCACTGACAGTCATTTCTAGCTCCTAATAAGGCTCATTACCTCAGCGCGGGAAGCGGCATTGGACTTGAAACCGCCGCGGACGGCCGAGGTCGTGGTGGTAGCGCCAGGCTTGCGGATGCCGCGCATGGCCATGCACAGGTGCTCGCATTCGATGACCACGATGACAGATTGCGCGTGGAGGACCTCCACCAGGGCATCGGCAACCTGGGAGGTCAGACGCTCCTGGACTTGCGGACGCTTGGCGTACATATCGGCCAGGCGGGCTAGCTTGGACAGGCCGGTGACCTGGCCGTCTGGGCCCGGGATATAGCCGATGTGCGCCACGCCGTAGAAAGGCACCAGGTGGTGCTCGCAGGTGGAGTAAATCGGGATATCGCGCACCAAGACCAGTTCTTGGTGCTCCTCGGCGAAGGTCTTGTGCAGGACTTCGGTTGGGTCCGCGTGCAGGCCGGCGAAGACTTCCTTGTAAGCGCGCGCGACGCGGGCTGGCGTCTCCTGCAGGCCCTCGCGGTCGGGGTCCTCCCCTACTGCGATGAGCAACTCGCGGATCGCTGCCTCCGCGCGGGCCTGATCAAATTCGCCCTTGGCGGGGATGTTATTGCTCATCTGAATCCTTGTAGGGGCTGGCCTGGCCCTGGTTGCCAGAGCGAGGAGAGTTGTACGGGTTATTGGCACGCTGGTTCTCGCCGAAGCTGGACCACTGGTCGCGGTCAGGCTGCGGCTTGGCGTGGCGGCTACCGACGCGGGGAATTTCAGTGGTCGGGCGGTCGCTCGGGGCCTGGCCAGCGGGAGTCTCGGGAGCCGGAGCAGGCTGGGCCTGCTTCTCGGCTTGTTCTTCTTCGGGTGCGAAGAAAGTGTTCTTCTCACTTTCGACCTTGTCGCCCGCGTGCTGGCCAAAGTTGAAGCCGATCTCGCCGGCGGGCTGTGGGTCCTGGCCTGCTAGGCGACGCTCGCGTGCCGCACGGGAAGCCTCAACCAAAGTCATGCGCGGTGGCAGCTCCTCGCCGCGTTCCTTGGCCAACTCGGCCGGAGTCTTGACTGGCTCGCGGCCAGCCTGGCGCGGGAAGCGATCGTCCTCGTTCGGGAAGACGTCGAAAGCCGCGCGTGGCTCGATGCCCTCGAAGATGCCCTCCAGGTCGGGGCGACGCAAGGTCTCCTTGTCCAGCAGCATCTCTGCGAGCTTATCCAGGTAGTCGCGGTGCTCCGCCAAGATGTCGTAGGCCTGCTGATGCGCGCGATCCAACAGGTAGCGCATCTGCTCGTCGATGCGGGTAGCCACGTCTTCGGAGTACTCGATGGAGCCGCCGCCCATGCCGTAGCCGAATGGGTCGCCCTGCTCCTTGCCGTATTTCACGGTGCCAAGGTCCGGGGAGAAGCCGTACTCGGTCAGCATGGAACGAGCGATCTTGGTGGCGTTTTCAATATCAGAAGAAGCGCCGGTTGTCGGCGCGCCGAACACGAGCTCCTCGGCAGCACGGCCGCCCATGGCGAAGACCAGGCGAGAGAAAAGCTCGTCGCGGGTGTACATGCCCTTGTCATCTTCCTGGGAGGTCATCGCGTGGCCACCCGTGCGGCCACGGGCCAAAATGGTGACCTTGTATACGCGCTCAATGTCCTTCAGCGCCCAGGCAGCCAGGGTGTGGCCGCCCTCGTGGTACGCGGTGACCTTCTTCTCGTGCTCGGAGATGATCTTGCCCTGGCGGCGCGGGCCGCCGACGACGCGGTCGGTGGCCTCCTCGAGAGCGTCATAAGTAATCACATTGCCGCCGATGCGGGCGGTCAAAAGTGCAGCCTCGTTCAGGACGTTAGCCAGGTCCGCACCCGACATACCGGCGGTACGCTTGGCCAGCTGGGCGACGTCGACTTCCTTGGCCAGCGGCTTATCCTTCGCATGCACGCGCAGGATTTGCTCGCGACCGGCCAGGTCCGGGTTCGTGACCGGGATCTGGCGGTCAAAGCGGCCCGGGCGCAGCAGAGCCGGGTCCAGGATGTCTGGGCGGTTGGTGGCCGCAATGAGGATGACGCCCTCGCGGTCGCCGAAGCCGTCCATCTCCACCAGCAGCTGGTTCAGGGTCTGCTCGCGCTCGTCGTGTCCGCCGCCGGTGCCGGAGCCACGCTGGCGGCCCACGGCGTCAATCTCGTCGACGAAGATGATGCACGGGCTGTTTTCCTTCGCCTGCTTAAACAGGTCGCGTACGCGGGAAGCACCCACGCCGACGAACATCTCCACGAAGTCCGAGCCGGAGATGGAGAAGAAAGGAACTCCCGCCTCGCCCGCAACGGCGCGGGCCAGCAGCGTCTTACCCGTGCCGGGAGGACCGTAGAGCAAAACGCCGCGCGGAATCTTCGCGCCGAGGGCATGGTAGCGCTCGGGATCATCCAAGAAATCCTTGATTTCCTGCAGCTCGTCCACTGCTTCATCGGCACCAGCCACGTCCTCGAACGTGTTGGTGGGCATGTCCTTGGTCAGCTCCTTGGCCTTGGAGCCGCCGATACCGAACATGCCGCCGCCGTTTTGCTGCATGCGGGACATGAACCAGAACAGGAACGCGAACAGGATGATCATCGGCAACAGGAAGCTGACCATCGAGCCCAGGAAGGATTCCTGGGTGACCTTGGTCTGGTACTTCTCCGCGCCGGAGTCCTTAACAGAGTTAAAGATCTGTTCGCCGGCGCGGGCCGGGTACTTGGCGATGATTTCTTCGACGCCTTCGCGCTCTTCCACCGTCACTGGCTTTTTGAGCTTGAGGCGCAGCTGCTGTTCGCGGTCGTCGATTTGCGCCTCAGCGACGTTTTTGTCCGTCAGCTGCTTGACCGCTACGGATGTCTCCACCTGGACATAGTTGCGTGCATCGTTGGTAAAGAAGGTGAATGCATAAAGCGCTACGAGTACAAGCGCTGCGATTCCGCCGTAGCGAAGGAGTTTCTTGTTTTTCATTAGTACCTATTTGTACCTAGTAATCCCTATTTGTTGGTGTAGACGTCTGGGTGCAAGGTGCCGACGTAAGGCAGGTCGCGGTAACGCTCCGCGTAGTCGAGACCGTAGCCGATGACGAACTCGTTCGGGATGTCGAATCCAACATCGAACAGATCGATCTCGGCACGAATGACCTCCGGCTTACGCAGCAAGGTGACCACCTCGAGGGAGCGCGGGTTGCGGCCCTTGAGGTTACGGATCAGCCAGGACAGGGTGAGGCCAGAGTCGATGATGTCCTCAACGATGAGAACGTCGCGGCTCTCGATGTTGCGGTCAAGGTCCTTCAAGATGCGGACCACGCCGGAAGAGGAGGTGGCGTTGCCGTAGGAAGAAACCGCCATGAACTCCATCTGGGAAGGAATAGACAGCTTGCGCGCGAAGTCCGTCATGAAGAAAACGGCTCCCTTGAGCACGCAAACGAGGATGATTTCTTCCTCTGCGTCCTTATATTTAGCGGCTACGTTATCCGCCATTTCCTGGATTCGTGCTTGCAGCTCTTCCTCGCCAATGAGGACGGCTTCGACGTCTTTGCCGTAAGCATTTGCTGGGACGTTGAAATCTTTTTTGTCGTGCACGCTTGCGCTCCTTTAGTGACCGGGCAATAGTGCCAGTTTGCCACCAACCCTTCTTACTTCCAACCTCTGCCCCATGATTTTTTGCTCTTTCAGGCTCGGCGCCACGGCCACGCCTCCCTGTCCGTGCCAGTTGGTGCACAGCTTGCCGACGCCGCGCAGCACCTCACGGGTTACTTCCGCCCCCTGCTCATGCAGCCACGCAGCCAGGATACGCCGTCGCACCGGTTCGCTAAGAGCTGCCAACTCCGCAGCGTCGAGGCCTTCGCTTCCCGGTGCCGCGTTGCTTAACGCCGCCTTACTCAACGCCGCGTTACTTAACGCGGCGTCGTCAAGCGCGGCATCCCCCGCCGCCTGGGCGAGTGCGGGCACGGCGTCTCCCCCGATCAGCTGGGAAAGCTGCGGGATGATCTCGCGGCGCAGCGCCACGCGGCGGAAGGAGGTATCGCGGTTTTGCGGGTCATGCCAAACCGCAAGACCCAGCTCTTCGCAGGCGGCAAGCGTCTGCGCGCGGCGGACCTGCAGCAGGGGGCGCACCACGCGCACGCCCTCAATCTCGGCGGCAGGCAGCATGCCGGCGACCTTGCCGCGCAGCGCGCCAAGCAGCAGGGTCTCGGCTTGGTCGTCAGCGGTATGTGCCACGGCCACGGGCAGCCGCGTCGCACCGGCGAAAGCCTGGTAGCGCGCTAGTCTCGCGGCGGCCTCCAGGGAGCCTCGATCTGCAACCTCCACCTTCAGTACTTCTGCCCGCGCGCCCAAGCTTTCTGCTTGGCCGGCGGCCTTCCCGGCTTGCTCGGCAGAACCCGGCTGCAGGCCATGATCGACGCACAGGGCTTGTACCTCGAAGCCCTCGGCCACCAAGGCCGCGGTCAGTGCCAAAGAATCGGCGCCGCCAGAGAGCCCCACGGCTATGCTCTCTTGTGGCTTTGCCTCCTGCGCCCACTCCACCACCGCGCGGCGGCAGGCCAGAAAGTTTGGCGAAACTCGCGGCCAGAAGGGCTTTGCCGCGTATTTAGAACTCATGCAGCACGCTGGCCAGCGCGTCTTGGGCCTTGCGGGCGGCCAAGATGTCACCATCGTTGACCAAAAAGGCGAAGGCATAGACGTGGCCGGACTGGCCCTGTGCGGTACCAGCCAGCGCAGAGACGCCGGTCAGCGTGCCAGTCTTGGCGCGAACATAGCCGCGGGCAGGCGAATCGCCGTAGCGTTCGTACAAGGTTCCCTCACCGCCAGCCAGCGGAAGATAGCCCAGCAGGGGGCGCAGGGCGTCGTTTGTAGCGGCGATGTCCATGATGCGCGTCAGCACTGCCGCCGGGATGCGGTTCTCAGTGGACAGCCCGGAGTTGTCCTTAATATTCACGCCGTTTAAATCGATGTCGTTTTCTTCGAGCACCTCGCGGGTGGCCTCGGTAGCGCCTTGGAAGCTGGCTTCCTTTCCACGGGCCGTGGCCAGCTCGCGGGCAATGGCCTCGGTCATGACGTTGTCGGAATGCTTCGCGGCTTCCTGCGCGCGTTCGGCCAGCGGCGCGGAGTGTACCTCGCCGAGCACGACGCCGGCCTGCGGGGCATCGCCTTCCTCGACTTTGTCGGTGCCTAAGCGTTTTGCCAGTGCATGCGCAAGATCCGTGGCCGGGGTGTGGCTTCGCGGGACGTCGCCAGTCGTGGCGCCGAGGCGGCCGCCGTAAAGCATCGCGGGCTGCATAGGCGCCACGAAGCCCTCGTCGACATTCTCGGGGTCCCAACCCGGTGCCTGTTGCGGGCCTGCCCATGCGGAAGTATCCAGCACCACGCGCTTAGCGTTGCCCACCTGGGTGGCAAGGTCATCGAGCTGTTCGGAGGTCATCCAGACGTCGCCAGCCGCGCGCAGCACAACCGTGCCTTCCTGCTCGCCCTGCAGGACCTGCGTGGTGATCCGTTCGTCCTCGCCGAGCGCCAACGTGGCTGCGGCAAGGGTTAACACCTTGGTGGAAGATGCCGGCGTCAGCGGGCGCTGGGCGTCGCGCTCCCACACCACCTCATCGCTGGTGGTGTCGATGACCTGCGCGCCGAACGTCGCCAACGCGGGGTCCTTGGCCTGGGAATCAAGGCGGGCCTTCAGCGCTTCTAAATCCACATCGCCGGGCTGGGCAACCTGCAAAGGGGTCGCCGGCGTGGGCTGGGAATATGGGGACCCGTGGTCCAAATTGTTGTAGGCGCTCTGGATGTTTACCCCAAGTGCAGCCGTGCCTGCAATGGCAGCGGCCATCACCACGGCCGTGCCCGTCCACCACATATGCTTCGCTTTCATCGCCTTTCACCCTAGCGCGATAATGGGGCACGGTAGACTATTGGCAGCGATTGATGATGCCGAATATTCTCGGCCGCAATCCCCCAGTACCCACAATTTGTATGGAGGAATACGCAGTGAGCGTTGAAGTAACCATCGAGATCCCAAAGGGCTCCCGCAACAAGTACGAGGTTGACCACGAGACCGGCAAGGTTCACCTCGACCGCTACCTGTTCACCCCGATGGCATACCCGGCTGATTACGGTTTCATCGACCACACCCTGGGTGAGGACGGTGATCCGCTCGACGCTCTCGTTATCCTGCCGGAGCCAGTTTTCCCGGGCGTTGTTGTTGAGGCTCGCGTCCTCGGCGTCTTCAAGATGACCGACGAGGCCGGCGGCGACGACAAGCTGCTTTGCGTCATCGATGATCCTCGCTGGGAGCGCTACCAGGACATCAACGATGTTGAGGATTCCATCAAGGACGAGATCGAGCACTTCTTCGTCCACTACAAGGACTTGGAGCCGAACAAGGAAGTTACCGGCTCTGGCTGGGGCGACAAGGCTGAGGCGGAGAAGATCCTCGAAGAGGCTATCGCTCGCTTCAAGTAATTCACGTTTCTAGGGACGTTTCGATCAAATAGGGCTCAAAATCCGAGGGTTTGAGAGGCCTTAGTTGATCGAAACGTCCTTTTTCTTTGTCACCGCGACAACTCCTCGTTCGTGACGTACGATTCGATCAAATAGGGGGCCGAAAACAGCGGTTTCTGGGGGCTTATTTGTTAGAAACGTACTCGTCGGGGGCACATGGAAATTTTCGAGGGACGCGCGGGGACTCGCCGCGCTGCTAAGGGGCAGGCAATCAAGATTTGCCGCGGTCTGTATTTATCTGCGGTGCCAACGCCGCGCGAGCTCGCTGAAGTCGTCTCGCGGCGCTGGCCGGACTCAGCTTTAGACGGCTATTCCGCCGCTCAGCAGTATCTTGGCCAAGAACTGACTTTTCCGCTTCACTTCCTGCGTGCAGGAACGATGGCATCAAGCACGTATTTCCGCAGCCGGCGGGCACGGCCCAAGGCGCTGGGCAGTATGAACGGGGTAAACGTGTGCAGCCCGCTGTAATGCATTGAGGCCATGGCGCAGGAGGATGGCGTGGCCTTCATCGAGGCCTTCTTCGCTGGGCCACACGGGCGCTCGCGCATCGAGACCGAGCAGCTGGACTTTCGCCGCCTGCCCAAGCACACGCGTGAGGTGTTGGAGAAGGCCATCGTCGGGGCGGATAGCAAGCCGGAGCGCGACCTCACCCGGGGCCTTGAACCCCACGTCAAAGTCCGCAACAACGTGCGGGTTGGGCCCTACCGCTGGGACTTGGTGCTAGAGGAACACAAGGTTGCCATCGAGGTGGACGGCTATGCGTATCACAAAGGCGAGAACCGGCAGCGCTTCGAAATCGACCGCCAGAAGCTTAACGACGCCATCCAGCGCGGCTACCTGCCCCTCCACTTCACCGCCGCCACGATTGAGCACCACCTTGACGTCGCTGTGCACCAGGTCCTCGCGGTCATCAAACGGCGGGGCGAGTTCGTTCCTCCGCCGTGGAAGTGGCACCACTACTGGCGGTGGGAAGGCGAGCGTTGCGGCTAGGAAGCCGCAACGTGCTTAGGAGCCACAGCGGGAAGCGAGCCAAGAATCGAGCTCGAATTCCGGGGCATCGGGGGCGATGGGGTCCTCGGCGAATTCCTCGCCGGTGCGCGCCTTGTCCTTGGCCGTGGTGAGCATGAGCGAGCGGCCGTCCGGGTAATCCAGAACCACGTTCGCGGAGGCGTAGCCGGCGGTCGGCTCGCCGAAGGTGCGCACGTTGTCCAGCCCGCGGAAGGCCAGGAGGGTGGCTTCGGCGGAGGAGGCGGTTTCGTCGTCGGCAATCACGGCGACGGGAACCTCAAGTTTGCCGCCCGACGTGGTGGTGGGCGTGCCGCCGCCGGTGACGGAATTGCCGTCGATGACCACGTCAGATGTGCCCATGCGGCTGACGAAGGAGAGCGCGGTGCCATCCGGCAGCAGGGGGCTTAAGCCCGCGTACATCGGGCCCATATCGCCGCCGTCGTTGCCACGCAGATCCACCACGGCGGCACAGGCCTCCGGGTGGGCAGTCAGGCCTTGAGCCAAGGTATCGGCATAGGCCTGGCCATCATCGTGGCGGCCGATAGACGGGACGGTGGCGCGCAGGATGCCGTCCTCGAAGGAAACCGAGGGCTCGGCGTTGTCGATGGCCTTTTCCTTCTCGGTGTTAAAGACCTTGGAGTGCTTGCCGCCGGCGGCATCGATGGCGGCAACGAGGAGCTCCGCGTTGGTCGGGTCCTCTTTGAAGGCCTCGCGGGCGCGCTGAAATTCTTCGCTCTCGCCATAGATTCCGGTATACGCTGCGGTATCCACCATCGCGGTGTTGATACGTTTTTCGCTGGTGTTGAAAAGAATATAGGGCTTGCCCAGGAGCGCCCCGCCATAGGAGGGGCCGAGGAAGTACACGGCGGCGAGCACCGCGATAAAGGCAACGACTAAGAGTCCGCCAAAAGTTTCAGTACAGTTTTCATTCTTTTCGACCTCCTGTGCGCAGCACGTAGCCGCGCAACGGTTCAACAAGGACAATGGCAAGAAGCGTGACCACCCAGCCCACCGCCAGGAAGCCGAAGGCCATAAGCAGGCGAGCGCTCACGTCGACGTCGCTTGAATCGAGGCCGGAGAAGAACATCAGCGAGGCGATGCCACCGCCGAAGAGGAAGCCGAAGAAGCTCAAGCCCACGACCGGGCCCATGACGGTCCAGGCACCGGAGCGGAACTGGAAGCCGCGCGGCACGCCCATGAGATCCAGGGAGCGGATGAGCTCCTTGTCTTCGAAGATGCCGGAGACCTGGCCCAGGATGATGGACATGGTGGTCAGCGTGAAGCCGAAGATGAGGGTTAACAAGACACCGGTGGAGATGTCCTTGAACACCACGTTCGTCCCCGGGTCTTCCTTCAGAGATAGGGCCAAAGCGTCTGCGCCCAGGGGCGCGGCAACGAGGAATCCCGCCAAGTAACCGAAGAAGCCGATGGCAGCACTCCGCCGCCAGGCGGGGCGCGCATTGCCCGCCACGCGCTGGCAGGCCACGAAGTGCGCGGTGCCTGGGAAGAGGGACAAGATGTGCGCGCCGAGCTGCAGGATGAAGGGAGCGATGAGGTTGATGCTCATCAGCATGCCGAACATGACCACGATGACCATGGCGGTCGGCGGGCCCGCCTTGCCGAAGAGGAAAACCCCACCGGCCGCCACGATGATGAGGAAGACGATGGCGCGCCACCAGCGGTAAGCCGCGGGCATCTGACGCTTGGCCACGCCCAGCGGGCTCACACGCACGCGCTGCATGCCGACGAATGCGGCGCCGATGGCCAGCAGGAAAAGCACACCCGCCACGGCGAGGTAGCCCCACCACGGGAGGAGAAGCTCGGACAGAGCGATGGGGCGCATCTGGAAATCCAGCTGGGTGAAGACCGGCGCGACGAGCAGGCTGATCAGCCCACCGAGCACGATGCCGATCACCGCCTGGAGGCCGGTCTCCACAATGGCCATGCGCTCCACCTGCCGGGAGCTCAGCCCCAACAGGCGCAGGGTGGCCAGGCGCTGCTCCCTGCCGGACGCACCGAGGACGGCTGCTTGGGCTGTGAGGTTAAACAGCGCCGGAAGAATGAACGCGCAGGCAAAAAGGGCTAGGGCGAACCAGATATAAAAACAGGCCGTAATATCGTTGCCGAAGGCCTCCTTGAGTGCCGGGGCGGCATCCTCGACGTGCTGGGCGCGCTGCCAGAACATCCAGGTACCACCCGCAACGAGGAAGGCGATGGCGGAGCCAATGGTCAAGCTCACAATCGCCAGCATCGAGACGATTCCCGTGCCTGAGCGCGCGCGAATAGATTCGCGCTGCAGGTCCATAACTAGGGTCGCGGTGTTCATCGAATCACCCCAAGGCGGCGGTCGTCGTGAATGATGCCATCGCGAATCTCCACGCGGCGCTGCATCCAATCGGCCACCTTCGGGTCATGCGTGACCATGACCAGGCTGGCACCCGACTGGCGCACGATGGTCGTGAGCATCTGCATCACCTCGTGGCCGGTGGACTGGTCCAGCGCACCGGTGGGCTCGTCGGCGAAGACGATGCCCGGATTTGCCACCAGTGCACGCGCGATGGTCACGCGCTGCGCCTGGCCACCGGAGACCTGCGCCGGGCGACGATCCGCCAAACCGCCAAGGCCAAGCTGACCAAGAAGCTCCATCGCGCGCTTGCGGGCAGCCCCACGCGATACTCCGTTGAGCATGGCGGGCAGCGCCACGTTGTCCACGTTGCTCAGCTCCGGCAGCAGCTGGCCGTCTTGGAAGACGAAGCCGAAGTTGCGCAGGCGGGTGCGGGAGCGGGGGCCGTCGCCAAGCGCGGAGAGCTCCTCGTCGCCGTAGCGCACGCTGCCGTGCGTAGGCGTCAGCACGCCGGACATGCAGTGCAGCAGCGTGGATTTGCCGGAGCCGGACGGCCCCATGACGGCCACGAGCTCGCCCGGTTCAATGTCGAGGGAGATTCCAGCGAGCACCGGGCCGCCGCCGAAATCCTTGGTGATGTCTGTCAGGGAAAGTGTCTTTGCCATGTCTCTCATTCCACCGTGCCGGGCCCGCGGAAAGAACAGCCCTAGCGTTGCTCTTTAAGGTAGTGCCAGCACTACCCCTGCAGTTCGGGGCGCCCGTTATGCTGTGAACCGTGTTCCGTAAAAAGCCCCAACCCACCACGCACGAGCAGCAGCAGGCGCAGCAGATTGCGCAGCTCACGGCCTCGCGCCGCGCCATCGCGGACGCTTACGAGGTCGAGCGCGCCCGCATCGAGCGCGACCTGCACGACGGCGCGCAGCAATACCTCGTGGCCGCGAGCATGAAATTGGGCGAGGCTCTTCTCGACGCCCCCGCTGACCTCACCGAGCTCCTCACCGCTGCTAAGCAGGACGTGGACCGCGGCCTGAATTCTCTGCGCGCCACGGTGCACGGTATTCACCCACAGGTGCTGCAGGATCACGGCCTGGTCGCCGCGCTTGCCGACGCCGCCTCCTCCCACGGCCCCCACGTCAGCGTCTTCGCCCCGCATCCTCTGCCTGAGCTCTCCGCCTCCGTGCTGGCCTGCGGCTATTTCTTCGGCACGGAAGCTTTGACGAATGCGGCCAAGCATGCGCCGGGCGCGCCAGTCTCGGTGCTGGTGACCTCGGACGATTCGCTGCGCATCACCGTGGTGGATGAGGGCCACGGCGGCGCACAGGTCGTCCCCGGGCACGGCCTGGCGGGAATGGCCGAGCGCCTCGCCGCTTTCGGCGGAGAGATGACGCTGAGCTCTCCCCCGGGCGGGCCGACGAGGCTGGCGTGCTCGATTCCCCTTCTTCTCGATCGCGGACAGTCAGGAGTTCACCAATGAGTTTGAGAATCGTCGTGGCGGATGACTCCGCCATTCTGCGCGAGGGCCTCGCCGGCCTGTTGGAGCGCCGCGGGCATTTAATTGTGGGCCAGGCGGACTCCGCCCCGGCGCTTGAGGCGGTGGTGGACAAGCTGCGCGATGAGCTTCCGGACATCGTCATCACGGACGTGCGCATGCCGCCGGGCATGGGCGACGACGGCTTGAAAGCCGCCGTGAACTTAAGAAACGCATACCCGGGCCTGCCCGTCATGGTGCTCTCCCAATATGTGGCCCCCGCATACGCGGTGGAGCTCTTCGACTCCCCCGATGCCGGCACCGGCTACCTTCTGAAAGACCGCGTCTCCGAAGTGCGGGACTTCCTCTCCAGCCTGGACGTGGTGGCCCAGGGCGGCACCGTCATCGACCCCACCGTGGCTCAGGCTTTAATGAGCTCCGGACGCAGCGGCTTGGGTGAGCTCACCCCGCGCGAGCTCGAGGTGCTCGAACTCATGTCCCGCGGCAAGTCCAACAAGGACATCGCCGCCGAGCTCGTCCTTTCTTCCGCCGCGGTGGCCAAGCACGTCTCCAATATCTTCACCAAGCTGCGTTTAGATCCCAGCGAAGACAACCGCCGCGTCAAGGCAATCTTGGAGTACCTCTCAGCGCACCGCTAAAGCCCGCGCCCGCCCACCGTCGACAAGAGCGCCCTGACAGAGACCGTCCAGAGGATCCCAAGAAAACTGTGACTCAAGACGCATAAGCTTGTTCGTGCCCTTGCCCAACTCACCCCGGAAGGACCCCGCTTAATGGACGTGCAGCTCAACATCGTGCGCTTTACGAAAGCATTGATTGCCGACCATGACTATTTTCTGGAGTTAATACAGACGGAAGGGCTGGATTCCTTTCGTAAGCCGGATCCAGAAATGGAAGAGGCATCGGCGGCACTCTCCAAGCTCTTCGGTCAGGATGTGCCCGCGCATTCGGCCGTCACGGTCACGATGGATTCCAGCAATTTAGAGCTCCAAGAAAAGCTAGCTTTGTTGGCGTATTACCACGGCTTGGTGGTCTTCATTGGAACCACAGACATCCTCTTTAATGCGACTGGAATCCCCACGAGCAGCAATGGCCTTTCCTCCATCAGGAACTGCATGGGAACTATGTGGCGACAGGTCAGCAGACCTATGCTTGATCGCGCCTTTGAAGACGCACTCCGCCTGCCGGTGTCCGAACAGACGTGGATTCAGGTAATCAACTATGGCTCGGAAGAACGAAGCTACGGCCTCGAAATGTCCATGCACGTGCGCGCAAGCGGCCAGTTCGAACTGATATGGTCCAGCCTCCCTCCAGAGGCCACTGAACCGGTATTCCGCACACTCACTGTCGATACTTACGAAGAAGCACGAGAAATTCTGCTTTCCTTCAGTGATCGCAACCCGTTGATCGAAGAATTCGCATGGGAGCCGCTTTCTCAGCGCGCATCAAAACCTATCCTGGATCCTTCAGTCCGCCACGAAACACCCTGGCGCCGGCTGGACGCGGTGAAGGAGCTCCCCGAAGGCGTGATGGTCCACCTGCACAAATGGCCAACATTTTCCCTGGCCTACGGCCGCAATGCACAGGGACAGTGGACCGCAAAGGTTTACGATAACCTCGGCACCGACAATGTGCAGACCTTCGATATCGCAGACGAAGTCATCGCAGTGGCGGAGCACTATTTGGACGGCAACGGCGAGATGATTTCCACGGTCTTCCCGGACTCTTCATCTTCGGATCCGGCACCGTACACCACGGTCACCGCAATGGAGCTTCCGGAGCGCGAGGAGCAGTGGACAGAAGCATCAGTATGCATGATGCACCGCATCCGCGCTGACCATAATGGCGAGCCCAGCCCCCGGATGCAGAAATATATTGAGAGGATTAACGCAAAGCTCGGAAGCGAAATCCTCCTCGCCGAGGAGCACGTGGAGGCACAAGCACTCACTCGGCTGCTCATCCCTGCCGACGTCAGGTCGGTCACGATAGAGAGGCTTACTCATCTGGCGCAGGATCATGGCATTTCGCTTGTTGTCGATGATTCCCTGGCACTGTACAACCCGTCGGGCAAGCCGCTTCCGGGGGCTGAGAGCTGCCAGTTGAAGCTACTCGCGGATAAGTTGTATGTGAACACCTGGGAGGTGACTACATCCTCCTCCGTACTCGAGGCAGGGCTTCGCCTCTTCACAGGATGGAGGCTTGAGGTTCGATCCGGGAGTCAGGTGGACTTCCAGGAGCGTTATACCTTGGAAACAACCTATACGGGCGACAACGTTTCGCTTGACCTTGTCACCCCCGACGGGAACCTACACGAAATCCCATCCATCCCACTGCCCCTTGCTCTGGATTTGATGGTTGAATTCACCTACTCCCCAGCGCAATTGGTAGACAAAGTGAATTGGCAAGATCAGAAGTCATCCTCAGATATCCCTGAGGAAGAGCGCTTCATGGTCAATGCCACGGTCTTCGGCTCAGCTGCATATCTTTTCAACGATGACCTTCTCGAAGCAGTTCGCCAGGACGGCTTCCCCGAAGTGGGAGCGTGGGTAGCGGCCTTTGACCGAATAGTCCCGGGCGATTACTGCCAGGTCGACCGCGTGCAACCCTCAGAAACAGGAGCGGCACGTTACCTCGTCGAATGGGGCCACAACAACGGTGAGGAGGAAAACTTCCAGATGCTCCTTGAGGACATCGACGAAGCCTTGTCCCTCCTTGAGCGGTTTGCGAACGGAGACCGCGCAGAGTTTGAAGCTCTTCCATGGACGCGACGAGTGGAGTAGCAACACTAGGCCCTCCGCGTGACTAGGGTATGGGGCATGAGAAACGTAACGCCACAGGAAGTACCTGAGAACGCCCAGCTTATCGACGTCCGCGAGGACCACGAGTGGAACACCGAGCATGCTCAAGGCGCCACGCACATTCCGATGGGCGAACTTGTCGAGCGCCTCGACGAGATTGACTCGGACCGCGATGTCTACGTCATCTGCCACCTTGGCGGGCGCAGCATGCAGGTATGCCAGTACTTGGAGCACACCAAGGGCTGGGACGTCATCAACGTCGAGGGCGGAACGGATGGTTGGAAGGCCCAAGGTTGTCCCATGGTTTACCCCACACAGTAGTGGTACCATTTACGGTACCACTAAAGTGTGGTTTCAAAGATAGAAAAGATCCTCATCAAGATGCGGACTTCTCGGAATAATGTTCGCTTCTCTGAGCTGCAACTTGAGTGCGACTTCTATTTCTAGGAGCAGACCATGAACCTCGCAGACAAATACACCTACCAAACCGCGTGGTCCGAAGAGGATGGAGAATTCGTTGCCACAGTCCTAGAGTTCCCCTCCTTGTCATGGCTCGACTCCACTGCAGCTACCGCTGAGTCCGAGCTGCGCAGCATCGTCGAAGAAACTCTAGAAGATATGCAACGCAACAATGAGCAAGCTCCAGAACCTTTTGGCCAACGCAGCTTTTCCGGAAAGTTCAACCTTCGCATCCCTCAATCGCTCCACCGGAGCCTCACCATTGAAGCGGAGCGAGAGGGCGTATCCCTTAACACCCTCATTGTTCAGAAGCTAGCCTCGGCGTAAAACTAATGGGCCATAACCCATAATTTAGGTGTTCCGCCGTAGGCGCGTTAGAATCATCGGCATGCCTTCATTGAATTCTATTTCCATCCCTACCGCGCTCCTAGAGTCTCCTTCCTTCCAGCTGGAGCGCCTCCGCCGCCGCACCCGCGACGGCGTCGAGCAAGCGCTCAGCACCCGGCAGACCACCATCCGCGAGTACTGGGTACTTACCTGCCTCGTCGATGGTGACGTTGCTTCTCAGTCCGCGCTCTCCGAGACCCTCGCGATCGACGCCTCCGACATGGTGCGCCTCATCGATTCCCTGGAGGAGCGCAACTGGGCCAAGCGCGAGCGCGATCCGAAGGATCGCCGCCGTCAGATCGTGGCCTCCACCAAGAAGGGCGTGAAGGCCCACAAGGAGCTCGCGGAGCTCGTCGCCGCAGCCGAGGACGAAGCCCTCGACGAGTCCACCTCCAAGCAGCTCAAGCACCTGCGCAAGCTGGCCCGCGCCATCATGTCTTCAAGCGAGGGTGATGCTTAAATGGCGGAAGAGGACGCTAGTACCGGGCGCCACGCGCTGCCCGAAGACCTTTTAGATTCCCGGCAGCCCGGCGCGGGCTTCGTGCATGTTCCGGAGCAATACCTGTTGCGGGATCGCGCGCCGCGCGAGCGCACACTGTGGGACATCGTGCAAACCACTGCAGAGCTAAACCCGGACGCCGCCGCGCTTGACGACGGCGAGGTGCTCACCTACTCAGAGCTCATCACCGATGTCCAGGCATGGGCCGCCGAGCTGCAGGCCAACGGCGTCTGCCGCGGCGACCGCATCGGCATCCGCATGACCTCCGGCAAGCGAGAGCTCTATCTCGCGATTCTGGCCACCTTGGCTGCGGGCGCGGCCTATGTGCCGGTCGACGCAGACGATCCCGACGAGCGCGCCGAGATGGTCTTTGGCGAGGCCGACATCGATGGCCTGTTTACGGATGAGGGCTTCCGATCGCTGCGTTCAGCTGAGCGCGTAGGAAAGGACGCCCACCAGGGTGCACCGACGCCGGATGACACCGCGTGGATCATCTTTACCTCCGGTTCCACGGGCAAGCCGAAGGGCGTGGCCGTCACCCACCGCTCCGCGGCCGCTTTCGTGGATGCCGAGGCCGCACTGTTTTTGGTCGATCACCCACATGGCCCGCTGGGCCCCGACGACCGTGTGCTAGCCGGGCTGTCAGTGGCATTCGACGCTTCTTGTGAGGAGATGTGGCTGGCCTGGGGCCACGGTGCCTGCCTGGTGCCGGCGCCACGCTCTTTGGTGCGCTCCGGCATGGACCTAGGCCCGTGGCTCATCCGCCGCGACATCACGGTTGTTTCCACGGTGCCGACCTTGGCGGGCCTGTGGCCGGCAGAGGCGCTGGACAATATCCGCCTGCTCATCGTCGGCGGCGAGGCCTGTTCCCAGGAGCTGGTAGACCGCCTGGCAACAGACGAGCGTGAGATGTGGAATACATACGGCCCGACGGAGGCGACGGTCGTCGCTTGTGCCCAGCGCATGGTGCCGGGCCAGCCGGTTTCCATCGGCTTGCCTTTGAACGGCTGGGACTTGGTGGTCGTGGATAAGCAAGGCTCCCCGGTGAGCGTGGGCGAGGTCGGCGAGCTGGTTATCGGCGGCGTCGGCTTGGCGCGCTACCTGGATCCGGCAAAGGATGCGGAAAAGTACGCGCCGCTGGACTCGATGGCGTGGGAGCGCGCGTACCGCACGGGCGACCACGTCCGTCTGGAGGAAGACGGCCTGTACTTCGTAGGTCGTATCGATGACCAGGTCAAGATTGGCGGCCGGCGCATCGAGCTCGGCGAGGTTGAAGCCAACGTGGCGGCCCTGCCGAACGTCTATAACTCCGCGGTGGCAGTGCAGAAGACGCCGGGCGGCGAGTCCGTGCTGGTGGGCTACGTTTCCTTGGAGGATGAGGCGAAGGGCTTTGACGAAAAAGCCGCGCACGAGCGTCTGGCCGAGACCATGCCGGCTGCACTCGTCCCGCGCATCTGCGTGATGGAAGAGCTGCCGGTGCGCACCTCGGGCAAGGTGGATAAGAAGGCCCTGCCGTGGCCACTTCCAGGCGTTGGTGTGGAGGCCGCGGGCCTTACCCAGACCGAGCAGTGGCTGGCACAGCTGTGGGTGGAGACGCTGGGCGTTTCTGTCTCGGATGAGAACGCGGACTTCTTCTCCCTGGGCGGCACCTCGCTGGCCGCGGCGACGTTGGTAGGCCGCATCCGTGAGCGCTACCCCACCGTGGCGGTGCGTGACCTCTACGACCACCCGCGCCTGGGCTCGTTGGCCGAGCACATCGGCGGTGTCGAGGAGCGGCCTTCGGCTGCGCCCAAACGCACGGTGCACAAGGTTGGCATGGGCACGCGCGTGGCGCAGACGCTCATCCAGATTCCAGTGATGACCTTGGCTGCGACTTCGTGGCTGACCTGGCTGCTACTTGGCTCGAATGTGGCGCACGCGCTCGGTGTGGATTGGGCGCTGACTACCCCGTGGTGGCTGGTTGCCGTCATGGTGGTGCTCTTTGCGACTCCGATTGGCCGCATCCCGATAGGCGGCATCGGCGCGCGCCTTATCACTGCGGGAATCAAGCCGGGCGACTACCCGCGCGGAGGCTCGGCGCACCTGCGTATTTGGGCCGCGGAGCGCTGGGCTGATGCCTCGGGCTCACGCTCGATTGCGGGCGCGACGTGGGTGAACAACTACGCGCGCCTACTCGGCGTAAAGATTGGCCGCGGCGTGGACCTGCACTCTCTACCTCCGGTGACGGGCCTACTCAAGTTGGGTGACCACGCGGCTATCGAGCCGGAAGTGGATCTTTCTGGCTACTGGCTCGACGGCGACGTACTGCACGTTGGCGCCATCAACGTTGGCGAAGGCGCGCGCGTTGGCGCGCGATCTACCCTGCTGCCTGGCACCAATGTGGGCAAGTACGCCCACGTGGAGGCCGGCTCCACGGTCACGGCTCGAAAGAAGATCAAAGACGGTCAGCGCTGGTCCGGTTCGCCTGCCAAGAAGGTGGGCCGCTCCAAGCACCGCTTCCCCGCCGAGCCGCCAAAGCGCCGCCCGTGGTGGGTTGCGTTCTACGGCGCAACGTCGATCCTGCTAGCCATCCAACCGGTGGTAGCTCTCGCTGTGGGCGCGGCCGTCGTTGTCGCAGGCCTTAGCATGACCGCGGGCAACGACTTCATCGGCTCGATCTTCTTCGCGCCGCTAGGCGCACTGGCGGCATTCGCCTGCTTCATGGCGCAGACCTGGCTGGGCGTGCGGATTCTGTCCATCGGCCTCAAGCCTGGCGTGGCTCCGGTACGGTCTGCTGCCGGCTGGCGCCTGTGGTCCGTTGAGCGTCTCATGGACGAAGCCCGCACGACGCTCTTCCCGCTCTACGCCTCGCAGCTAACCCCGACGTGGCTGCGCTCGCTGGGCGCGAAGATCGGCAAAGACGTGGAGATTTCCACAGCAGTGATGATTCCGAAGCTGACGGACATCAAGGACGGCGCCTTCCTGGCCGACGACACGATGATCGGCGGCTACGAGCTGGGCGGCGGCTGGATGCTCACGGGCGAGACCAAGGTGGGCAAGCGCTCCTTCGTGGGCAACTCCGGCATCACGGGCCCGGGCCGCAAGCTGGGTAAGAACTCGCTGGTTGCGGTGCTCTCCTCGACGCCGAAGAAGTCCAAGTCGGGCTCGAACTGGTGGGGTTCGCCGCCGGAGCGCATGCGCCGCGTGGAGGCCAGCGTTGAGGGCGTACAGGGCGAGTCCCTGACCTATAACCCTGGCTTCGGAGTGAAGGCGGCCCGCGGTCTCGTTGAGACCATGCGCCTGCTCGCGCCGATGACCTCGGCGATGCTGCTGGCAGCAACGTTAGCCACCATGTACGTGCTCGTGGATAACTACGGTGTGGGCCTTGCCTGGGCTGTCTCTGGACTGCTGCTTATGGCAATTGGCGCGGTCAGCATGGCTATCACCGTGGCCGTGAAGTGGATCTGCGTGGGCAAGCACCGCGCGGCCGACCACCCACTGTGGTCCGCGTTCGTGTGGCTCAACGAGCTGCAGGACACCTTCGTTGAGGCCGTCGCGGCGCCGTGGTTCTTCCAGCACACGCTGGGCACTGGGGAGATCAATCTCGGCCTGCGCGCGCTGGGCGTAAAGATCGGCGCGGGCGCCTGGATCGATTCCTACTGGTTCCCGGAGACGGATCTCTGTTACGTGGGCAAGGGCGCTTCCGTGGGCCCCGGCACCGTGGTGCAGACCCACCTCTTCCAGGACCGCGTTATGAGCTTGGATACCGTCACCATCGAAGACGGCGCGACCCTTGCTGCCCACTCGGTCGCACTGCCAGCATCGCTGCTTGGCGACGCCGGCACCGTCGGCCCCGGCTCGCTCGTCATGCGCGGCGACCGCGTGCCCGCCAACTCCGTATGGCAGGGCAATCCAATTGAGCCGTGGGACTAGGCCCGGCCTGCCGCCGATTATCCTCTGCGGAATTGGCTGCAGCGGCATTTTCTCGCCGGCGCGCCTGCCTAGATGCCAAATCGTGGGAAGATTCAGCCATCGTAGGCCCACGATTTGGCAATTAGGGCGATGGGGCGCAAAGCAAAAGGCTGGATGCATCGTGCATCCAGCCTTTCGACGTTCTCAGCCGCTTAGATCCTTAGGGCGAAACTAACGCTAGTCACCAATCTGGTCACGGCCGCGCATAACGATGAGTGGATCCGGCTCACCGACCAGTTCATGGTCCTTGTTGGTGTACTCGAACTTGGAAAGCACGTAGCGCATAGCGTTGATGCGGGCGCGCTTCTTGTCGTTGGACTTGATGGTGATCCACGGCGACTCTTCAGTATCCGTGTAGCGGAACTGCTCCTCCTTCGCGGAGGTGTAATCGTCCCACTTGTCGAGGGAAGCCAGATCCATCGGGGAAAGCTTCCACTGACGCACTGGGTCAATCTGACGAATAGCGAAGCGGGTGCGCTGCTCCTTACGAGTAACGGAGAACCACAGCTTGGTCAGGGAGATACCGGAACCAAGAATCATGTTTTCGAGCATTGGCACCTCGCGCAGGAACTCTGCGTGCTGGGACTCAGTGCAAAAGCCCATGACGCGCTCGACGCCGGAGCGGTTGTACCAGGAGCGGTCGAAGAAGACGATTTCGCCGCCTGCCGGGAAGTGCTGAATGTAGCGCTGGAAGTACCAGGAGGTGGACTCACGCGGGGAGGGCTTTTCCAGTGCGACGGTGCGCGCACCACGCGGGTTCAGGTGCTCGTTGAAGCGCTTGATGGTGCCACCCTTGCCGGCTGCATCTCGACCTTCAAAAAGGATAATGTGGCGCTGGCCGGTTTCTTTGGTCCAGTTCTGCCACTTTAGAAGCTCAATCTGCAGCGCGCGCTTGGTGGCCTCATACTCATCACGCGACATGCGCTCTTCGTAAGGGTAGTTCTCTCGCCAGGTATCGATGGGGGAACCATCCGGCATGATCAGCGCCGGGTCATCCTCATCAGAATCATCGACGACGTAGCCGTCGGTCTTAGCAAGGTCGATCTCGGGAAGTTCGTCGTCTTTAATGTCAGCCATACTCAAAAGTTTACCGGTCACCCAACTATTCGGCGCGTTAAAGTACACCGCAACTCCACCGATTTACCCCTAAGCCCTCCCCCACCCAGACATAGCAAAAGAGCCCCACCAAAAGGTGAGGCTCTTAGAATCGCTTACGCGATGGATGTTCTTAGACGAACATGCCGATCAGCTGGGAAGCGCCCTTAGCAATCTGAACGAGCGGATCGATCAGGGTTGCGTAGATGTTCAGGTCGTTTGCGAACTCGGAAGAACCGATTGCGAAGTTAATGAAGCCGTCCATTTTATCTCCTTAGGACTAGTATTTGAAGATTGAAGATCAGAACCTAAAAGGCCCCGATGAGAAGTAAATGAATTACTTGTTCTCAGCAATCAGGGAAGAGGTGCCTGGGAAGAAGTCAGATGCCTCAGGCTCGGAGGACAGGAAGTCGAAGACTTTGATGGTGTTCTGGAAGAAGGAACCAACGTTGCCCAGGATCTTGCCCCAGCCTTCCCAGGTGTCAACGAAGTTGTCGAGGTGGGTCTGAATCATGGAGAGGTCCATAATGAACTCCTTGGATAGGTTTCGGGTATTTACACCCGAGGGTATTGCGGATTTGCAGACACCCTCTGCGGGCGTCACAAGTAACTATTTTGTCACACAGCGCTCAAAGATCAATCCGAAACTCTCGAGTTCTTAAATCTCGGGAAAGCTCCCCACAGTTCCCAACCGTCACTTTATACACAGCATACTCCAAGTCATTTCTTACTCGAAAGTTAATTAGAATGCCCATTACCAGCGGGTTTTCTGACACTGAACAGAAATGATCAAATTCTTTGGAAAAAGTGTGTAACAAACATCAGGACCCCGCCGATGAACACGGTCCAAAAGTTAGAAATTCAGCAGGAAATTAGTTTCAAAATTGCCCCAATGCGGGGGTGCACCAACGGCCCCAGATTAGCCGTTTCCGCTTCCGCCCGGAGTTCTAGGCAGTCAAATAGAGACAAAGGCGCGACCAATCAACCGCCATTCAGTCTCAAAAATGGGCCACTGGCTGTGAAAATTGTTATTTAGTGTGAAAGTTGAGGTTTGGAAGCACACTTTTCATCTCTTCCGTGTAGCGACACGCGAAAGCGCCCTACGAGAGACGTTCTTTATCTCACGTAGGGCGCCTTAAATCGACAGCATCTAGCTCGCACGGAGCTACATGGACGCCTTTAGGGGTTTGGCTCTATTAGAAGCCCATGCCGCCCATAGCGTCAGCGTCAGGCATGCCAGCGCCTGCACCAGCAGGCTGCGGCTTGTCAGCAACGACAGCCTCAGTGGTCAGGAACAACGCTGCGATGGAAGCAGCGTTCTGCAGTGCGGAGCGGGTGACCTTGACCGGGTCATTGATGCCAGCGGACATCAGGTCAACGTACTCGCCGGTAGCTGCATTCAGGCCCTCGCCTGCTGGCAGGGATGCAACCTTGTCAGCAACAACGCCCGGCTCCAGGCCAGCGTTGTGAGCAATCTGCTTCAGCGGTGCAGACAGTGCCTCACGAACGATCTTGACGCCGGTTGCTTCGTCACCGGTCAGGTCATTCAGCGCATCCAAAGCGGAAGCAGCCTGCAGGAGGGCTACGCCACCGCCGGCAACGATGCCCTCTTCAACGGCAGCCTTTGCGTTACGGACTGCGTCCTCAATGCGGTGCTTGCGCTCCTTGAGCTCCACCTCAGTTGCAGCGCCGACCTTCAGGACAGCAACGCCGCCAGCCAGCTTGGCCAGGCGCTCCTGCAGCTTCTCACGGTCGTAATCAGAATCGGAGTTCTCAATCTCAGCGCGGATCTGCTTGATGCGGCCGTCGATCTGCTCCTGGTTGCCAGCACCCTGGACGATGGTGGTGTCATCCTTGGTGACAACAACCTTGCGTGCCTGGCCGAGGTACTCAATCTCCGCGGTCTCGAGGGAAAGGCCAACCTCTTCGGAGATGACCTGGCCGCCGGTCAGGATGGCCATATCCTGCAGGGTAGCCTTGCGGCGATCTCCGAAGCCCGGAGCCTTAACAGCAACGGACTTGAAGGTGCCACGGATCTTGTTCACGACGAGGGTGGACAGTGCTTCACCCTCAACGTCCTCGGCGATGATCAGCAGCGGCTTGCCGGTCTGCATGACCTTCTCCAGCAGCGGAACGAGGTCCTTGATGTTAGAGATCTTGGAAGAAACCAGCAGGATGTACGGATCCTCGAGGACTGCCTCCTGGCGCTCCATGTCGGTTGCAAAGTAGCCGGAGATGTAGCCCTTGTCGAAGCGCATGCCCTCGGTTACCTCGAGGTCCACGCCGAAGGTGTTGGACTCTTCAACGGTGATAACGGAGTCCTTGTTCACGGAGCCGTTACCCACGGTGTACATAGCCTCAGCGATCTTGGCGCCGATTGCCGGGTCAGCGGCGGAGATACCAGCGGTGGTAGCGATCTCTTCCTGGGTCTCAATCTCCTTAGCGGAAGAAAGCAGGGAGTCAACGACTGCCTTGGTAGCGGTCTCGATGCCGCGCTTGATGCCCATCGGGTTGGAGCCTGCTGCAACGTTGCGCAGACCCTCGCGTACGAGTGCCTGTGCCAGAACGGTAGCGGTGGTGGTGCCGTCACCGGCGACATCGTCAGTCTTCTTTGCTACTTCCTTAACCAGCTCAGCGCCGATCTTCTCATAAGGATCTTCCAGCTCGATCTCGCGAGCGATGGAGACGCCATCGTTGGTGATGGTCGGAGCGCCCCAGGACTTCTCCAGGACGACGTTACGACCCTTCGGGCCGAGGGTGACCTTTACTGCGTCGGCCAGCGTGTTCAGACCACGCTCAAGGCCGCGACGTGCCTCTTCATCGAAAGCAATAAGCTTTGCCATTGTGTTTGTGCTCCTTGATTTGTTTAGGACGACACTCACGTCTGTATCTATACGGACGCCCGCGACGGCACGGCTGGTGAGTGTTAACCAGCCTCAACCACATAGATGAGATTTTCTGGCACTTACCCGGTGGGAGTGCTAGCGACCATTCTGGCACTCGACCACTACGAGTGCAAGGAAAGACACGAACGCCCTCCAGTACGTTCGCTGTGAGCGTTCCGGAGGGTGTTCGTGTCAGAAATTAAGTTGCGGAGTTTGCGAAGTTTATTGAGTTCTTCGCGTTTTCGCGGTTCTACTCGGCCTTCTTCACCTTCTTGGCGGTCCAACGGTAAATAAAGCCCAGCACTGTGATGAACAGGATGAGGCCGAAGACGTTAGCGGAGGTGCCACCTTCGAAGATCTCCAGCGGGGACTCGCCGCCGGCTGCCGCGATGATGGCAGCATTGACCACGCCGAACAGAGACTCACCAACGATGAGGCCGGTTGCCAGCAAGGTACCCATGCGCTTGGAGAAATCCGGGTTAGCCTGCCTTGCCGCCCACTTGTCGTAGAAGTAACCCAGGATTGCGCCAATCGGGATGATGATGGTCAGCGCGGCCGGAAGATACATGCCCATGCCCACGGCCAGCGGGGACAGGGAGAACTTCTTGGTGGTCTTACGCAGAACTTCATCAACAACAATGAGAACCGCGCCGATGACGGCACCGGTGAAGATGAGGTTCCAGTCCAGGGAGTTATCGAAGATGCCCGATGCCACCGAAGACATTAGCGCAGCTTGCGGGGCAGCGAGAGCGTCCTCCCCCGCGCCTTCCATGCCTTGGAAGCCGAAGCCGTTGAGCATGATCTGCAGGATCGGGGGAATGACAACGGAGCCGAAAAGGACGCCAATAATCAGCGCAACCTGCTGCTTCCACGGTGTCGCGCCGACGAGCTGACCGGTCTTCAGGTCCTGCAGGTTGTCATTCGAAATCGTGGCGATGCCGAAGACGATGGCCGCGGTGAAGAGGGTATAAGCCACCAGCGAAAGCGGGTCCGCGCTGCTGCCGCGAGTTACCGCGGCAATCAGCAGCGAGGCAGCCAGCACGGCGATGATGCCAACGGAAGAAATCGGCGAGTTAGACGCACCAATCAGCCCCGCCATGTAGCCGCACACGGAAGCGACGATGAGGCCAACCAGCAAGGTAAACAGCACCGAGACCGTAATCAGCACGCCCATGTGCTCGTGGATATCCGTGCCGCGTACGAAGTCCCACAGCAGCAGCGCAATCGGAACCATCAAGATGACGATGGTGCCAAGCACGTACGGGAACGGGATGTCACGCTCGGAGACGTCGACGGTGTGGCCTTCCTTGCGCTTGCGGGAGGAAGCCAGAGACTCAGAAATGCCCTTGATGATCGGGCCAGTGATCTTGATCAGCGTCCAGATCGCGGCGATGGCCATGGCACCGACACCGATGAAGCGGATCTCGCCGGAGAAAACGGAATCGACGGTATCAGCCAGCGCAGTGGCGTCCAGGCCAGAGACGTCGCCCGCAGTGTGCATCGGCAGCAGGAAGAAGTAGGAAATGATGACGCCGATGAGCATGGCAAAGCCGACAGCCGGGCCAACGAGGTGGCCCACACCGATAAGAGCCAGCGACAGCGAAGTACCCAAGGTGGTGGCACCAGAACCCAGCTTGAAGTAGGTCGAGACTGAGGAGGCTGCAGCCTTCATCGCAGCCAACAGCGCCATCACCGCGGAGATAACACCGCCAACCAAGATGACGCGCAAGCCCTGGGCGTTTTCTTCCGCAGCGACTTCCGACGCACCGTTACCATCGCCTACCTTGAGAACCTCAGCGGCGGCAACGCCCTCCGGGTAGGGCAGGTCAGAGCTGGTAATCAGCGCGCGGCGCAGCGGGATCGAGTACATTACGCCGAGCACGCCACCGATGGCGCAGACAGCTGCGGTCTCCCAGAAACTAAATCCCTTCCAGTAACCCACCATGACCAGGCCCGGCAGGACGAAGATGATGGCAGAAAGAGTGCCGGCCGCAGAAGCGATGGTCTGCACAATGTTGTTTTCTTTGACATTGTGCCCGGCAAAGCGACGCAGCACAGCCATAGAAATAACGGCTGCCGGAATCGAGGTGGCGAAGGTCAGGCCGACCTTGAGGCCGAGATAGACGTTGGCTGCGGTAAAGACCAACGTGATGAGTCCGCCGATTAGGATGCCGCGCAGCGTCAGCTCGCGCAAAGAACTTGCATCATTGTCTGTTGCCCCTGGTGAGTGGGACGCAGAAGCGGGGGAAGCCTGGACGGCGTCGTGTGCCATGCCGAGACCTTTCTAACGAGAAACCAATGTGAAGGTATGTGTATTTAATTATCGGAATTAAATATTCTTAGAACTCTAGTTCACCCGGGCACGATCTCAAACGTTCAGGCAATACTAATTTTCGGACAGGTTCCCCAAACAGCACCTGGCGTGCGTGTCCAAGCCTG
Organism: Corynebacterium sp. HMSC036D03; assembly: GCF_001836185.1. Lineage (NCBI taxonomy): Bacteria > Bacillati > Actinomycetota > Actinomycetes > Mycobacteriales > Corynebacteriaceae > Corynebacterium > Corynebacterium sp. HMSC036D03. The sequence continues at coordinate 69,048 of NZ_KV827743.1, forward strand.
CGAGTATGTTGGACAACATGACTGCTATTTCTGACTACATCGCAAATGATCGCGCGAATATCTTCGCGCAGCTCAAAGAACTCGTTTCTTTCAACTCCGTACACAACGAGCCGGGCCTCGAGGAAGAAGCCCAGAAGGCAGCGCAGTGGGTTGAGAAGACCCTTACTGACGCCGGCGTCAAGGTCGAGGCGGTGAAGACTGCGGACGGTTCTACCGCGCTCGTCGGCAAGCGCGCCGGCAAAGAGGGTGCCAAGACCGTCCTGCTTTACTCCCACTACGACGTAGTCCCGGTCGGCCCACGCGAGCCATGGGAATCTGACCCGCTGACCCTGACCGAGCGCACTGCACCTTCCGGCGATACCCGCTGGTATGGCCGCGGCGCGGCAGACTGCAAGGGCAACATCGCCATGCACCTGGCCGCCCTGCGCGCTATCGACGCAAACGGTGGCACCGACCTCAACCTGACCTTCCTCATCGAGGGTTCTGAGGAACGCGGCGGCGAAGGCCTGTCCGCACTCATCGAGGAGCGCCCAGAGCTTTTCACTGCCGACGCCATCCTCATCGCCGATGCCGGCAACGCCAAAGCTGGCCAGCCCACGCTGACCACCTCCCTGCGCGGCGGCGCGCAGATCTATGTCCAGGTAGACACCCTCGAAGCCGGCGTACACTCCGGCCAGTTTGGCGGCGCCGCTCCAGATGCCGTTAAGGCGCTGATGCGCGCACTCGATTCCCTGAGCGACGAGCACGGCCGCACGACTATCGACGGCGTCGATTGCGCCGGCACCTGGCCGCTGGCTGAGGGCCAGACCACCGCTTATAAGCCGGAAGATTTCCGCACCGACGCGCAGATGCTTGAGGGCACCCAAATCATGGGCTCACAAGATCCAGCCGGCGCCACCGAAATCGGCGACATGATCTGGGCCCGCCCGGCAGTGACAGTCACCGGCTTTACCTCTACCCCGGTTGCCGAGGCCGTCAATGCCGTTCCGGCTACCGCCGCTGCAAACCTGAACCTACGCACCCCGGCCACCATGGATCCGCGCGCCACTGCCGAGGCCATTGCCGAGCACCTGAAGAACCACGTTCCGTGGGGCGCTCACATCAAGGTCGACATTCTGGAGGCCAACCGCGGTTTCGAGACCGATCCTACAAAGCCAGCCGCAGCGCTGCTCGGCGAGTGCCTAGCTGAGGCATACGGCACTGCGACCATCTCCCAGGGCATGGGTGGTTCCATCCCGCTGACCGTAGAGCTGCAGGAAAAGCACCCGAACGCGGAGATCGCACTTTTCGGAGTGGAGGATCCGCAGGCCACCATCCACTCGGCAAACGAGTCCGTCGATCCAAACGAGATCGAAAAGATCGCCACCGCCGAGGCTTATTTCCTCCAGCGCTTCGCCTAATCGCGCGGCAGACCGCACAGCAGGCGCTGTGACTGCCTTGAGCTCATGGGGCTATTGAGGCTGTATTCAGCCAAAATAGCCCCATATAATACTGCCTAATTAAAAATCTGTGACTTTTGCCGGTTATGCCGGTATAGTGGCCGTATTGGCTGCGCCAAATGTGACACGCCCCCTACTTTCTTTTGAGGCAGGGCGTTGACGCTGCCAGCGGCACCCCTCTAGTGGGGTTTCCTTTTCACAGTGGTTCATCAACCAGGCCTTTTCGGTGGCCTAGATGTCTTCATCGGCGCATGCTCGATTTCGTGTACATATAACGTCGCACGTGCGCCTAAAAATGCTCGCGCGTCTCCATCTTGCAAAGGAGATCCGGCTTAACTGTGCTAACAGTTCTGAGTACTCTAATTCTGGCCACAGTCCTCGCGCCATTTTTGATCTATTACTTGGGCAGACCTGCCTTCGGCATTCTTGCCATCGCCCCAGGCGCTGGCTTTTTCTGGGTACTCAGCCAGCTGACAAACTCCACGTTCCATGACGGCAACGCGCTGCGCTACAACCTGGAGTGGATGCCAGACGCCAACCTCAGCATCACCCTGCGGATGGACGCGCTCTCGGCGCTATTTAGCCTCATCATCTTAGGCATAGGTGCGCTCGTGCTTTTGTACTGCTGGGGCTACTTCGACCAAACCCGGCGGCGCCTTGCGATGTTTGGCGCGCAGATGACGGCCTTTGCCACCGCCATGTTTGGTTTGGTGGTCTCAGACAACATCCTGATGATGTACGTCTTTTGGGAGATCACTTCTCTGCTTTCATTCCTTCTCGTCAGCTACTACGGAGAACGAGCTTCCTCGAGGCGTGCGGCCCAGCAGGCATTGATGATCACCACCCTGGGCGGCCTGGCGATGCTCATGGGCATCATTTTGCTGGGCCGACAGACCGGCCAGTGGACCTTCAGCGCACTCGCAGATTTCGAGCAGATCACACAGACGCCTTATATCACGATCGCTATCGTCCTGATCCTGGCCGGTGCGATCAGCAAGTCCGCCATCGCTCCCGCCCATTTCTGGCTGCCCGGCGCCATGGCAGCGCCGACACCGGTTTCGGCCTACCTACACTCCGCGGCAATGGTGAAGGCGGGTATTTACTTGGTCACCCGCCTCGCCCCTGAGCTGCATGAGGTCGCCACCTGGCATCTCGTCCTCATTCCGCTGGGTCTATTCACCATGCTGTTGGGCGGCTGGATGGCGCTCAAGCAACGCGACCTCAAGCTGATTCTGGCCTATGGCACCGTCTCCCAGCTGGGTTTTATCACCTCCATCGTGGCCATCGGCTCCCGCGAGGCGCTGCAAGCAGGCCTGGCACTGACCTTCGCACACTCGCTGTTCAAGGCTGCTTTGTTCATGATTGTCGGCGCCATCGACCATGCCTCGGGCACACGCGACATCGCCAAGCTTTCCGGCCTTGGCCGCGCTAAACCGGGACTGTATCTGCTGGCCATCATCCCCGCGCTGTCCATGGCTGGTATCCCACCGCTGCTGGGATTCGTGGCCAAGGAGGCAACGCTGGAGGCCATCCTCCACGAGTCCCTCCTCGTAGGAATGCCGCGCAACATGCTGCTCGTCGGCGTCGTGGTGGGCTCTATGCTCACCATGGCTTATGCGCTACGTTTCCTGTGGGGCGCCTTCGCCGTAAAGAAGGATAAAGACGGCGAGCGTCTGGGCACCTCCGAAGCCGTGGAGAACATGCATGCGCTCGCCCCGCTGCTGTGGATTCCGCCGGCAATCTTGACCGCGCTGACCATCTTCTTGGGCCTGCAGCCAAACCCGCTTTCCCTCGGCATCAACCAGCACCTGGACAATCTCTTCGGCCACCACGAGCACACCCACCTAGCGCTGTGGCACGGCATCACCATCCCGCTGGGCCTGTCGCTGCTCATCGTGGTGGTGGGATTCATCGTGCACTGGCAGCGCAATGTGGTGGCCAAGTGGCAGTTCCAGTACCCGGCGCTGGGCTCAGCCGACGCCGCCTACGATTCCGTGCTCCAGGCGCTGCGCACCCTCTCGCTGCGCACCACCGCCTCCACCCAGCGCGGTTCGCTGCAGATGAACCTGTCCATCATCTTCGGCACGCTCATGATCCTGCCGGTCATCATGCTGATCCGCGGCGATCTGACCAACGTGCACATGGAAGTCGCGGAAAACCCATGGCAGGTCGTCGCGGCCGTCATCATCATGGTCGCGGCAATCGCCGCCACGGTGACCGATAACCGTCTCTCCGGCGTCATCATCGTCGGCGTGACCGGCTATGGCCTGTCCTTCATCTTCGCCCTGCACGGCGCACCGGACCTAGCACTAACCCAGCTGCTCGTGGAGACCATCATCATGGTGCTGTTCATGCTGGTGCTGCGCCGCATGCCGGCAAACACCGAGTGGAAGCAAGACCCCAAGGTCTCGCGCCTGCGCGCCTGGCTTGCCGTTGGCGTTGGCCTTAGCGTGACCTTGGTGGGCATGTTCTCCATCAATGCCCGCCGCAGCGAGTCCATCTCCACCTTCATGCCGGAGCTGGCCAAGGAAATCGGCCACGGCGCAAACACCGTCAACGTGCTGCTGGTGGACCTGCGTGCGTGGGATACCTTCGGCGAGATCACCGTCCTGGTCATCGCGGCCACCGGCATCGCCTCGCTGATCTACCGCACCCAGTCCTTTACCCGCTCCTCGCGGCGTCCTACGCTGCGCGTGACCGGGCGTCGCTGGCTGGCGGCCGGTGCGGAATCCGAGCAGGCGCTGAACCGCTCGCTCATGGTGGACGTCACCACTCGCCTGCTCTTCCCCTCGATGATTGCGCTTTCGCTCTACTTCTACTTCTCCGGACACAATGCGCCGGGCGGCGGCTTCGCCGGTGGCTTGGTGGCCGCGCTCGCGCTCATCCTGCGCTATCTCGCCGGCGGCCGCGCAGAGCTCGATGAAGCACTGCCAATCGACGGCGGGCGCACCATGGGCACCGGTCTGCTGATTTCGATCGCCTCGGTGGTAGTCCCCTTTGCCTTCGGCCATCCGCCGCTGACCACCGGCTACACCAAGCTGCCGGTGCCGCTGGTGGGCGATGTCTCACTACCTTCGGCCTTGGTCTTCGACGCCGGCGTCTACCTCATCGTCGTGGGGCTCACGCTCTACATCCTGAACTCGCTGGGCGCCAAGCTCGACGAGGAAGAGGACATGCGTAAGCAGCGCGCCCGCGACCGCGCCCGCTCCCTCGCGCGCCGCCAGCGCAACCGCGCCACGGCGCAATCCGCAAGCCGAACAATGACCTCCGGAAAGGAGAAATAAACATGGAAGCAAACCTGTTCCTTCTCCTCGCCGCGGGCGTGCTGTGCGGTACCGGCGTCTACCTCATGCTGGACCGCGCGATGACCAAGATGCTGCTGGGCATTTTGCTGCTCGGTAACGGCGCCAACCTGCTCATGCTGCAGGCCGGCGGCAAGGCGGGTTCGCCGCCTATCGACGGCCGCGAGACCGCCCAGTATGGCGATCAAATCGCCGATCCCTTGGCCCAAGGCATGATTTTGACGGCCATCGTCATTTCCATGGCGCTAACCGGCTTCATCCTGACCCTGGCCTACCGCCAGTACCGCTACCGCACCGCCGACGTCATTGAGGATGACGCGGAAGATACCGCGATTGCAGCGATGGCCGCCCGCCCTAGCAATGCCGCGGCGGCACCGGACCACGATGCTTCCAATGACCCAACCACCGGCCGCGCCACCAAGCAGGGCGACGCCTTTGGCCCCAACTTTTTCGAAGAGCCAGTAAAGGAGGCAAACGATGACTGAGACGCTGCTTCCGCTGGTTAACTTCCTGCTGCCCTATACCGGCTTCCTCATCCCCATGCCGGTTATAATCCCGGCACTGGCTGCGGCCCTGACCATGCTGTGCGCGCGCTTTACCGGCGTGCAGCGCCAGATCGCATTCTTCTCGCTGCTGTTGCTCGCCGCCGCGAACGCACTGCTGATCTTCATCGCCGATACGGCCGGCATTCAAACGCTCCAGGTGGGCGGCTGGGACGCGCCGGTGGGCATCACGCTGGTGGCTGACCGCCTTTCCGCCGTGATGCTATTTACCTCGTCCGTAGTGCTGTTTTCGGTGATGTGGTACGCCATCTCGCAGGGTATTCGCGACGGTTCCAAGGACGAGCCGGTGGCGGTCTTCCTGCCCACGTACATGCTGCTGACCATGGGCGTGAACGTGTCCTTCTTGGCAGGCGATCTCTTCAACCTCTACGTCGGCTTTGAGATCTTCCTCGTGGCTTCCTACGTGCTGCTGACGCTGGGCGCTTCCCCGGCGCGCGTGCGCGCGGGCGTGGGCTACGTGATGGTCTCGATGGCTTCCTCGCTGATATTCGTGCTGGCGCTGGGCTATATCTACGCCGCGGTCGGCACCATGAACATGGCGCAGATCGGGATGCGCATGGAGGAAATCCCGGCCGGTACCCGCACCGCGATTTTCTCGGTCCTGCTCATCGCCTTCGGCATCAAAGCCGCCGTCTTCCCGCTCGAGGCGTGGCTGCCGGACTCCTACCCCACCGCGCCTTCGCTGGTGACGGCAGTCTTCGCGGGCTTGCTCACCAAGGTCGGCGTCTACGCAATTATCCGCGCCCGCACCTCCATCTTCACCGCTGGCGGGCTGGACCAGCTGCTCATGTGGGTTGCTCTCGCCACGATGCTGGTGGGTATCTTGGGCGCCATCGCACAGTCCGATATCAAGCGACTTTTGTCTTTTACCTTGGTCAGCCACATTGGCTACATGATTTTCGGCGTCTCGCTGGGCACTGCCGAGGGCCTGTCCGGTGCCATCTTCTACGCGGTACACCACATTCTGGTCCAGACCGCACTGTTCCTGGTAGTCGGCCTCATCGAGCGCCAGGCGGGCACCTCTTCCCTGCGGCGCCTGGGCTCGCTGATTTATACCGCGCCGCTCATCGCCATTTTGTATTTCATTCCGGCGATGAACCTGGGTGGCATCCCGCCATTTTCCGGATTCCTGGGCAAGGTCATCCTCCTGCAGGCCGGCGCCAACGAGGGTTCCTGGCAGGCCTGGGTGGTCATCGGCGGTGCCGTAGTGACCTCCCTGCTTACCCTCTACGTCATGGTTTTGGTCTGGTCCAAGGGCTTCCTGCGTGACCGCGCCGACGCCCCGGAAGGCAACATCGTGATGGCGCATCCATCGCCGCTTTCCGACGTCACGGATGTCGTCGAATTCGACGAGCGCCAAGACGTCGGCCGCGTGCCCTTTGGCATGCTGGCTTCCACCTGCCTGCTGGTGCTGGCCTCGGTGTCCATCACCTTCCTGGCCGGCCCGATCTCCGGCGTGACCAGCCGCGCCGCCGAGTCTGCGCAGGATGATTCCATCTACCGCTACGCGGTCCTGGGCGATAACGCAGATAACCCCACCCGGCACAAGAACCAGAAGGATCGCTACACCAACGAGCAGGATTCTTTTGAAGTACGCCGTGGGCCCATCAAGGACCCAGCTCCGGCGGTAGAAACTGCGCCTCAGGAACAGCCCAAATCACAACCCACCGAAAGCGAGGCGAAGTAATGAAATTTGCTGGACTCCGCCACCGCTTCCGCCCCTGGTTCATCGCGTGGATCACCGCCATGTGGTGCCTACTCATGGGCGAGGTCACCGTAGCCAACCTAGTTGGCGGACTACTGGTGGGCCTGTTCGTGGTGCTTGCGCTGCCACTGCCTGCCATGCCGATTGCCGAGCTGAAGGTCTCCTGGGGCAAGCTAGCCTTATTCATGGTGGGCTGGACCATCGACTTATTCCACGCCTCGTTCAAGGTGGCCTGGCTGGCGGTGCGCCCGCAAGATCCACCGAAGACGGCCATCCTCGAGCTGCCGATGCGCCTGGACAGCGAGTTTATCTTGTCTCTGGCGGTTAGCCTGTACAACCTGCAGCCAGGCGGCACGGTAACCGACATCGACATCGCCAACCGCATGCTGACCATCCACGTCCTGGACGCGGCGTCGGAAACCGCTTTAGAGCGCGAAATCGCGAACGTCGCGGGGCTCGAAGCAAGCATGATTGAGATTTTTGAAAGGAGCCACCCCTAATGGATCCCCAGCTTTATGACATTCTTCTGGGCGTTGCCGCCGGCATCTTGGTCGTGGCCTTCCTGATTACCACCTGGCGGATTATCACCGGCCCGAATTCGCTGGACCGCCTAGTGGGCATGGACGGGTTCGTGGCCATGTTCCAATGCGCGATGGCCGCCTATATTTGTTGGACGCTGAACACCTCGGTGGTCTCCGCGATGCTGGTCGTGGCCCTTTTGGGATTTATCTCCACCGTGTCTGTCACCAGATTCCGAAAGAGGGATGCCTAGTGAGCTATCACCTTTTCGCCGACATCATCTCGATCATCTTGATCCTCGCCGGTGCGCTTTTGGTGCTGGCAGCCGCAATCGGCGTCGCGCGCTTTCCCGACACCATGTCGCGCGTGCATGCCATTTCTAAGCCGCAAACGACAGGTCTCATCTTGAGCATCCTGGGTGCATTCTTCCGCGTCACCGGCGCAGATTCCTTCGGCCCGGCAGAGCGTGGTGATCTGGGAATCCTGTTGTTGCTGGTACTGTTTGCCATGATTACGAGTCCCGTTACGGCGCAGCGCACTTCCCGAATCGCGCGCCGTGAGGGCCTCTACGGGTCGCCGGAACTGATGTCCCGAAACGACAAACCAGCAACCCGTGCTTTGCGTAAAAAATAACCTTTGAAGGGAACAGCAGGTGAAAAAGCTCTACGGCTTGCCCACGTTGGCTACTGTCCTGACGGCCTTCGCCGCCTTCGTGATTTACCGCTTCAACGTCTCGGATGAGCGCGGGCGCGCCTTCTTTGGCAGGATTCCTTTCGACCTGAAGATCTACCAGCTCGCCGGCGCCGACGTGAAGGCGGGCGGCGATCTTTACGACGCCCCGTATATCCACAACTTTCCTTTCACCTACCCGCCGTTTGCAGGCTGGTTCTTCGAGTGGATGGCTGGTTTTTCCGACCATGGCCTGATGGTGACTTGGCAGTGGATCACGGGCATCGCTCTTTTCGCCGTTATCATGCTGGTCATCCGCGAGCGTGGCTACAAGATGGGCCCAGCCTCTTGGTTCGTAGGCCTCGCGCTGCTTATAAGCAGCTTGGCTACTGATCCGGTAAACGGCACCTTCTTCTATGGCCAGATCAACATCCTTTTGATGTTCCTGGTCTCCCTCGACCTGCTACCGCGTAAGTTGCGCCTGCCTGGCATCGGCATCGGCCTTGCCGCTGGCATGAAGCTAACGCCTGCTTTCATGGGCCTGGTTTTGTTATTCCAGAAGCGCTGGTGGTCCGCCTTCGCTTGCGTGTTTACCTTCTTCTTTACCGTCTACGTGGGCGTGCAGACCATCCCCGATGCCTGGGATTTCTGGACGGATAAGATGTTCAATTCTGATCGCGTGGGCAACCTGGACCACCCCGGCGCGAAGTCATTGCGCTCGATCATCGCGCGTCTCAACGGCGAAGAGAACACCGCGCTGTGGGTCCTGGCCGTGGTCATCGTGGTGATGGTGACCATGCTGGCGCTGCGCACCGCCTGGATCAATAAGAATTCCTCCGCCGCGCTGGCGCTGGCGGGCTTGGCCACCTGCTTGGTCTCGCCTTTTTCCTGGTACCACCACTTCGTCTGGGTAGTACCGCTCGGCGTATGGGTGATGCTGGCGGTCAATGAGGCCGTCGGCAAGCGTCTGCCCTCCTTCTGGGGTGCGCAGCTGGCGGGCCTGGCATCCTTCGTGGCGTTGCTGCTCGTGGAGCTGCCCTTCGTCTCCCCACCGGTGTGGCGCTTGATGTCCTCCCATGGCCTAGAGGCCATGGAGAACCTGCATCCGTGGGCATGGCTGCTGTGGCCTTTTGCATGCTTCCTCTACATCGCGGTTTATGGCATTTGGGGGTGCTTCCCGCACGGCAAGCCATCCGGCAAGCATGCCGCACGCCAGAGTAACGTGGCGGACTACCCCACCGACGTGCGCATTCCGGTAGTGCGCAAGTAGGCCGAGCCTTGAGGGGCCTAGAGCGGACGGAGGCTATCCATCTCCTTACTCGTGGCCTCCACGACCTTCTGCCAGCTGCCGGTCTCCTCGTAGAGGCGGCGCTGGCGTTCATAGCCGGCCCCGCGCTCGATGATTTCGTGGATGAGCTGCAGCTCGGCCTCGCAGCCCAGCTCGCGAGACAGAGGAGTTAGCTCCTCGACCAAGTCAACCAACTCGTCTTTGACCCAGCGTTCATCCGTTGCGCGAGAGGTAATTACCAAGGCGTTCATGCCATAGCGGGCGGCGCGCCACTTATTCTCAGCCACGTGCCACGGCTGCAGCGTGGGCAGCTCCTGATCTGTATCAAGCATGCGGTCATAGTGGACCACCAAGCAATGCGTGAGCGCGACGATGGCCGAAAGTTCGCGGAGATTAGATGAGGCATCCGAGATCCGCACCTCGATGGTGCCCCACTTTGCCGCCGGGCGAATATCGAAGTGCATCGAGCCGGTGTGGTTGATAACGCCGGAGATGGCTTGATCCCGCATATAGTCCTGCCACTCGCGCCAATCCGCAAACTGATAAGGCATGCCGGCGGTGGGCAGCTGCTGATAGAGCATGGTGCGGTTGGAAGCATAACCAGTATCCATGCCCTCCCAGCCTGGCGAGCAGGCAGAGATTGCAAGCAGGTGCGGATACTTGGTCATCAGCGCATTGATGATGGGCCACACGCGGTCTTCGTGGCGGATACCCACGTGCACGTGGGTTCCCCACAGCAGCATCTGCTTGCCCCAGTACTGGGTGCGGTTGATGATTTCGGAGTAGCTTGCCTTCTCCGAGACAGGGTTCTCGCGGTAGTCCGTGAAAGGGTGCCCGCCGGAGGCCCACAGGGCCACGCCCATTCCTTGAGCAGCGGCACGCACATGCTCTAGCTTGTGCGACAAATCCGCGATTGCTTCCGGCACCGTGTGGCAAATTCCGGTGACCAGTTCCACGGTGTTTTGGAGGAATTCCTTCTCCAGCTGGATTTCGGGCGTGGCCGCCTGCACGCGTTCAATCAGCTCGGCGCCGCGCGGGACCAGATCCCAAGAGTGCGGATCGACAAGGGCTACTTCCCATTCAACGCCCAAGGTGGGCCCGGCCGAACGGGTGAAGGATTCTTCCGGAATGTTCACCCTTGTGAGTCTATCCGCAGCAAGGTCCAGCTAGAGCATTTTCTTATGCATTAAATGCACGGTGGATTTTGTCTTTTATTCCACCGTGCATCTATCTTGCGAATCTTTTAGGCCTGCGGGATGGCCAGAACTGCAACGACTGCGTTGCCCTTGGTGAATTCAGCCTTGAGCTCTGCCGGGTACTCGGCGATGGCACCCTCCGGGATGGACTGCGCGCCGTAGAACTGCGCTGCGGTCTCGCGTGCGAGGCTCTCTGCGTCCTTATCGCCTGCCGGGAAGTAGACGGTGGTCTGCGGAACGGTGAGGATATCGCCGGCCAGGTTGCCCACCTCGCCGATCTTGAAGCCCTTCTCCTTCAGCTTGTCTGCCTGCTCTGCAGCGAAGTTCGCGCGGCCGGAGTTATTAAAGACGTTGACCGGGATGTCCTTGGCGGCGCGCTCGGCACCCGCAGCGCTTTCTGCACCTACAGCGCCAGCAGCGCCGGCAGCGGCACCGTCCTTGTTGGCTGCCTCGCGGCCGGCTACATCCTGGCCTTCCTTGGCAGGCTGTCCGGCTGCGTCTTGGCCAGCCTTGGCATCCTGCGTGCCCCGCGCGGCACTGCCGGCAGCACCCGGCTGCGCAGATGGGCCGCCCTGTGCGCCGGGCTCGCCCTCGGCGGGAGCCGGCAGCGTGGCGACGCCGGTGCTGCCGGTCTGGGCAGTATCGGTGGAGTCTTTGGAGGTCAGCGTGTAAAGGCCCCACATGCCGAGCATGACAGCAACGGCAATGAGCACCATTGCGAAGCCGCGCAGCGGCAGGCCGCTAGACGAGCTGCGGTGCGCACCCGCCTGTTTGCTCGGCGTGGAGGTGGATTCTGCTGCTTTATCTGAATTCACATTAGTCACAGCAGCAACCCTAGTCTCTAATTAGGGAAATCTGGTGCATCCTCCCGCGCGGCGCGCCGCACCTCCTGACGGCCGTCCCGCACGCGCCGCAAGCGCGCAACCAGCACCGGATAGGCCTCGGCGGCAGCGGGGGCGTCGAGAAGCACGTTCAAGCGCTGGTGATAACGCACCGGCGAGATATCCAGCTCCGCGCGAATGGCCTCTTCCTTAGGCCCGATACCGCGCGGGGCATGCGATTCGAACTCCAAAATGGCCGCGTCTAGGTCTGACAAGGATTGCATGCCTAAACTGTAGGGCATGACTATTCGCCCCATCGTTATCCACGGCGACCCGGTTCTGCACAATCCCACCGAGCCGGTCACTGAGCCCATCGACTCCCCAGAGCTGCAGCAGCTCATCGCCGACATGTACGAGACCATGGACGTCGCCCATGGCGTCGGCCTTGCCGCCAACCAGGTAGGAGTGAACAAGCGCCTGTTTGTCTACCACTGCCCTGACACCGACGGCCCAAACGGTAGCGCCAAGCAGCTTGGTGCTGGAGAAAGCGGCATGCGCAAGGGCTGCGTCATCAACCCGGTGCTGGAGACCTCCGAGATTCCCGAGGGCATGCCTGCCGACGACGGCTCCGAGGACGAAGGCTGCCTCTCCGTGCCCGGTGAGGGCTTCCCCACCGGCCGCGCCGACTGGGCCCGCGTTACAGGCAAGGACGAGCACGGCAACGACATTTCCATCGAAGGATATGGATTCTTCGCGCGCATGCTCCAGCACGAGACCGGCCACCTGGACGGCTACGTCTACACCGACGTGCTCACCGGCCGCTTCAAGCGCCAGGCCAAGAAGACCATCAAGCGCAACGGTTGGACCGAGGCCGGCTGGACCTGGATGCCAGGCGAGGACGAGGATCCCTTCGGCCACGGCGCGTAAATAGACTGCACCCCTAATCGCCCCTAATCGCCCTTAATCGACATGAGCTATATCTTCCGTTCTGATGCCGTCAGCGTCGGCGACCGCGTGGTTGCCCGGCGCGAATTCGGCGGCACCCACTCCGATGTCATCGGCCATGTGCTGAGCACCTCACCGCTTGTCATCCGGCCGCAGGCGGTGGGTGGCTACCCTTCCGACTTGGAGGCGGTGGAAATCCCCGCCGAGCAGCTGAAGATCATCAAGAAGCTCTCGCCGCGCACGGTGCGCAACTCCGAAATCCGCGCCGTCGAGGTGGCAGCCGCGGCAGCGCGCGGCGGGACGAAAGTCTGGACCAATGATGGCCAATGGCTCATGCGCTTCGGCGAAGGCACCGATTCCGCCATTCCTCTGGGCCCCTCCGCAGGTTTCATGCCCGCGCCCATGGAAGAAATCGACGCCTTCTACGCCGCGCACAACCTGCCCACCCGCCTGGCCATCCCGGAGCGCATCGGCAAGGCGGCATTGCGCGTACTCGATAACGAGCCCGCGGCATGGCAGCTCGAGCCCGAGGTCCTCGTGTTTACCCGCTCCCTAGACACTGCGAGCGCCGAGCCGCACCTTGACTCCGCGCTTTTCGACGCCACGCTCAGCCAATCCGGCGACGAGCGCGTGTGGCTGGGAATCTCGCTGCTTGGAAACGCCACCCCCTCACAGCTGGAGGCGCTTTTGGCCTGGGGCAAAGCAAACGGTGCGGAGAATGCATTCGTGGAGGTGGAGGCGTCGGAAAGCGCAGCGTTGGCCCTGCTTAGTGAAGTCGGGTTTTTAGAACACCATCGCCGTGGGTATGCCGTGCGCAAAGGCGGTACCCTGTAGTCCATGCGCATAGCCACATGGAACATCAACTCGGTCCGCACCCGCGTGCAGCGGGCGGTAGACCTGCTGTCCAAACACGACATCGACGTGTTGTGCCTGCAGGAGACCAAGGTTGCCGACGATAAGTTCCCTGTCATGGAATTCGAAGCCGCCGGCTACCACGTCACCCATCACGGGCTGAACCAGTGGAACGGCGTGGCCATCGTCTCCAAGGCGGAGCCGGAGGAAGTCTTCTACTCCTTCCCCGGCCAGCCAGGCTTTGCCAAGGACCCAGAAAAGCCGCAGGATTTGGAAGCCCGTGCGGTGGGCGCGCGGATTCGCGGCGTAGAGATCTGGTCGCTCTATGTGCCCAATGGCCGCGAAATCACCGACCGCCACTACGACTACAAGCTGCGCTTCCTCTACGCGCTGGCGCACTACAGCGAGAGCCGCGCGCAGTCGAAGCTGCTGCTCACCGGCGATTTCAACATTGCCCCGCGCGATGAGGACGTCTGGGATATCGAGGCCTTCCGCGGCAAGACCCACGTTACGGAGCCAGAGCGTGCGGCCTTCCAGATGCTGGAGGAGGCAGACCTTGAGGAGGTTACGCGGCGTTTTACGGAAGAGCAGCGCTGGACCTACTTTGACTACAAGTCGATGCGCTTTCAGAAGAACGAGGGCATGCGCATCGATTTCCAGCTGGCTTCGAAGTCCTTGGCCGCGACGGTGGAATCTGCGCAGGTAGACATGGTAGAACGCGCCGGCGACAAGACCTCTGACCACTGCCCGCTGCTGGCAGATTTCGATCTGCCTGACTTCGATTCGGTGCGTTAGGAGCACCTACTGGGGCATGGACTTCTCACTAAACATCGATCTTTCTTTCTGGCAGCTGTTTTTCCTCATCTTGGACTACGGCATCAAAATCTTGGCCATCGGATTTGTGCCCGAAGGCCGCCGACCCTCGAGCTCCACGGCCTGGCTGCTGGCTATTTTGCTGCTGCCCATCGTGGGCCTGCCGCTGTTTTTGCTGATGGGCTCGCCATATATCAATCGCCGCCGCCACCGCATCCAGCAGGAGGCCCATGACCTGATGGAAGACGTCACGGCGAGTACGCCGAATCATCCGCTGGGCAGGCTTTCTCCGGAGGTGGAATCCGTCATTGCGCTCAATCGCAATCTGACGGGTTTCCCGGCGCTCGTGGGCCACAATCGTGGCATTTACGCCGACTACGACGAGGCAATACGCGCGATTTCCAGCGCCGTCGACCGCGCCGAGAAGTACGTCTACATCGAGATTTATATCCAATCCTGGGACGAGGCCACCGATGTCTTCTACCAGGCTCTCAAACGCGCCCGCTCGCGGGGCGTGGAAGTCAAGCTGCTTTTAGACCAGATTGGCAGCCTGAAGTACCACGGCTATTGGAAATTCGGCCGGCGCCTTAGCGCGATCGGCGTCGACTGGCGCTTGATGCTGCCGCTGCAGCTGCACAAGCTTCGTTTCCGCCGTCCTGACCTGCGCAACCACCGCAAATTGGTCATCATCGACGGCCAAACGGGCTTTCTGGGCTCGATGAACATGATTAAGCGCAGCTACCGCACCAAGGACCGCTACTGGGTGGACTACATGGTAGAGCTCACCGGCCCGGTGGTCACCTCCATGTCGGCGGTCTTTGCGGTGGACTGGTACCTGGAATCAGAAGAAGCACTTTCTTTGGAGCCGCTGCCTTACGACGACGCGGATACCGAGGACTCCAACTTCCTCCAGCTCATCCCGTCCGGCCCGGGTTACACCACGGAGCCGAACCTGCGCATGTTCAACTCACTGGTGCACCACGCCAAAGACCGCCTGGTAATGGTTTCGCCTTATTTCGTGCCCGATGAATCTTTGATGGAGGCGGTCACCACTGCCTGCTATCGCGGCGTGGACGTGGAGCTTTATGTCTCGGCCAAGGCGGACCAGTTCATGGTCAACCACGCGCAGTCCTCCTACTACCAGGCACTTTTGGAGGCAGGGGTGCGGATCTTCCAATTCCCAGAGCCTTTCGTGCTGCATTCGAAGTTCATCATGACGGACCCAGACGAGCCGGGCCGCCACCCGCTGTGCATGTTCGGCTCCTCGAATATGGACATGCGTTCTTTCGGTTTGAACTACGAATCCACGATGCTGGTGGCCAAGGGCAACTTATTGGCGGAGTTTAACCAGCTTGCTAGCAACTACCGCGCGGTGTGCCATGAGCTGACCTTGGAGGAATGGAACGAGCGCGGCTTCGTGCGCCGTTACATGGACAACGTGATGCGCCTGACCTCGGCGCTGCAATAGCGCCACCGGCACCGTCAGCGCCGCCTGGGCCGCCCTCCCCCGCACACTGCCTGCGCTCCCGTCGCGTTTGGCCCCTTCCCCACTAAATACCCAGACCTGGAAATGCAGCTCTCTGCTGGAATGAGGGGCGTCGGCAAGCGCAGCGATCCACGAACAGGAGGTCTGGGTTTTCAGCCCTGGGTAGATAGCCAAATGGTGAGGAAGCACGCTGCAAATGGCGACGAGTGACAAAAGGCGCTGTTGAAGACAACAGCGCCAATGTAGCCAGGAGTGGCCAAGAGATCATGCGTCTCGCTTTTCAAGCACGAAGACGCCGAGGATCCACAGCGCTACCGCCCAAACGATGAAGACGATGGCGCTTCCCGCCGAGGAGTCCCATGGGACGTTTTCCGGCACAGTGTCCGAAGCCCAGTTGCCGAAGGCGGAAAATGGCATGTAGGGGATGAGGTCGTCGCCGACCTTCGGCAGCAGGCGCACGACGTTCTCAATGCCCAGGTAGAGAATCAGGGACAGTGCCACGGTGCCAGCGGTCTGGCGCAGCAGCCAGCCCAAGCCCTGCACAAAGATCACGACCATAAAGCCCAGCAGAGGTAAGAGCCACAGTGCGCGCTTGCCGCCGTCTTCTTCGAAAGGCTTGTAGATGTCCGCGATTTCCTTGGATGCGGAAAGGTCCGAGACAAAGTAAATCAGCACCAGCGCCAGAAACAGGATGACCGCCGCAATAACCGCGTACATCAGGAGCTTGACCAGCGCGACGATGGAGCGATTCGGGTTCGCCATGAAGACCGTGGACTGCAGTCCGAAGCGGTATTCGGTGGTCACGATCATGATGGCCTGGATCATGATGATCGGGATGCCCAGCATCAGCAGGATGGAGTTCATGCCCTCGGCAGTAAGCGGGCTAATCGGCATCGCTGGGTCCATCTCAGCGTTGAGACCGTTGAACAGCGCCCACAGGAAGGACAGGAGAAAAATCAGGCCGGTGGTCCAGTAGAAGGACTTGGTGGTGCGCAGCTTGGTCCACTCGGCGCGGAGGGTATTGATAATCACTTTTAGCATTCCTCCTATGCGGCAGGCTGGTTAGGCTGGTTCGGCTGCCCAGCACCTGGGGTGCTGGCGTGGTACTGCACGTCCTCGCCGGTCATGCGCATGAACGCATCCTCCAGCGAAGCGCGCTTCAGGCTAAGCTCGTTGAGCGGAACGCCTGTGGAATATGCCAGCTGGCCGATGAAATCGGTGCTGACGTCATTGATGATGAGGGTCTTGCGACCTTCCTCGTCGCTGCCGTCTGTATAAGCCACGTTGGCCTCACGCAGCGCGCCGCCGAACTCTTCGAGGTGATCGGAGCGCACGATGACTGAGGAATCCGAGTGCTGCTTTACAAAGTCATAGGTGGACTGGCTAGCCACTAGGCGGCCACGGCCGATGACCACGAGGTGGTCTGCGGTCATGGACATCTCCGACAACAGGTGGGAGGAAATCAAGACGGTACGGCCCTCTGCCGCGAGCGCGCGGACCAAGGAGCGAACCCAGCGAATACCTTCTGGGTCGAGGCCGTTGACCGGCTCGTCCAGGATGAGGATTCCCGGGTCACCCAGCAGGGCGCCGGCCAGGCCGAGGCGCTGGCCCATGCCGAGGGAGAAGCCGCCGGCCTTCTTACCGGCGACGTCGGAAAGCCCAACCAGCCCCAGCACCTCGTCCACGCGGGAAGTAGGAATGCCGTTGGACTGCGCCATCCACTTCAGGTGGTTGGCCGCGGTGCGGTTCGGGTGCACGGCCTTGGCGTCGAGCAGCGCGCCGACCTCCCGCAGCGGGCTCTTCAACTCGCGGTAGGCCTTGCCGTTAATACGGGCCTGACCCGCCGTGGGGGTATCCAGGCCCAGAATCATGCGCATGGTCGTCGACTTGCCCGCACCGTTCGGACCTAGAAAGCCGGTCACGATGCCTGGCTCCACCTTAAAGGTGAGGTCGTCTACTGCGCGGACAGACTTATATTGTTTCGTCAGTCCCTCAACTTCAATCATGCTGTCAAGGGTGCCATAGTTTCAGCCTCCTCACCGAGGTTGGCCCGCAATAAAGGCCCGCAAGGAGGGGATGGCCTCACGAAATGCCCCCAACAGAGGTAAATTTTCCACCTCGTCGAGGTGCACCCAGCGCAGCTCGTTGGACTCCTCGTTGGCAATAACGTCCAACGGCTCATCGCCACGGGTGCGTGCGATGACGGTGGTATAGGTCCAGTTGCCGGGCAGCTCGCCCACTGCGGGATAGGGCCCGGCGGTGACGCGCTCGCCGAGCACCAGGACGTCGGCAGGCGCGATGGCGCATTCCTCCTGCGTTTCTCGCAGTGCAGCCGCAACGGCGCTTTCGTGGAAATCCCGCGCGCCGCCGGGAATGCCCCAGGTGCCGCCGTGGTTGGTCCACTCCGCACGGTGCTGGAGCAGCACGCGCTCGCCGGCAAGGAGGAAAAGCCCGGCCGCGCCAAACTTGCCCCATAGCTTTATCCCGCCCGGGCCGGCTGCCCAGCCATCGCCACTTATGTGCTCTCCTTGCTTCATGGCGCCCATCCTACGATCCTCTCGCTGCATGCGACAGCGTGCAGCGACAGCGCACAGCGGTGGCGTGCATCACCAAAGCGGCGCGGAACTGCGCTATTCTATGGGAATGACTGGCACAGGGTTGGAGGATGCTGCCGCACGTCCCAGCGAGCATCCGGCCGCGCACGAAGCGCATCCAGGCGATCACTGGCTCGACGAAGTCACCGAGCCCGCTACCCCGGCCTTCAACAACGCCACGCAGCTGGCCATGAACTCCTTCGCTGGCCCGGCGCGGTTGGCCCGCCGTCTCTACCACTTCGCGGCCACTACCCCAGGCAAGCTTTTTACCGTCACTGTGATTCTGACGGTGGCGCTCGCCGCCGCCGGCTTGTCGATGTCGAATACTTCCGCCAGCCGCCACGAGGCCTTGGACGAGCTGCTCAATTCCACCGAGCCGATGTCTAACGCGGCGCACCACCTCTACACCAACCTTTCGCTGGCGGATACCGTCGCCACCACGGGCTTCGTCCAGGCGGGCGTGGACTCCGAGATCAACCGCAAGCGCTATAACAAGGCCATCGACGCTGCCTCCGTGGCGGCCACCGAGTCCGTTTTGGGCACCAACACTAACGACGCCCGCATTCGCGAGCTGGTCACCTTTATCCAGCGCGAGCTGCCCGTCTATACCGCCCTGGTGGAAAAGGCGCGAACCAACCACCGCGCGGGCAATGCGGTGGCGAACTCGTATATGTCCAACGCCTCTTCGCTGATGAGTGACAAGATCCTGCCCGCGGCCGCCGAGCTTTTCTCACTCACCACGGCCAAGGTCAAGGAGCAACAGCAGCGCCTGACCAGCCCCCAGTGGGTCCCGCTTTCCGGCTTAGTGGCGGCGCTTTTCTTCCTCTTTGTCGCGCAGTGGTGGCTGTGGCGCCTGACGCGCCGCCGCTTCAACCGTGGCTTCTTGGCCGCCAGCGTGCTGCTCTTCCTGGCGCTTTCCTGGGCCGCGATGGCGAACTTCGCCACCTGGAGCTCCGGCTATCACAGCTTCGAGACGGTCTCCCGTCCGTGGGACTCGCTCACCGCCTCCCGGATTGAGGCCCAGCAGACCCGCACCTCGGAGACCCTGGCGCTGGTCCTGCGCTCCTCCGAGTCCGACATGACGGTGCGCTTTGGCTCGACGGTCTATTCCATCAACCAGGCCCTCGAGGACTACGAAGCCGCGCTTGCCGACGACGACATTCCCGTCACCGATCCCGCCCTCCTGCCAGCCGCACAAAGCGCCACCAAAGAATGGGAGGCCTCACACGAGGTCTTCATGAACGCGCTTGCCGACGGCCACTATGACGACGCTATCCACGAAGCCACGGCGATTACCCCGGACGGCGCTCCGACCACCGCGAGCTCCTTCAACGACGTGGATTCCGCGCTGGCGGAGCTCATCGGCGAGGCGCGCGTGGCCATGCGTTCCTATCTGGAAGAAGGCCTCAACGCGATGACCATGGTGGCCACGGCCGTATTCTTGCTGACCATGGGCGCTATCATCGCCGTCTGGTTGGGTATTCGTCCGCGACTCCAGGAGTACCTCTAATGGCTCATTCCACTCGCCTTCTAGCCGTCTTATCTGCGGCCGCCCTGTGTGCCGCCTCCTGCGGTGTCCCCGACTTAGGCAGCAAGGAGGAAAGGATTCCGCGCGCTTCCTTAGACGCAGAGGCGGGCCCTCCCCTTCCCGATAACTCCATCTTCGAGCCCGCCGGCAGCGCCGAACCCCGGCCGGTATTGGACGCGCCGCTGAAGGGCACCTATAAACCGGACGGCAAGAGCGCGAAGGAAAGAATCCCTGCCATTTATAAGCGCGGGCGCATCATCGTCGGCGTGGACCGCTCCAATAACCTGATGAGCTACCGCGACACCGCAACGGGCGAGGTGCGTGGTTTTGAGGTGGATATCGCGCGCGAGATTGCCCGCGATATCTTCGGCGACCCGGACAAGGTTGACTTCCGCTTCGTCGAGTCCTCAGAGCGCACGAGAGCGCTCAACGACGAAAGCGTGGATATTGTCATTCGCACGATGTCCATTAGCGCCGAGCGTCAGCGTGAGGTTGCGTTCTCCGCGCCGTATATGACCACCAAGCCCCGCCTATTGGTGCTGACCAGCTCCGGCATCCGCTCGATCGATGACACCGCCGGCAAGACGCTGTGCGCGGTCCAGGGCTCCACCATCGTGGACACCATCCGCCGTGAGGCCTCCACCGCGAATATCCTGCAGACCCGCGCCTGGGGAGACTGCCTCATGGCGCTGCAGCTCAACCAGGTCGACGGCGTGGTGGCTGACGACGCCCTCCTCTCCGGCATGGTGGCCCAAGACTCCTATACCTCGATCGTCGGCGAGCCGCTGACCACGGAGGACTACGGCGTGGCCGTGCGCAAGCCCGATTCCACCCATGATTCGCGGCCGCTGCTGCGCCAGGTCAATTCCACCCTGGAGCGCATCCACAGCGACGGCACCTGGGACAAGCTTTTTGATCGCTGGCTCGGTGACTACCTGGCCAAGCCGGCTTTGGGCAGCCCTGACTACCTAGACGATGAGGAGGCATAAGCGTTGAGCCCTACTCAAGGCCATAGCTTCAGCGAGGACGAGCTCGACCACTTGGAGCCGGAGAAGCTGGAAGAGCCCAGCGAGCACGCGGACGATCAAGCGACGGCGGCGGCGATGCACACGGCGTCCAGTGCGGCGTCGGCTAGCGCGGCGCATGATGCCACCCAAGCAGTGCCCTTCGACCCGTTTGCAGATGAGGAGGGTACCTCGGCCGTGGCCTTCGACCCCTTCGCGGACGAGGACGGCGCGGATGCGGACAGCGACTTCAACGACCCGGATAATATCGGCGCCCTGATTGCGGAGCTGGGGCAGCTGCGTGACCGCCGCAAGCAGGAGGATGCCTCGCAGCGCTCGCGGCGCGCGGCCATCGATACCTTCCGCCAGCGGCGTGCGGCCAAGCGCACCGACCGCGAGGTGGCCGACGGCATGGCGCGCTTGCCTTTCATCGTGCCGCGCAACCCTACGGCGGCGCTCATCGACCCCGCAAAGGAGAAGGTTGCCCCGCCGCAGCTTTCTCCCGGCGATATCGTGGCAGGTCAGTACGAAATTCTGGGCGTTATTGCCCACGGCGGTCTGGGCTGGATTTACCTGGCTAATGACCACTTCGTCTCCGGGCGCATCGTGGTGCTCAAGGGCATGCAGGCGGAAAAGTCATCAGACGAGACCGCCACCGCAGAGGTCGAGCGCGAGTTCCTGGCGGATATTACGCACCCGGGAATCGTGAAGATTTTCAACTTCATCGATGACCCCCGCGTGGACGGCGGCTTCATCGTAATGGAGTACGTGGGCGGCCCCTCGCTCAAACAGCGGCGCAACGACCAGGCAGACCGCCTGTTCCCGGTCGATACCGCGATTGCCTACATCTTGGAGCTGCTGCCGGCGCTGGACTATCTCCATGCGCGCGGGGTGGTCTACAACGACTTAAAGCCTTCGAACATCATCATCACCGAGGACCAGGTCAAGCTGATTGACCTTGGCGCGGTCTCCGGCATCGGCGCCTTCGGGCACATCTACGGCACGAAGGGCTTCCAAGCCCCGGAGATTGCCAAGGATGGCCCCTCGGTAGCCTCCGATATCTACACCATCGGCCGCACGCTGGCCTGCCTGACCTTCCATCTGCCGCAGGAAGACGGCGTCTACTTACCCGGACTGCCCTCCCCTGCCGAGGAGCCGCTGCTGCGCCGCTACCTCTCCTTCTACCGGCTGCTGCTGCGCGCCACGGACCCAGATCCGGCCAAGCGCTTTCAGAGCGTATCGCAGCTGCGGGACCAGCTCTTTGGTGTGCTCCGCGAGGTCATCGCCCTGCGCGATGGCGTTCAGCATCCCTCGCAGCACTCGCTGTTTTCCCCACAGCGTACGACCTTCGGCACCAAGCACCTGGTCTTTCGCACGGACCAGCTGATTGACGGCATCGACCGCACCGTGCGCATCACCGCCTCCGAGGTGGTCTCGGCGCTGCCGGCGCCCCTGGTGGACCGCTCCGACGTGGGCGCCGCGCTCCTGCAGGGTGCTTCCTACACGGAGCCGCAGGAAGCCCTCGAAACGCTGCGTCAGGCCATGCAGGCCCCGGAGTACGAGGAATCCGCAGAAATCCCGCTCGGCGTGGTGCGTTCCATGATCGACCTGGGTTATACCGGCCAGGCCCGCGAATGGCTCGCCTCGATTGAGGACAAGCTCGGAAACGATTGGCGCTTCCAGTGGTACTCCGGCGTCGCCGTGCTGCTTCTCGACGACTATCGCGCCGCCCAAGTGCACTTCGCGAACGTCCTCAACCTACTGCCGGGCGAGCCGGCGCCGAAGCTGGCTATCGCGGCGATTAACGAGCTCATCTTGCAGCAGCTGGGCTACAACGAAGTCTCGCTCATCGATCCTGCCATCGCGCGGGCTTGTGCGAACCTCACTACCAGCCTGGACGAGCTGCCGAACGAACTGTTTACCGACGATCGAGGAATCTGGGATCACGTCACCGATGACCCGGCTCACCTGCGTTTTAACTCGATGCGTCTGTACGGAATCGTGTGGGCCACCTACCCGACCACGGTCTCATCCGCTTTCGGCCTGGCCCGCCAGCTGCGCTCGGAGCAGCAGGTGGAGCTGGCCGTGACGACGCTAGATCGCGTGCCCAACGCCTCGCGCCACTACCGCATGGCCCGGCTGACCACCATTTTGCAACTGGTACTGCACGATCTTTCCGAATCTCGTATCCGCCGCGCTGCCCGCCGTCTGGAGGAGATCCCGCAAAATGAGCCGCGATTCTTGCAGGTCAAGGCGGCAGTCATCTCCGCGGGCCTGAACTTCCTCCGCGACTGTGACCTCGATGCGGCGGCCTCTCCGAATGACCTCTTCGAGTTCGCCTTCACGCAGCGCGGCTTACGCTATGGCTTGGCCGATACTCTGCGCGCCCTGGCTCGGCAGGCGCCCTTCGCGCGGCACCGCTACGCGCTGGTGGACCTGGCGAACCAGGTGCGGCCGGTGACCAACTTTTAGCCTGGTCCGCCTCCGCGGCTCCCCTCGATGGCTCTGCCTTCCGCCATGTCTGCCCTTCCAAATGGTGAGGTCAACCGTCCCGAACGTCACCTCAATAGCCATCACTAGCCCCAACCATGAACACTGACTCCACTAGCCACATCGCGACCTCACCATTTGACTATTCGCGTCGTGCCTCAGCCCAAATGGTGAGGACCACATGGTGAGGTGAGTGATCACCAGCCCCAGCAGACAGCGCCAGTCACAGTAGTTACAGCTCGACCTCACCATCTAGGCCAACCACCTGCAAATGGTGAGGACCCTGGTGAGAGGAAGCGCCTACGCCTGGCGCACCACTTGCTGCAGTCCCCGCTCACGGCCAGACACCCAAGTTGCCCGCAAATCTGCGAGGAACTTCTGCGGCTGATGAAACAGCTCAGTCGAAGTCACACGGAATACCGTGTAGCCGGCATTCTGCAATCGCACCTCGCGGCGACGCTCTTCCACGATTACCCGCCGGGTATCCGAGCCATAGGTTTCGCCGTCATACTTCACGGCTCCGTCAATTTCCAATACCAGCCAACCATCAATCAGAACATCAACCCGAACACTGGGAATCACCCAGACTTGCTGTTGGATGGAATGACCCATCTTTGCGTGTGCCAATAACGCGATGCATAATGCCTCGTAGGGCGACTCGCATTGACCAGAAAGAAGCGATATAGCTCGACGTGCTTCAGCGATATCTTTGACCCGCCCCATAGTTTCGAGGCAATCCATTGCCATAGCCTTGGCAGCCTCGACATCGAGTTCAGGGTGCATCCGGAACCATGATTCGAGCGCCACGAAGCCGCGAATCCAGCCTTCGAAGCGCGCGACATCCAACGCGGCGCGCAAAGCAGACGTCACGCGAACGCCCTGAACCTTCTCGACCATAGAATCTGGCAGACGCATCTTCTTGTAGCTTCGGCCGTGGCCCCAGTCTCTCCGTGGCGGCATAACGCCGGAGCGCAGAGCGAGCATCACCGGCTCCTCGCCGCACCGCGGCGGGAGGACCCACAGCCCATGCACCCGCGCCGCCGAAACTCCTACGAGAACCGCCCGCCTAGCACTATGGCCCGCCCGCAAACACCGCGCCAGCTGCTCTTCATGCCAAGGCAGCGACTGCCCTTCTACTACTCCCCCGAATTGTTCCATAGGGCTAGTCCACTAGCAGGGCCAGTACTAGCGCAAGAGGGAATTGGCGCAACAGGTCAAATCTGTGGATAACTCATCGCGACGAAGGGGCCAACCACCAGGTTGGCCCCTTCCAAACGCGGACTAGTACAGCCCCGCCTCACGCGCCATATCGGCGATTTCAGCGGACTTCTGTGCGATAGCCAGCTCCTCGTTGGTCGGCACCACGAAGACCTTGACCGGCGAGTCCGGCGTGGAAATCATGCGCGGCTCCTTCGAGCGCACAAGGTTTGCTTCCTTATCAAAGTGGATGCCATACATTCCCAGGTTGAACAGCGAATCCTGGCGCACCTCAGTGTCATTTTCGCCCACACCCGCGGTGAAGGTGATCGCATCCAGGCGGCCTAGCGCAATCATGTACGAGCCGATGAAGCGGCGCAGCTGGTGGATGTAGATGTTGTATGCCAGCCATGCATCCTGGTCCTCGGCTTCGATGCGCTCACGCAGCACACGGAAGTCGTTGACGCCAGAAATGCCCTTCACACCGGATTGCTTGTTGAGCAGGTTGTCAATCTCATCGATAGACATGCCCGCCTGGCGGGAGAGGTGGAAGATGATGCCCGGGTCAATGTCACCAGAACGGGTACCCATTGCCAGACCAGCCAGCGGGGTAAGGCCCATCGAGGTGTCAATCGGGCGGCCATGGCGGATTGCTGCTGCCGAAGCACCGTTGCCCAGATGCAGCGTGATCTGGTTGACGCGCTTCGGGTCCTTATCCAGAAGGCGCGGAACCTGCTGGGAGACGAACTCGTGGGAGGTGCCGTGGAAGCCATAGCGACGGATGTCGTACTTGGAGGCCACCTCGTTGTTGATGGCGTAAAGCGCAGCAGCCGGCGGCAGGGTGTTGAAGAACGCGGTATCGAACACGGCCACGTGCGGAATGTTCGGCAGCATCTTGCGAGCCACGCGAATGCCGTCCAGGTTGGCCGGGTTGTGCAGCGGAGCCAGCGGGATGAGGTCCTCAATCATGGACTCAATCTGGTCCGTAATCAGCTGTGGATCGGAGAAGAGGCGGCCGCCGTGCACAACGCGGTGGCCCACAGCGATGACCTCAACGTCCATCGGGCCGACATTGTGCTGGTGCATGATGTCGAACGCGCGCTCCAGGCCGAAAGAGTGGGTAGGAATCTCCAGCTCTTCCTTGTATTCCTCGCCACCAGTCTTGACGGTGACGGCACCCATCGGCTCGCCGACCTGCTCCACAAGGCCGGAGACCAGCGGGGCGTCGGTAGCCTTGCCTGCTGGGTCAACCAGCTGGAACTTGACTGAGGAAGATCCTGAGTTAAGAACGAGTACGTAGGCCATTTACTTGACTCCTGCCTGGATAGCCGTGATTGCGACGGTGTTGATGATGTCCGGAACGGTAGCGCCGCGGGAAAGGTCGTTGACCGGCTTGTTCAGGCCCTGCAGAATCGGGCCGACTGCCAGTGCGCCGCCGGTACGCTGGGCGGTCTTGTAGCCGATGTTGCCCGCCTCCAGGTCCGGGAAGATGAAGACGTTTGCCTGTCCAGCCACCTCGGACTCCGGTGCCTTCTTGGCAGCAACGCCTGGGTCACAAGCGGCGTCGAACTGCAGCGGGCCATCCACCTTGACGGAGGAATCGATACCGCGGGCAGCCTCAACAGCAGCAACTGCACGGTCGACGTCCGGGCCGGAGCCAGAGGTGCCGGTGGAGTAAGACAGCATGGCCACGCGTGGGTCGATGCCGAACTGCGCTGCGGTCTTCGCAGAAACCACGGCGATTTCACCCAGCTGCTCGGCGGTCGGGTTTGGGTTGACCGCGCAGTCACCGAAGGCCCACAGGCGTCCGCGCATCACCATCAAAAAGATGGAGGAAACAACGGATGCACCAGGCGCGGTCTTGATGATCTGGAAGGAAGGCTTAATCGTGTGTGCGGTGGTGTGCGCAGCGCCGGAAACCATGCCGTCTGCCAGGCCCTTGTGCACCATCATGGTGGCGAAGTAGGAGACATCCTTCATGGTCTCGCGCGCCTGCTCGAGGGTAACGCCCTTCTTCTTGCGCAGCTCCGCGAAGTCGGCCGCGAACTCCTCTGCCAGCGGGGAGTTCAGGTGGTCAATGACGTCCACGCCGGTGAGATCCACGCCGAGGAGCTCCGCACGCTTGGCGACGTCCGCCTCATCACCCAGGATGGTCAGCTTCGCCACCTTGCCCGCCATAAGCGCTCCGGCTGCCTCGATAATGCGGTCGTCCTCGCCTTCCGGCAGAACGATGTGCGCACCGGCGGCACGGGCTTGGTCAAGCAACTGCTTCTGGAAGACCTCCGCGCTCATTACCGGCGCGACGGACTCGATGGCTGCGAGCGCACCGGGGACAGACGCGACGTCGGTAAACGCGCCTACTACCTCAGCACCCAGGGAACGGGCATGTGCAAGGGCCAGGTCGGAGGTGCGCTGCGGAGCGTTGGAAATCAGAACAAACGGGATGCCCAGGGCCGCTGCGGCCTTGGCGTCAAAGTCCATCACACCCGTGCCCTGCAACACGACGTCGCCTTCTGGAACGGTGACCAGAATCTGGTCCAGGGTGGTGCCCAGGTCATCGAGCTGCGCGAAGGTCGCGCCGAGGTCGGTTGCCAGGGAGGCGATATCGAGGCCGTCAAAACCACGGCCAATGACGCTCACGAGTGCGGAGTTCTGTGAAGACATTTACTGCTAGCCTTTCTCTTCCCAAAGAGTAGACGATGTTGTGTGTTGCGCGTCACGAGGCACAACATACAGTGACCTCTTCACCATACTGGAGATGTCCGAATTTAGCCGTTTTAAAAAGGCTTAGTGCAATCTAAAACACATTTAGGAACCTCCAATCGCCCAGCCACCCGAAAAAGCGGTGTGGTGAGTCACATAAATTGCCCAGAGTGAGAGCCGCGGAGTAGGTTGAATTTATAAGGATTGTTACTTCGGGCAAGACCTAGGATGCTGTGTGCACCGCGCATTCCACTGAACTGTGAAATGCAAAGACCCAGCTTCCTGGGTCTTTTTGTAGTTTTTAGGCCTCCTGGGCAGGCCCCAGGAACCTCCGCGAACCGCATTGCGCCCGGTAAGAAGTTCGAAAGGAAATCTCATGTCGACGCAAACGCGCTCTACAGCTGAGGCCATCTTGGATGGCATCGGCGGCGCGCAAAACATTGCCTCTTTCACACACTGCGCCACCCGCCTGCGCTTCCAGCTTAACGACGCCTCGAAGGCCGACAAGGAAGCGCTCGACGCCATCCCCAAGGTGCTCGGCGCCGTGCCGCAAGGCGACTCAAATTACCAGGTAGTTATCGGTGGCGACGTCGCTACCGTCTACGACGAGATCAACGCTTTGTCGGAGATGAAAGACGGCGGCGCTTCGAATGCGGACATCAAAGCCGCGGCCCGCTCGAAGGCGAAGGGCAAGGTTCCTTTTATGGACGAGTTTTTCGAGTACTTGTCCGACTCTTTCCGACCAATTCTGGGTGTGTTGCTCGGCGCCTCGCTGATTATCGCCTTCGCGTCGATCCTCGACGCATTCGGAATCGTCGACTTCCGCGCCGAGGACAAGCCCGCCTCGTGGTTCTTCGTCGACGCCATGTGGCGCTCCGTCTTCTACTTCCTGCCGCTGATGGTGGCCTACAACGCCGGCAAGAAGCTGCGCATCGACCCGTGGGTCCCGGGCGCCATCATGGCCGCCCTGCTGACTCCGGAGTTCTTGGGCCTTTCTGAGAACCCTGCCGTCCAGTGCGTGGTCAACGATACGTTGGGCAGCGAGCAGTGCTCCATTCCTATCTTCGGCATGACCATGCAGCTTCCGGGGTACGGCGGCAACGTCTTCGTACCGTTGATGATGGCCTTTGTGGCAGCGCTGGTCTACCGCTTCTTCCAGAAGATCATCCCTTCGGCTCTGCACATGGTGTTCGTCCCGTTCTTCACCATGCTCATCGTCATCCCTCTCACGGCATTTATCATCGGCCCGTTCGGCGTATGGGCCGGTAACGGCATCGGCGCCGGCCTGTCCTGGATGAATGACAACGTTCCATTCGTCTTCGCCCTGGCTATCCCGATGATCTACCCGTTCCTGGTTCCGCTGGGTCTGCACTGGCCACTGAACGCCTTGATGCTGGTAAACATCCAGACCTTGGGCTATGACTTCATCCAAGGCCCAATGGGTGCTTGGAACTTCTCCTGCTTCGGCGCCACCGCCGCCGTGCTGGCACTGTCCATCCGCGACAAGGACACCGTGATGCGTCAGACCGCCGGCTCCGCCTTGGTTGCGGGCCTGCTGGGCGGCGTCTCCGAGCCTTCTCTCTACGGCATTCACCTGCGTTACAAGCGCATCTACCCGCGCATGCTGGTGGGCTGCTTTGCCGGTGGCCTGACCGTTGCGCTTTTGACCCTGGGCTCCAACGGCATCACCACGGATGCCTTCGTCTTCACCTCCCTGCTGACCATCTCCGTGTTTAGCCCGATGGCCAAGTACGCCATCGCCATTGCTGTGGCATTCGTCATAGCCTTCCTGGCGGTCTTCATCACTGACTACCGCTCCCCGGAAGAGCGCGCAGCGCTCAAGGCCGCAGCCGCAGAGGAGAAGGACGCACCGCTTGCCGACGCCCCGGCCGAGTCCACAGCCGCACCCGCAGCCGCCACTGCCGGCACCGTCACCGACATCTCCTCCCCTGCAGAGGGCGAGGTTATCCCGATGGCCGAGATCGATGACCCGGTCTTTTCCGCCGGCACGCTGGGCGATGGCGTGGGAGTCATCCCTGCTGATGACAAGGTCTACTCCCCTGTTACGGGCACCATCGTCAGCGCGATGAAGACCGGCCACGCTTATGGCATCAAGACCGAGTCCGGCGTCGAGGTCCTCGTCCACATCGGCATCAACACCGTGAAGATGAAGGGCGAGGGATTTGCTCCTGCCGTTAAGAAGGGAGATACCGTGGGGGCTGGCGATCTGCTAGCCACCGTGGACTTCGACGCAGTCCGCGCCGCCGGTTTCGACACCACCATCGTCGTAGCAGTCACCAACACCAAGTCCCTGGCCGAGGTAACTCCGGCCGGAATTAAGAAGGCTACGGCTGGCGATACCATCATCACCGCTACCCGCTAAAACCGCTTCGGCGCGTATGCGGCGCGCTATTCCATGAGGCCCGATGAGTTCTATTATCATCGGGCCTCATGCAGATCCTGCGCGTTTTCAATAACAACGTCATCCTCGCTCGCCGCGGCACTGGTGCCGCAGCAGAGGAAGTGATCGTTACCGGGCGCGGGATCGGTTTCAAGGCCCGCTCCGGCGACGAGGTGGACTCTGCCAAGGTGGTCAAGGTTTTCGTGCCAGCCTCCGGCCGCGACCCCGACCACTCGGCCCTCATGCTCGCATCCGTGCCGGGCGAGTTCATCCAGCTGGTGCTAGAGGCCATGGATCAGGCCGCGGTGCCGGAGAGCTACCGCAACAAGCTAACCCTCGTCGTCGCATTGGCGGACCACGTCCACTCCGCAGTCCAACGCGGCGCCACCATCAACTATCCGCTCGAAGCGGAGGTTCGCCACCTCTATCAGGAGGATTTCGAACTAGCGAAGCGCCTCTTGCGCGTAATTAACGAGCAGCTGCACACGCCGCTAGCGGAGTCAGAGGCCGTTGCCATCACTTTGCACTTGGTCAATGCGGGGTTCTTGGTGGGCGACTTGTCTGGCACCTACCGCATGACGGGTCTAATCCAGCAGCTGCTCGACATCATCGGCCAGCATGCCGGAGTGAAGCTAAACAGCGAGGAAATCTCCGTCGCGCGTTTCATTACGCACTTGCGGTATCTCTTCGTCCGCATGGCAGAGCACACGCAATTGGACTCGCAGGGCACCGCAATCGGCGAAGCAATCAACGCCCAGTACCCGCAGGCAGCAGACTGTTCACGCACTATCGCAGAGCTCATCGAGCTGCGCATGGACACGGAACTTACCGCGGATGAGGTCAGCTACCTGACGCTGCACATTGCGCGCCTGCAGAAAGCGTCCACGCAAGACATCGAACAGGGCTAACGCTCACGTACAATCGTGTACCATGACTTACACGATTTCCGCTGCGAACTTGTCTCATCTCAGCCCGCTGCAGGTGCACGAGCTGTATAAGTTGCGAGTGGACGTCTTCGTGCACGAGCAACAGTGCCCATATACAGAAATCGACGATACGGATGCACGCGATAGCACGGTGCATATCCTGGCGATTGATGATGAGACCCAGCAGCTGGCTGGCACCGCGCGCGTCTTCCCCTCCACGCTGGATGGCGAGGAGGTAGCCCAGTTTGGCCGCTTTGCGTTGGACAAGCAGGCCCGCGGCACGGGGCTGGGCAAGCAGGTCATGGAAGCGGCTTTGCAGTATGCCGCGGTGGCCATGAGCGGCCAGCCGGTCTACTTGGAGGCACAGGCACCGCTGGTGGATTACTACGGCGCCTATGGTTTTAAGGTGTGCGGCGCGCTTTTCGACGACGAGGGCATCCCCCACCAGCCGATGATTCTGCGCCGCGAGAGCTAATCGTCTGCGGAACGGTTGAGAACTGGGTCGACCTCGACGACGGGCTCAGCCACCTCGACGAAATCGATGTCCGCGGCGTCGTTAGCTACTGGGTCCACGGCCTGTGCATTGGCGACAACGTGCGCGTTCGGGGTCTGGCTGATGCTGATCTTGGCGGCGGCAAGCGCGGCACGGTCGCGCGCAGTCTCGACGTCTTCTGCGGTGGTTGCCACCATGCCCATGCGGCGGCCAGCGTAGGCACCGGGCTTGCCAAAGAGACGGACGTCGGTCTCTTCGAAGGCCATGGCCTCTGCAACGCCGCTATAAGCGACGTCGTCAGTCGCGGCGTCGGCATGCAGCACCACGCTGGCACCTGGCGAGGTTAGGGTGACGTCAATTGGGTAGCCCAAGATGGCACGGGCGTGCAGCTCGAACTCGGAGAAGCGCTGCGTGTAACCGGTGAGCATGGCGGTATCGGAAGGGCGCGGGGAGACGGAAGAAAAATACACATCCTCGCCGGCGACGAAGAGCTCGACGCCGTAGACGCCGCGTCCGCCTAGCTCGTTGGAGATGCGCGCGGCAACGGAGCGTGCGTTCTCAAGTGCGATCTCGCTCATGGCCAGCGGTTGCCAGGATTCGATGAGGTCGCCGCGCTCGTGGCGGTGACCGATGGGCTCGCTAAACCAGGTGCAGAGCTTGCCCGTTGCAGGGTCGATGGAGCGAACGGCGAGGAGGGTGACCTCGTAGTCAAAGTCCACGAAGCGCTCAGCGATGACGCGCTTTTCATCGGAGGACACGCGGCGCACGAGGTTCCAAGCGTCCTTGAGATCATCCTCATCCTTGACCAGCATGTGGCCCTTGCCGGAGGTTGCCACATCCGGCTTTACGATGCACGGCATGCCGAGCTCATGGACGGCTTCGGCAAGCTCCTCCGCGGAGCTGGCAAAACGGTATGCGGTTACGGGCAGGCCAATGTTTTCGGCCGCCTCACGGATGGTCTGGCGGGACTGGGTCAGTTCGCACGCCCGGGCGCTAGGGACGACGACCGCTGGGGTTTCGGACTCAAGCCGCGACAACGCCTCGACGGCCACAACCTCAACTTCGGGGACGATATAGTCTGGCCGGATGCGCTGGGCGATTTCAAGGACTTTGGCTTCATCGGTGATGTCTGCGATGTAGCTAAAGTGCGCGAGCTGTTGTGCAGGGGCGCCGGCGTAGCGGTCAACAGCGTGTACCTCAAGGCCCAAGTTCTGGAAGGCAATGACTAGTTGCTTGCCCAGCTCGCCTGCACCAAGCAGCAGCACTTTGGTGGCGTTACCGGTAAGGGGGGTACCTATATGACCTGCGATGTCGCCTGAAATATCCATCCTTGAATTATTGCATACCAACCCCACAGACATATTAACGAAAAGCCAGGCTGGCCTTTCGCAGGCTTATCAAGCTCCGCAGGCATATCCGGATGCATCTAGCTAAGCCAGGAGACTAATTACCAATGCCCCTGTAGCAACCAGTGCCACGCCGCCAAAAACCTGCTCACTGTGATCCGAAAAACACAGATACAGCAATAGAAATGCGAGATATCGGATTAGATATCTCGCATTTGTCGAACTTAAGTAACGTACATCTAGTGGTCGGTCATGACGTCATGGCGGACGATGGTTTGGTCACGGCCGGGGCCCACGCCGATGTAGGACATGCGGCAACCTGAGAGTTCCTCAAGGCGGAGGACGTAGTCCTGAGCCTTCTGCGGAAGCTCCTCAAAGGTCTTGCAGCCCGTGATGTCCTCCTCCCATGCCGGCATGGTCTCAAAGATTGGCGTTGCGTGATGGAACTCAGACTGGGTCAGCGGCATCTCATCGTAGCGCTTGCCATCGACGTCGTAAGCCACGCAGATCGGAATCTCGCCAATACCGGTGAGCACGTCCAGCTTGGTCAGGAAGTAATCGGTGAAGCCATTAACGCGCGTGGCGTAGCGCGCAATGACGGAGTCGTACCAGCCACAGCGGCGCTTACGGCCGGTGTTAACGCCGATCTCACCACCGGTGGTCTGTAGGTACTCGCCCCACTTGTCAAAGAGCTCAGTTGGGAACGGGCCGGCACCCACGCGGGTGGTGTAGGCCTTGATGATGCCCAGCGAGGTCTTGATGCGGGTCGGGCCAATACCGGAGCCCACGGAAGCACCGCCGGCAGACGGGTTCGAGGACGTAACGAACGGGTAGGTGCCGTGATCCACATCCAACATGGTGGCCTGGCCGCCCTCCATCAGGATGTGCTTGCCCTCCTCCAAGGCCTTGTTGAGCTCCAGCTCTGCATCGATAACCATCGGTGCTAGGCGCTCGCGGTAGCTCAAGAAGTAGTCCACGATCTGGTCAGGGTCAATCGCCTTGCGGTTGTACATCTTCACCAGCATCTGGTTCTTGATGTCCAGCGCAGACTCAACCTTTTGCCGCAGGATGGACTCATCGAAGATATCCTGCACGCGGATACCGATGCGAGCGACCTTATCGGAATAAGCCGGGCCAATACCGCGGCCCGTGGTGCCAATGGCGCGCTTGCCCAAGAAACGCTCCTGCACGCGGTCCAGGGTCTGGTGGTACGGCGCTACCAGGTGAGCGTTCGCGGAGATTCGCAGGCGCGAGGCATTCGCGCCGCGTGCCTCAAGGCCGTCGATCTCATCAAAGAGAGCTTCAAGATTAATGACAACGCCGTTGCCCAATACCGGAGTTGCATTCTCAGAGAGAATGCCGGCGGGAAGGAGCTTGAGCTCATACTTCTCGCCGCCAACTACAACAGTATGGCCAGCGTTATTGCCGCCATTCGGCTTGACTACGTAGTCAACCTTGCCACCGAGGATATCGGTGGCCTTACCTTTACCTTCGTCGCCCCATTGAGCGCCAACGATGACGATTGCTGCCATGTCTGGGTGTCACTTCCTAATGATTGAAGCCAAATACGCAACCACTTTACCCCTAGAAGTGTGCAGACGGGTATTAATTGACAGCTCTCATTTTTTAACACGGCTGCTTCGCCGCGTTTACGCGATGTTCAGGAATACCAAGATGTTTACGATGTTCGCGAAGTCGATGAACATGCCGCCAATGATCGGCAGGATGAAGAAAGCCAGCTTGGATTCCTTGAACTTGGTGACCACGGAGTCCATGTTTGCCATGCCGTTCGGGGTAGCGCCCATACCGAAGCCGCAGTGGCCAGCGGTAAGAACCGCGGCGTCGTAGTCGCGGCCCATGACGCGGAAGGTGACAAAGTTAGCAAACAGCCACATGAGTGCCGTCTGACCCACCAGCAGAATGAGCATAGGGACAGCCAGCTCAGCGAGCTCCCAGAGCTTGATGTTCATAAGAGCCATCGCCAGGAA
Source organism: Corynebacterium sp. HMSC036D03 (assembly GCF_001836185.1). NCBI lineage: Bacteria > Bacillati > Actinomycetota > Actinomycetes > Mycobacteriales > Corynebacteriaceae > Corynebacterium > Corynebacterium sp. HMSC036D03. Next base: position 103,316 of record NZ_KV827743.1, read on the forward strand.
GAAGTTCAGGCCAATGACGCCGAGAATCTCAACCTCTTGGGTTGGGACCAGTTCCTTGTATTCCTTCTGCTCACGAGAGTCATTAATAAAGCGCAGGATAATCGCCACAATCATGGAGCCGAAGTAAAGCGGGAAGGCCGCCTTATCGGTGAGCATGCCCACGAAGTGGTTCATCGCATCGGTCACGAAGCTACCGATGAGCATCGAAACCAGAATCATCACGAAGGCGTGCAGCATGGCGTCGCCGCGCAGCTTGCGGGCGACGTGAGCAATCAGCGACTCGTCAACGTCGACCTCTACTGCCTTCTGATCCATCAGGTTGCCCTTGGTAATCAGGCGGTTAGCCAGCGGGCCGCCCATAAGCGAGCCCATGATGAGGCCAAAGGTAGCTGCGGTGTAAGCCACGGTTTCTGCACCGCTAACACCAGACTGCTCGACAAGAGGCGCGATACCGCCAGAAACACCGTGACCACCGGTCATGGAAACGGAGCCCGTCATCAAGGCCAACTTGGCATCGACACCAACGATTGGAGCCAGGCCCACGGCAACGACGTTCTGCAGAATGGTCAGAACAATCGCCACAACGAGGAAGACCATTACCTTCGGGCCGGCGGCGCGCAGCACCTTCAACGATGCGCCATAGCCCACCGTGGTAAAGAAGATAACCATGAAGAAGCTCTGCAGCGTGGTATCGAACGTAATCTCAGCGATACCAGTCTGGTGCAGCACCAGGTTGATCAAAGCAAAGAGGAAGCCACCGATAACCGGGGCCGGAATAGCAAAGCGCTCAAAGAAGTAGATCCGCTGCTTGAGCCAAATACCCAGCAAGAGCAACACGACAGCGATGCCGATGGACTGGATCATGGTGAATTCAATTGCCAAGATGAAGCCTCCGTGAAGTTGTCGGGATAGTTACCTGTGTGCCACAGCACGAAGATAAATAAAATGTGAAGTTGAAAGTAGTGTGGACTAAAAATATATCCCCATGTGGCCCCCTCCACCCCAATTGGCGGTTATCAAGGGGGGTAATTTGCGTTGTAGGGTGTAGGAGTTATGCCCCAATTCGCGGGGTGATTCGCTGGGAAAGGCAAGGTAACTCACGGTGGCCCTAATCGTTGTTCGTTGCGGTAGCAGACTCAGCCTGGATTTGCCCCCACACGCAGAAGTTCTCGACGTCAGCGCGGTTCCCACCCGCTCCGAGCTTCGTCCGCTAGATGCAGCCGCGAAGACCGCACTGCCGGAAGATCCCACCCCTTCGCTCGATGAGATTGCCGCCCAACCAGACGTCCGGCATTTGAGTACCCCCGCCTTCGCGCCGCAAGCACCCCACTTGGTGGAACCACTACGCATCGTCGTGGTTGGAGACGACTCCGCCTTGAGCGCAGTTCTTAGCCGCATGATGCGCGGCGACTACCTGTGGACCGAGCTCGCCTATGTGCCCACGGATTCTTCTTCGCCCGCTGCCCGCAACTGGGGTCTGCCTACTGATCTGCAATCTGCGCTCAGCGTTGCGCTTTCAGCACCGGTTCACCCAGTGCCACTCATCCGCAATGATGCAGGTCTTGCCGTGGCAGGCTCGGCTTCGATTTCCGAATGGAATAACACGGACATCACCGGCGAGATCATCGTGGATGATCATGTTGTCGTCCGCCACGAAGGTACCGGCAAGGCCGGCATCGGTACGTATGGTGCCCGGTTGGTACCAATGATTGACGCACCGGGAATTTTGGCAGCGAAGGCTATCTCCCCCGTTGCTGAATCTGCAGACCTAGGGCTTGCTGAAGTCGCAAAGTCCGGCTTCGGCGGATGGCTGCGATCGAAGTTCTCCTCCCCCATCGCCTCCGGTCAGCTCGATGAATCCAGCATCTGTACCGGCCGCGCGGTGCAAGCGGGCGGCCCGGAGTTGCGCGTGATTGTCGATGGCGTCAGCGCAAAGCGAGCCGTCAAGCGCGTGACTTTCTACCGGCATCTGCGTGATCTGCAGGTTGTACGGCCTTAATTATTACGGCTTTACTTCGTGCGTTTAGTCGGCGTCGAGCACTTCCGGTGGATAGGCCGGATGGTCAGAGGTGGGGGCAAGCTGCGCCACGGCAGATTCGCGGGACATGCCGCAGACCATCAGCAGGTCAACGATGATGGACCGGGTCTGTGCGAGGAGTGAATAGGCGGAAAGAACGCCGTCCTCGCCAAGCACGTCCATGGTGGCGTTCGCGCCGAGGACGCGTAAGCGGTACACAATCTCCGGGATGACCACGGCCTCGTTGGCCCGCGATTCCTTGCTGCTGGCCCGGCCGTAGAGCTCGGCGAGCTCATACGTAACGTCGGAAAGCTCGTCGATGAGGTCAAGCTGGGCTTCGGTGACGTGGTCGCCGTCCTCCGAAAGCACCAAGGCCCGGCGGGAAAGCACGCGCACACCGCGGATGGCGTTGTCCACCGGGGTGAGGATGCGCTCCAGGGAGCGGATGTTGCGCTGCCAGCTCCACAGGAATGGGGAAACTTTGACGGTCTCGGCGCTGCCCTTGGCCGCCTGGAGCATGTCATTGATATCGCTCTGCGTACCGCGGACGGCGTCGCGAGCTTCCAGGATCGCCTTCTCATCGCCGTCGCGGAGGCCGCCGGCAACGTCGGAAAGCACTGCAGAAGCCACCCGCAGAACCTTGGATACTTCCTTACGCACGGCGCGCAATGGGGAGGTCGGAATGAGGGCGACCATGCAGATGCCGATGAAGGCGCCGATGATGGCGTCGATGGCGCGGGAGAGTCCGCCCATCTCCTCCGGGGGCATGATGGTGGCGATCAGGATGGCGCCGATGGCCACTTGGTTGCTGATGAGCTGCGACTCGGTCACGAAGGACGCGATGAGCAGCGAGCAACCGATGATTATGGTCATGTGGATAGGGCCGGTGCCCAGGCCGTCAACCAGGAGGGTGCCCACGATAACGCCGACGATGCCGCCGATGGAGAGATCCACCGCGCGTTTAAGGCGGTCCCCGCCGGACAGGCCCAAGATGATGATGACGGACATCGGCGCGAAGAACGGCTGAGCGTGGCCGAAGACGACGTGCGCGACGAAGAAAGCCAGGCCGGCGCCGAGGGTGGACTGGACGATGTAGAGGAAGCGGGACTTCACGCGCGCAAACCGGGATTTGACCGAGCGGTCAAAGCTGCGCAGCTGTTGGCGCGTGGTCAGCTTGGCCCGTTCCTTGGTGCTCTTATCCTTTGCTTCCGCCATGGTTTCCTTATCTTAGTTCGCCCGTGTGGATTGCTTGGCTCTGGTTTGGGGTCGGCCTGGGTCGTGGCTGGGTTCGGCCTGGGTCGTGGCTGGGTTCGCTCTAGATGGTGAGGTCACCTCACCACTTGCGGGCCTCATTTGCCCCATTGGTTTACACTAGTCCCTTTTGTTGTGCGGTGACCTCACCATTTGGGTTTTGCTTCCGGTTTGACTCGGGCGAGGATGTTGGTCAGGGACTTTGCCGGCGCATTCTTTGATGCTAAACGCAGCAAAGCCGCTCCTCCCTCCCAGCGGCTGCGGGGTTCCCTGCGGCTGCGGGGGGTGGGGGAACGGCTCTGTGTGGTGTGGGTTTAGTGGTCAGTCTTACTTGGAGATGGACTTACCCACGGAGTGCAGGTCGGTGCAGGCCTCAACCACGCGCTCAGCCATGGACTGCTCTGCCTTCTTCATGTAGGAGCGTGGGTCGTAGACCTTCTTGTTGCCAACCTCGCCGTCGATCTTGAAGACGCCGTCGTAGTTAGCGAACATGTGGCGGGCAACCGGGTTGGTGAAGGCGTACTGAGTATCGGTGTCAACGTTCATCTTCACAACGCCGTAGGACAGAGCCTGCTCGATCTTTTCCTTCTCGGAGCCGGAGCCGCCGTGGAAGACGAAGTCGAATGGCTTGGAGCCCTCTTCCAGGCCGAGCTTCTTGACGGCAGCCTTCTGGCCTTCGTCGAGAACCTCTGGGCGCAGCTTCACGTTGCCCGGCTTGTAAACGCCGTGGACGTTGCCGAAGGTAGCAGCCAGCAAGTAGCGGCCCTTCTCGCCGGTACCAAGTGCATCGATGGTCTTTTCAAAATCCTCAACGGAGGTGTAGAGGTTTGCGCCGGCCTTCGCCTGGACGCCGTCCTCTTCGCCGCCAACGACGCCGATCTCAGCCTCGAGGATGATGTTTGCCTTGCGTGCCTTCTCCAGCAGCTCCTGGGCGATGACGAGGTTCTCGTCGATTGGGATTGCGGAGCCATCCCACATGTGGGACTGGAACAAAGGCAGCTCGCCGCGGTCAACGCGCTCCTGGGAGATGGCGATGAGGGGGCGGACGTACTCGTCCAGAACTTCCTTCTGGCAGTGGTCGGTGTGCAGTGCAACGTTAATGCCGTAGTGCTTTGCCGCCTCGTGAGCGAAAGCTGCCAGAGCCTGAGCACCTGCCACCTTGTTCTTCACGGAAAGGCCAGAGCCGAACTCAGCGCCGCCGGTGGAGAACTGGATAATGCCGTCAGACTCAGCTTCTGCGAAACCGCGCAGAGCCGCGTTGATGGTCTCAGAAGAGGTGCAGTTGATGGCTGGGAATGCAAAACCGCCCTGCTTGGCGGTATCCAGCATCTGGTTATAGACCTCAGGAGTTGCGATTGGCATGAAGTTCCATCCTTAGTGTGTTGGGGCAATCACGTTCCAAGTCCCAAGTATGCCTGTTTTTGCCCGATTTCGCCGCCAGAATTTTTGTGAACTTCCTTAATGCAGGCAGGCGCCTGGTGGGCGGTTGCCGATACGCAGGTGAAACCACAAAATAGTACGGTTGTAATGCGTTTTTATTTTTCTTGGGACTGGTGTTTCATGACTCGTGCGCAGGCCTCGAGCAGCATCCAGCCTGACAATTGGACCGAAAGATCACGCTCTGCAACACGGATGATGCCTACCTTTTCGCCGACGGTATGCGGCCCGAAGCCGTAATTATGTGGCAGGCGAGCATCGGTGGTCCAGTCGGAGCCGAAGATAGGTAGACCATCTACCTCCAGGCGGTGTTCCCACACGGATTCAGCAGAGGCCACGACCATGCGAGCCGCAAGCTTCTTGGTGGCGCGGTTAGCCGGGGAATCGCCCGGCAATCGCACAGCAACGTCCGCGAGGTAGCGCACGAGGATGCCCTTGAACAGGCCACCATCTCCGTCGCCCGTCATCCAGTTGATAACGCCGGACGGGGTAGCCATTCCGGTTGCCACTGCCTGCACTAGGCCACGGATGTTGGTGATGTAGTGCATCGTATCCGCTGCCAGCTCGGCTTCCTGAATGGTGTCGATGCTCTCCAGGGAGGTCAACCCAGCTTTCTCGCGCAGTGCCAATGCAATTTCCAGGCAGGCGCCCAGAACCACGCCCTGGCAATACGGGTGGATAGCCTTCACGATTTCCGGGCCGTCCATACGCATGCGCACGCCGTCCATGATGAAGCCGTCATCATCAACCAGATGGTCATAGATCCAGTCCACGATGTGGCGGGCCTCGTCGATGCGCCCCATGCGGGCAAGCATGATGGCGCCGGGGCCGTTGGATGGCACGTTCAGGAAGGTCTCGCCCTCGCGCCACGGCAGCACGCCGATTTGGGGGTCGGTACCTTCCAGGATGTTGCGCTGCAAGGAGCCTAGGCGCTTATGCGGCTTGATGCGCTTGAGCTGCTCGGCACGCTCCATAGCCAGGGCCAGCCACGCCTTGTCGTCGTAATAACGATTCTTCGTAAGCTGGCTCATGTTACGAATACGGATACCGCGCATGGTGTCCACGATGCGGGCGCGGCGCGCCTTGGTGTTGTTACGCAGCGCGGCGTCTACCAGGCAATCGAGGTAATGAGCTTGCCACCAGTAGTGCCAGTGGACGAAGAGTTTCTCCTTACCAGTCGGCGGCCAGCTGACGACCGCAAGATTGGTACGCGGAATTGACCATACGTTTTGCGCATGGCGTTCATTGATGGCGGTTTCCGCGAGGTCCGCGCGGTGTGCCCATGTCTCTTCCACTGTAGATCTATCACTCTCGATTATGGTTTCGTTACTCCATCTTATCTACTTGAGATAACGATTTACCACGCTTTTTCTAAGTCAGCATGCTGACGAATCCACGCATGCATGGCGATGCCCGCGGCGACGCCCGCGTTGATCGAACGAGTCGAGCCAAATTGGGCAATGGAACAGGTCATTAACGCTGCATCTTGGGCTGCTTGGGTAACGCCGGGGCCTTCTTGTCCAAACAAAAGCAGGCAGCGCTCCGGCAGCTCGGCTGTTTCAAGGGGGACGCATCCGGGGGTGTTATCGATGGCGACAACAGTTAGCCCTTCGGCGTTGGCCCACTGCAAAAGCTCCTCCACCGTGGCATGATGCTGCAGGTGCTGGTAGCGGTCAGTGACCATGGCCCCACGGCGATTCCAACGGCGACGCCCCACGATATGCACGGTGTCGACGGCGAAGGCATTCGCGGTGCGCACCACGGTTCCGATGTTGGAATCGTTCTCGAAGTTCTCGATGGCGATGTGCAGGGCGTGCCGGCGCTTATCGATGTCCGCGGTGATCGCTTCCCTGCTCCAGTAACGGTAGGCGTCAACCACGTTGCGGCGATCACCCTCGCGCAGCAGCTCTGGGTCATACTGCGCACCGTCTGGCCAGGGGCCCTCCCACGGCCCGACGCCGTGGCGGCCTTCGTTCCACTCGGTAGGGCCCTTGCCTGTCTCTATAGGCTCTTGCGCGAATGGGTTATTAGGCGAGGTCAAGGTCTTCCAAGCTCAGCAGGTAGCGGTACTCAAGGCCCTCAGCGGCGATAACTTCGCCAGCGCCGGTTGCGCGATCCACAACGGTGGCCACACCGACGACCTCGGCGCCTGCCTCTCGCAGTGCCTCGACGGCGGTCAGCGGGGAGTTGCCGGTGGTGGTGGTGTCCTCAACCACGAGGACCTTAGCGCCGGTGACGTCGAAGCCCTCAATGCGGCGCTGCATGCCGTGCTTCTTGGCTTCCTTGCGTACCACGAAGGCGTCGATATCGCGGCCGTCGGCATGCATGACGGAGGTAGCGACGGGGTCAGCACCCAGGGTCAGGCCGCCAACTGCCACGTAGTCCCAGTCCGCGGTCAGCTCGCGCAGCAAGGAGCCGATGAGGCGGGAGGCCTCGTGCTGAAGGGTGGCGCGGCGCAGGTCAACGTAGTAGTCAGCCTCCTTGCCGGAGGACAAGGTGACCTTGCCGTGTACAACAGCCAGTTCCTTGACCAGCTCTGCCAGACGGGCCTTTTTCTGTGCATCCAAGCTCATGGCTCTCCTTTTTGTTTCTTATGCCGCTTCTTGTCCCCGCCATGTTTTGCGGGATTATCGCTTTAAGACTACTCGTTTGCTTCTTCGTCGCCGAAGATGGTCGAGCGGCCGTTGAGATCACGGCGCATGCGCGCTTGCGCCTTATCGAGCAGGGGGCGCTCGCGGCCGTCGGCAATGGCGTCGACTTCGTCTGCCCCCAGCGCGCTGTGGTCAACCTCGCCGAGGGTCTCACTGCGGGTGCGGCTCGGCAGCTCTACCGGCTCTTCCGGGCGCTGGATGTGCGGGCGCTGGATTTCCTCGTGGTCCGGCACAAGGGTGGGCCCGGTCGGCTCGGGCTGCGGCGGCTCAGGGATCTCGCGGCTCGGGTCCAGCTCAGCCACGCGCAGCACCTGCATCGCGGCCGAACGCGGCGGCAGAACACGGGCGCAATCGGCAAGTTTTGCAAGCGGGGCCAGCATGGCATCCCACTGCACGCCGCGCGCGTGCTTGGTGGTTTGAGCAAGCACCCATTCGGATTCCATCCACGCCGCGGTGACTTCCTCGGGCATCTGCTCAAGGGCTACTTCTAGACGCTCATCGATGAGCCGCTTGCCGACGCCCGCGTCGGTTGCGAACATCTCGAATCCTTCAACGTCGTCGACCTTGATCAGGTCCTCCGAAAAATGTTCTTCTGCGAGACCGATGCGGCGGAAATCCACCACGATGTCTGATGCCGCACCGGTGCGCATTGCCATGACGTTGATGCCGCCCAAGTCCATCAGCAGCATCTCGTGACCATGCACGAACCCTGCCACGATATCCTTCGGCGCCGCACCCAGGGCCGCTGCGCCACGCATCCATTCATCAGCCAGGTAATCATCCTGCTTGGTGTACTCGAACTGGTGATGCTCGCCCCATGCCTTGCGCTCACGGCGCAGCGACCCGGGCACCAAGTCACGCGCACGCAGCAGGTGCTCGTTTTTGCGCTCCGGCGCCACCTGCTTCCCGGCGGCCACTGGCTCCGATTCAGCCTCCTGCTTCTGCTCGTCCATGGCTGCTTCGGTGGCCGCCTGGTCCTTCTCTACTGGGGCGGGCTCTTGTACTGAGGCAGGCTCTTCCTCCACTGCGTTTTCTGCAGAAGCAAGTCCTTCCTCCTGCGGTTCAAACGTTTCGGCTTCACGTGGCTCGTCAGCGGTGGGACGCTCTGACGATTCGAGGCTCTCGACAGGGGTAGTGCCGTCAAGCTGGTTGGTGCGCTGGCGCTTGTCGAGGAGGAGAAGCGCGACGCCGGCCGCGGCGAGGACTAGGGCAATGATCAGAATAGGCATCACCCCAAGACTTTAGTAGGAAGTCTTGGGGTGAGTAGGCTGGCGCGCTGGTTAATTTACGCAGGCTATTTATACAGTCGTGCGGTCGCCGCGCTCGACCGGGTTGGATGGGTCTGCGGACCACTGGGACCAGCCACCGACGAAGTGGCGCAGGCCAGTAAATCCAAGGCCCTCCAGGATGCCGATGGTCAGCGCGGAGTGGTTACCGGAACCGGAGTAGACGATGGCGTCCTTGACGTTTTCCTTGGTGATGCCAGCGTTGTCGAGGATCTCTAGGATTTTCTCGTCAGACTTGATGGTCTTGTCTTCGTTGTGGAACTGGCGCTCCGGCAGGTTCACTGCACCGGGAATATGGCCGGCCTTCAGATCGAGGTGTTCACGGCGGCCAGCGAAGCGGTTTGCCGTACGAGTATCGATGAACAGGCCGTCGTGGGCCTTGACGTCCTCAATAGTGGCAGTCGGCATAGAGCCCGGCGTGATTTCGACCTCGGTGGCAAGACCAAGGTTGCCTGGGCCCGTAAGGGTGGCAAAGCCCTGGCGGCGCCAATTAGCCAAGCCACCATCGAGCATGCGTACGTTCTTAAAGCCCGCCCAGCGCAGGGTCCACCAAGCGCGTGCAGCGAAGAGGCCACGGCCTTCGTCGTAGACCACGATCTCCCAATCGGGACGCAGTCCCCATGCCTCGCAGCTCTCCTTCAAGCGCTCCGGGTTAACAAGCGGGTTACGGCCCACCTTGGAGCCAGGAAGGCCGACGAAGGAGTGCGCAGCGTCGGCGAACTGCGCGGTAGGAATGTGCAGGGAGGCGAACTGGTTGTATGCCTCCCCCTCACCTGGTGCCCACAAAGATGCAAGAAGTGCGACGCGCTCGCCGCGGTAAATGGATTGCTGGAGTTCGCTTGGAGAAACCAAATTGCTCATGGCTCTAGATTCTAGGGCCATGAGCACTTCGGCGCTTCTTACGCAGGCTAGCTGCGCTTGCTATTGAGCTCCAGGTGCTCGCCGCCGTCAGCGACGTCGACTTGGACGGTGTCGCCGTCCATGACCTCGCCGGCCAAAAGCTGGCGGGCAAGCTGGTCACCAATAGCTTGCTGCACTAGGCGGCGCAGCGGGCGGGCGCCGTAAGCAGGGTCGTAGCCGCGCTCGGCGAGCCACAGCTTCGCGGCGTCGGAAACCTGCAGGTTCAGGCGGCGCCCTTGCAACCTCGATGCCAGAGCATCGAGCTGGATGTCGACGATGCCGGCCAGCAGCTCAGAGGACAGAGACTCGAACATCACGACATCATCGAGACGGTTAATGAACTCCGGCTTGAAGTTGCGCTTGACGGCCTCCATGACCTCCTCCTTGGTGCCACCGGCACCGAGGTTCGAGGTCAGGATGATGACCGTATTGCGGAAGTCCACGGTGCGACCCTGGCCGTCGGTCAGGCGGCCCTCATCGAGGACCTGCAGCAGAACGTCGAAGACGTCTTGGTGCGCCTTTTCCACTTCGTCGAAAAGCACGAGTGTGTACGGGCGGCGACGCACGGCCTCCGTGAGCTGGCCGCCGGCATCGTAGCCAACGTATCCCGGAGGGGCACCGACGAGGCGGGCTACGGAGTGCTTCTCCCCGTACTCAGACATGTCGATGCGCACCATCGCGGACTCATCGTCGAAGAGGAAGTCCGCCAGGGCCTTAGCCAGCTCCGTCTTACCCACGCCCGTAGGCCCAAGGAAGAGGAAGGAGCCGGTCGGACGATCCGGGTCCGCAACGCCCGCGCGAGCGCGGCGCACGGCATCGGAGACGGCCTTGACCGCTTCTTTCTGACCCACCACGCGGCGGCCCAGCTCGGCCTCCATGTTGAGCAGCTTCTGGGTCTCACCCTGCAGCATCTTGCCAGCCGGAATGCCGGTCCACGCGGAAACCACCTCAGCGATGGTGTCTGGGGTGACCTCCTCTACCAGCATGGTGTTGGACTGCGCGTTGGCGCGCACCTCGGCGTCGGCAAGCTGCTTCTCCAACTCGGGAATGCGACCATAACGCAGCTCGGAGGTCAACTCGTAGTCACCGTCGCGCTCGGCAATCTCGGCCTGGCGCTTCAGATCCTCCAACTCCTCCTTGGCGTGCTGGACTTCATCGATAGCCTTCTTCTCGTTGGCCCAACGAGCCTTGAGCTCCCCGAGCTTTTCGCGTTCGTCGGCAAGCTCCTGCTGCAGCTTGCTCAGACGGTCCTGGCTGGCGGCGTCCTTTTCCTTCTTCAGCGCCAGCTCCTCGATCTCCATGCGGCGCACGACGCGCTCCAGCTCGTCAATCTCCTGCGGGGAGGAGTCAATTTCCATGCGCAAGCGGGAACCGGCCTCGTCAACCAAGTCGATTGCCTTGTCTGGCAAGAAGCGATTGGTGATGTAGCGATTAGACAGCTCAGCTGCAGAAACCAGCGCGGAGTCCATGATGCGCACACCGTGGTGGACCTCGTAGCGCTCCTTCAGGCCACGCAGGATGCCCACGGTATCTTCAACAGAGGGCTCAGCCGCATAGACCTGCTGGAAGCGGCGCTCCAAAGCGGCGTCCTTCTCGATGTACTTGCGGTACTCGTCCAAGGTGGTAGCGCCCACCAGGCGCAGCTCACCGCGGGCCAGCATCGGCTTAATCATGTTGCCAGCGTCCATGGAACCCTCGCCCGTGGCGCCCGCGCCGACGATGGTATGCAGCTCGTCGATGAACGTGATGATCTGGCCTTCCGAGGCCTTGATCTCATCCAGCACTGCCTTCAAGCGCTCCTCGAACTCGCCCCGGTACTTCGCGCCGGCGACCATGGAGCCCAAGTCGAGGCTCAGCAAGGTCTTGCCCTTGAGGGACTCCGGGACGTCGCCTGCCACGATGCGGCGAGCCAGGCCCTCCACGATGGCGGTCTTGCCCACGCCCGGCTCACCGATAAGGACTGGGTTGTTCTTTGTGCGGCGGGAAAGCACCTGCACGACGCGGCGAATTTCCTGGTCGCGGCCGATAACCGGGTCAATCTTGCCCTCCCGCGCACGGGCGGTTAGGTCGGTGGCGTACTTCTCCAGCGCCTGGAACTGCTCCTCTGGGTTCTCAGAGGTGACCTTCGCGGCCCCGCGCACCGAAGGGAAAGCGCCCTTCAGCGCATCAAAGGTAGCGCCGCGGCCGGTAAGCAGCTCGGCGGCGTCAGTCTTAGAGCCGGCGATAGCAGCGAGAAGAACCTCGGTGGAGACGTACTCATCGCCCAATTCGCCCGCCAGCTCCTGCGCGCGGGTCAAGACGTTGAGACCGTCGCGGTTAAAGTTCGGGTTCGCCATCCCAGAGCCCTCAGCCTTGGGATAGGAATCCACAAGTGCGCGCGCCTCCTTGAGCACGGTTTCCGGATCGACGCCGGTGGCCTTGAGGACCGGTGCGGCGATGCCGTCTTCTTGGCTAAGGATGGCCGCTAGTAGGTGCGCCGGGCGAATGTCCGGATTGCCGTTGGAAGAGGCGGTCTGCAGCGCCTGCTGTAAGGCCTCTTGGGTCTTGGTGGTGGGGTTGAAAGCACTCATTGCTTCCTCCTTGGAAGTTGTTTATTAGAAGGTTTATTGCCTGATATTTACAACAACGCATCCAAAGTTGAGTTTGTTCCACTCAACTTCAAATTTTCTTTTCTTCCCTGCCTGAGCGTAGCAGACTCAAGTTTTCCTTGCCGTTTAATCGCTTCGCTGAGCACTTAGGCACCGCATAGAAAAGGGAAACCGCACAATCGTGCGAGGTTCCAGACGTAGGCCACCTGGCCTTCCGGCTCAATCCCCAGCTCCACCAGCCCGTCGCGAGTTAGCGCCAGAAACAGGCCGAAGGTGGCGTCAAGTTCAGCTCGGAAGCTGCTCCGACCTGGAGATGATCTCGCGCATGCAGACGGCAGTCAGCCGTCGCCATTCGCTTTTCGGTGGAGCGCTTGGAGCATTCTCTCCGCTGAGATGAGCAAGTGCTACGCCGAGGATCGGTGCGTGATGAGGGAACAATCCAAGAGCACGCGCTCCGGCCTCCTGCTTGCTGATGACCTCACCCGTCGTGAGCGTCGCGTGCATCCGCGCAGGTCCAAGGAGCCGCCATTGGACCCTCCCGGCTCCGAGGGCTCCACGCCCTCTCTCGGTGCGCAGCATCAGCGGCTTCCAGTACCCCAGCAGGTTGTTCAGGGTCCATGGCCGGAGCTCGTCGGGCTGCGGGTCTAGGCCCCAGGTCGAGACGTCCCCTCCCCGTAGCGCGATGCCGCCGTGCTGGAGCTCGTGCCAGATCACGGGATTCACATCGAACGCGCCCCTGGGGTTGAAGATCTCGCCCACGTGGGAAGCGATCGGCTCGATCTGTGTCACAGGGCGCGTGATCTCCGAGTCCCACACGAACGAGGTGTTGCAGCACGCGCTGATGTCCATTCCTCGAACAGCTCGCCCGAGCAGCCGCGGGAGCTGGGAGAGGTGCAGAGCGCGCAGGCGTGGGATCAGGTCGGAGCGCTCCCGCCAGGCGTCATCAAGCGTGGCGATCAGGTCGATGTCGCTGGCCTTCGGGCGATACGCACCCAGCGCAACAGAACCGCCCACCACGACACCCGTGATCGCTCCAGGCAGCAGCCAATCGGCGGCGTCCAGATACGAACGGCCCGCTCGACGAACTTCGTGCGGTAGTGCGACCTCCATGCGCTCATCATACGGAGAAGCCACCTCGAAGCGGCTTCCCTAAACCAGATCGCCCGCGGCCGCGGGCAAGTAGGATGGGCCAGCATGAAGGAATTGGGCGAACACATCCGCAGGCACGCTGACGATTACCGCGATGCGGTGCATCAGCACTTCTTTGCCACCGTCGCGGAGTCGCGCCAAATCTTCGCTCTATCCATGCGTGATACCCACCCGGCACTGGCGCCTGCAGTGGCGTGGATATTGGATGCGGCTGACGATGCCGGCTTCCTCCCAGAAGAGACCATCGAGCGCGTCCGCGAGCTAGGCAAGGAGCACCGCCGCCACGGCTTCCCCACAGAGATTTATCCCAAGTTCGAGGCCTCCCTGAACGAGGGGTTTATCGCGTTGGGACTGACTCAGCACCAGCTAGTGGTGGCAAAGCGCGCCGTCCACACTGTGTGCACCACGATGGCACAGGCGGCGCATGCTGCCGACATCGCCGGCATCGCCCCGGCCCACAGCGCGCAGGTAGTCGCCGTAGAACACCCCAACCGCAATACTGCGGTGGTGCGGCTGGAATCCGGTGCGCCCATCGAATACGAGGCGGGCCAGCATTTTCCCATCACCTCGCAGCTGCTGCCCGGCACCTGGCGCATGCTGACCCCGGCGCATCCGGCGGACACTACGGGCCAGCTGCTCTTCCACATTGCGCTGGCTGGCGACGCCTCCTCTATGCTGGCCAAGGCAAAGCCCGGCGATTGGTGGACCCTGGGTAACCCTGCCGGAAACTTTCCGAACTTGCACGACGGCAAGGCCACCGCGCTCATAAGCTTCGGCACGGGATGGGCGGGCGCCCGCGCCGCTCTCCTAGATTGCTTGGCTGCCGGCGAAGTGCCGAAGAACCTCAGCGTCTACAGCGTGGCTTCTTCCCCTGGCGAACACTACGACACCCACTTCCAGGCTAATCTCCAGGCCCTCTTGCCTGAGCTTTCGTTTCATAACATTTCCCGCAGCGAGCAGGATCCCTGGCTGCTCGGCGCGCAGCCGCAGGCAGAGGGCTTCGCATCCGAAACCGCCGGTGAATCCCAAGACCCCATCGCCGTGGTGCTACGCCACGAGAAGGACGCAGCCAAGGACAAGCGCTTCATCTTGGTAGGCCCCGCCGACCGAGTCGAGGTGGCACGCGAATCCCTCCTAGCAGCCGGCATCCCAGCTGGCAATATCCACGCCCAATCCTGGCAGCGCGGCCACGAGTGGGCCGCATCCGCCGCAGACCTAGACGGCTGGGAGGACTGGGATGCGTGGGCGGCCTGGAAGAAGTCGGAGTGGACGCAAACTTAAGCCTCGAGGACCGGCAGCGCTTTGCGGGTCAGGGCAACGAGGTCGGAGTCGATCTCGGCGTAGATGATCTCCGGCTCGTAGCCGGCCTCGACTACGCGGGTGCCATCGGGGGCTACAACTACTGAATGGCCAATGCCGGTGGGACCAGAGTCTTGGCCAGCCATCTCCGCGCCGCCTGGACGGGCTTGGCCCGCAGCCACGATATAAGAGGTGGAGTCTAGAGCACGCGCCGCGGTGAGCAGACGCCACTGCTCCAGCTTGCCGGGACCGTCAGCCCAGCTAGTAGGAACGACGATTACCTGCGCGCCCTGGCGAGCCAGCTCCTTGAACTGCTCTGGGAAGCGGATGTCATAACAGGTGGCCACGCCAACGGTAATGCCCGCGACGTCGAAAGCGACTAGCGCCTCACCCGCACGCACGGTATCGGATTCCTTGTAATTGAAGGCGTCATAAGTGTGGATTTTGTCGTAACCGCCAAGAACGTCCGGGCCCGCGATGAGCGCGGTGTTGCTCACGCGGTTGATGGTCTTGCCATCACGCTCAACGGTGTCCGCTGGGCTGAACATGCCAAGCACGACGGTGACCCCCAGCTGCTGCGCTACCGCACGGATGGTGGTGACGAAGGAACCATCAAGGCCCTGGGCCTGCTCGTCTAAGCGGCCAGCCCCGAAGGCCTGGGACGTGGCCTCAGGCAACACGATCAGTTGCGCACCATTCTCAGCGGCCTCACGGATCTTCTCCACGGCCAGCTCAAGGTTCTCCTCGAGGTTACCGCCGGTCAAAATTTGCACTGCTGCTACCAACATGACACCCCAAACTAGCCGAGTCGCGATGAGTTATCCACAGATTTCGCCCTAATCAGAAATTGGGTCTAGAAATTACTGAACTTGGCCCACAAAGCTTGAGGTATGGATTTCTACATCGCTGACAACGCACGCAACACCATCCGCTCCCACATGGGCCAAAGGCACCGCTTCACTACCCCGCCGCCGCCCGAGTATCCGCGCACGGCCAGCGCCCTAGCGCGCGTGGCAAAACACTGGGACGGTCAGCTTGCCGCTAACGCTAAGCAACACGACGCCATGCTCCAAGACCTCGATGAGTTCATCAGGCACAGCAGAAAAATCGATGCCTCCCTAGCCAACAAGCTGGACGGAGGGCTGCCGTGAGACGCGCGCTAAGCCTTTATTTAGCCTCTCAAGAAATGCAGTCTGGCGCTGCTAACCTGCACGTTTTCAAACAAGGACTACACAATAGTTGGCATGACCTAGAAATAATTGGCGCTTTTGCCGACGCCGCGCGCGCCCAGCTGACAAACACCACGGAACAACTCGAACTACCCGCTCAGAGCATGGAGGCTGCGGCAGAGACTCTTCGCGCCTATGCGCCCATCCTGGCTCGGGTCGAACAATTGCGCACCGAGGCCACCCGCCTGCTAGCACGGATGGATGAGATAGAACCGTGGAGCAGCCAGATAGGCGCGATGCTGAATGCGCTCGATGCTTTGGGCGACGGCCTGGATTGGGCATGCGCCCGAGAAATAGATGCGCTGTGCACGCCAGAGCTGCCCACCGGCGGCGGCTATCTGGAGGATTACGAGGAGCTACCCATCGAGGCCATCCACCAGATGCTTATGAGCACCGCCCCGCCAGAGGCCGTCGCGCTAGCGGAGAGCAATCCGGACGTGCAGCTGCTTGAAGCCGGGCCCGGTCGCGTTGCAGCACTGGTCGATCCCGGCCAGCTGGGCACTTCCGCGGCGAGCGTTTCCACGGTGGTCTCCGGGGTGCATTCTTCGGATCCGTCCGGCTGGCAAAGCAGTATCGATCGCGCGCGGGCAGTAGCGCGTGCAACGGGCGGTCCCGCGGTGGCCTGGATTGGCTACCGCGCACCAGACAGCCTCGCACAGGCAGGCCACGATTCCCCGGCGGCACGTGGCGCGCAGGACCTACGCCGCTTTCAACGCTCATTAGGCAAACGCTTTTCCCGCTCACAGCGGATAGTGGTGGGTTATTCCTATGGTTCCGTCGTGGCAGGAAAAGCCGCGAAGGCGCCCGGCGTGGCCGAAGACGTGGTCTTCGTGGGCAGCCCTGGCACCACCGCCGAAAGCGCCGATGACATTCAGGCACGCAGCTGGGCCGCGACGAATGCGCACGATCCCATCGGTGCGGTTACGGGCCCGCGCGGTGGCATTCACGGCCCGGACCCGAGCACACCCAACTTTGGGGCTTCCCCACTACCAGGCGCAAACCGCCTGCCAGGAGACCACATCTCATACTTCAAAGACCCCGCATTTCTGCGGGGTCTCGGAAAGATTGTGGAGGCTAAAAGCTAGCCTTCGTGGCCGGCTTCGCCGCGCCGGCGGCTGCGGCGTGGGGTCCACATGACCACTGACGTCGAGCGCGGCACGTGCACGAGCTCGCCGCGCGGCTGGCGTTCACCAACCCGTTCGCGCAGCTGCTGAACCTCAGCGAGCAATGCATCGCGCTCGGCCTCTAGCTGGTCGCGCTCCTCGGTCAGCTCAATGATGGACTTGATTCCAGCGAGGTTAACGCCCTCGTCGTGCGACAAAGTCTGGATCTTGCGCAGCAACTCGATGTCACGGTCGGAGTAGCGGCGCCCGCCGCCCTGAGTACGGGCGGGCGAGACCAAGCCGATGCGATCGTAGGTGCGCAGGGTCTGCGCGTGCATTCCGGACAGCTCAGCGGCAACGGAGATGACATAGACCGCGTTGGCCCCTGCCTGATTTTCCTTGCTCATCGTTGCACCTTCCTTTTATGCGCTACCTGCGGCGCTTCCATGGGCGACGTTGCCTTCCCAGCCCGCGCGCGGGTCGAAACCGGAGTCGCGCTCCGCCTGCGCGTAGGTGCGCAGCGCACTCGTGGCGGCGCCATCAAGGTGGGTCGGGACGGTGACCTGGACGGTAACCAGAAGGTCGCCGGCCTTGCCGCCGCGCTTCTCGATGCCGCGATTGCGCACGCGCAGCGTACGGCCATCGGGGGTGCCCGCCGGCACTTTCACGCGAACCGGCGAATCCAGGGTTGGCACAGTAATGGTGTCACCCAACGCCAATTCCGCGAAGGAAACCGGCACCGTAACATGCAAATCGTCGCCCTCACGGGTGAAAATCTTGTCCGGCTTTACCTTCACCGCGACGAAGAGATCGCCCGCTGGCGTGCCATTGGGGCCTGCCTCGCCCTGACCGGCCAAGCGCACTTTCTGGCCGTCGATGACGCCTGCCGGAATACGCACGGTGATAGAGCGCGTGCGGTGCACGGTGCCGGAACCATTGCAGTCCGCGCATGGATCCTCAATCTTCTGACCGGTGCCGCCACACTCAGTGCACGGCGCGGAAAAACCGAAGGTTCCGCGGTTCTCAGAGGTAAAGCCAGTGCCCTTACAGTTCTTGCAGGAGCTCGTCTTACCTGACTTGGAACCGGAGCCATGGCACGTGGTGCAGGGGGCGTCGCCAGTTAGCTGCAGCGGGATGGTGGTGCCGGTGGCAGCCTCCCGGAATTCGAGGGTTATTTCCGTTTCGACGTCGGCCCCCCGCGACGGCCGAGCTGTGTGGCCAGCACTACCGCCGCGGTTGAAAACGCTACCGAAGATATCCCCAAAACCGCCGCCTTGAGCCGCTCCTCCAGGCGTTCTTCCTCCGAAGAGGTCGGAGAGGTCGAATTCTTCCGCAGATCCTTGACCCATGTGCGAAGATCGAAACCCGCCGGGGAACCCGGCGCCTCCCATCCGTCCAAACCCACCGCCGTTGCGCAGCATGGCCTTGAACTGGTCGTATTCCTTACGCATCGTGGCGTCGGAAAGCACATCATAGGCTTCGGCAGCGCGCTTAAACTTATCGGCTGCCCCGGGGTTATCCGGGTTGGTATCGGGGTGGTTTTCGCGCGCTAGCTTGCGGTAGCTGCGCTTGATTTCTTCTGGCGTAGCGGACGAGGAGACCCCCAGATCCGCATAATAATCCTTGTCTGCCCATTCGGGTTTGGCGCTCACTGGGCATCCCCTCCTTCCTTGAAACCGCCAGCTTTGGCGGCTATTGAGGACAAAATATAACTAAATAAGATTTGTTCTAAGTTCACTAAACAGTGAAATGGCGCCAAGGCATTTGTTTGTTTAAGCCCTGACGCCACCTCGCATTATTCGGAAGCAGATTCCGAACCGGCAGATTCAGCACTGCCCTCGCCGGCCTCCGTGGAGGCGTCCGGTGCATCAGCGATGATTACCATCGCGGTGCGCACCAGCTTCTCGCCCACCTTGTAGCCACGGCGTAGAACGGTGCCGACTACCTGCTCGCCACCGCTGGAGAGATCCTGCACAGCCTCGTGAATTTCCGGGTCGAAGGCGTCGCCTTCTTCGCCGAATGGCTGCAGCTGGTTCTTCTCCAGCACGCCGGAGAGTTTGTCGGCAATAGCCTTCAGTGGGCCCTCCTCGAGGTCGCCGTGCTGACGTGCGAGCTCTAGGTCATCAAGGATAGGCAGGAATTCTGCCAGGACCTTGGCCTTGGAAGTCTCGATGACAGCCTGGCGCTCGCGCTCGGTGCGGCGGCGGTAGTTGGTGTACTCCGCATTCAGACGCTGCAGATCCTCGGTGCGCTCAGCCAGCTGCGCCTCCAGGGAGTTGCCTTGGTCAGCGGCAGCGTCGGCTGCTGCCTCAGCCTGGTCGGCTGCGTCTTCTGCGGAGACGCCGGCAAGCGCGGCTTCCAGATCCGCATCCAAAGTTGGATCAAGTTCTGCCTCTTCGGCGGAGTCAGCCTGCGCGTCCTGTGCAGCCTGAGCCTCTTGTGCTTCCGCGGCAGCTGCCTCAGCGCGGTCCGCCGAGGTTACCTCTGGATCAGTGTTGTCCGGGTCGCCTGGGTTTTGCGGCATTCCGCTGTTCTGAGTCATTACTTGTCGCCATCCTTGGTCTCGTCTTCGTCGACTACCTCTGCGTCAACAACGTTTGGGTCGGACTCGGCACCAGCTGCGGCGCCCTCAGCACCGGCCTCAGCGGCCTGTGCCTCGTAGATCTGCTTGCCCATCTCCTGGGAGACGGTGCCCAGCTTCTCAACTGCGGACTTGATGGCCTCGATGTCATCGCCCTTCAGAGCCTCATCGACGGCGTCGGCAGCCTCGGTGACCTGGGTCTTAACGTCCTCGGAAACCTTGTCGGAGTTCTCATCCAGGAACTTGCGGGTCTGGTAGGAGGTGGACTCTGCCTGGTTACGCAGCTCCTGCTCCTCGCGGCGCTTCTTATCCTCTTCGGCGTGTGCCTCAGCGTCCTTGACCATGCGGTCGATCTCTTCCTGGGACAGGCCGGAACCATCCTGAATCTTGATGGTGTTTTCCTTGCCGGTGCCCTTGTCCTTAGCGGAAACGGAGACGATGCCGTTGGCGTCGATGTCGAAGGTGACCTCGATCTGTGGGACGCCACGCGGTGCCGGAGCGATGCCACCGAGCTCGAAGGAGCCGAGCAGCTTGTTAGCGGAAGCCATCTCGCGCTCACCCTGGAAGACCTGGATCTGAACGGAAGGCTGGTTGTCTTCCGCGGTGGTGAAGGTCTCGGACTTCTTGGTCGGAATAGTGGTGTTGCGCTCGATGAGCTTGGTCATCACGCCGCCCTTGGTCTCGATGCCGAGGGACAGTGGGGTGACGTCGAGAAGCAGCACGTCCTTGACCTCGCCGCGCAGAACGCCTGCCTGCAGAGCAGCGCCGACTGCAACGACCTCGTCCGGGTTAACGCCCTTGTTTGGCTCGCGGCCGGTCAGTTCCTTGACCAGCTCGGAAACAGCCGGCATACGGGTGGAACCGCCGACGAGAACGACGTGGTCAACCTCGGACAGGGACAGACCTGCATCCTTGATGACCTGGTTGAACGGAGCCTTGGTGCGGTCCAGCAGATCCTGGGTGATCTTCTGGAACTCGGTACGGGACAGGGTCTCATCCAGGAAGAGCGGGTTCTTCTCGGAGTCAACGGTGATGTACGGCAGGTTGATGTTTGCGGACTGGGAGGAAGACAGCTCAATCTTTGCCTTCTCAGCGGCCTCGCGCAGACGCTGCAGGGCCATCTTGTCCTTGGTCAGGTCGATGCCGTTAGCGGACTTGAACTTCTCAACGAGCCAGTCCACGATGCGCTGATCCCAGTCATCGCCACCGAGCTGGTTGTCACCAGCGGTTGCCATAACCTCAACGACGCCGTCGCCGATTTCCAACAGGGAAACGTCGAAGGTGCCGCCGCCCAGGTCGAAGACCAGGATGGTCTGCTCCTGCTCGCCCTTTTCCAGGCCGTATGCCAATGCAGCCGCAGTTGGCTCGTTGACGATACGCAGGACGTTCAGGCCTGCAATCTGACCGGCTTCCTTGGTGGCCTGACGCTGGGAGTCCTCGAAGTATGCCGGGACAGTAATAACTGCGTCGGTGACATCCTCGCCGAGGTATGCCTCTGCGTCGCGCTTGAGCTTCATCAAGGTACGAGCGGAGATCTCCTGCGGGGTGTACTTCTTGTCATCGATGTCGATGGTCCAGTCAGTACCAATGTGGCGCTTGACGGAGCGGATGGTGCGGTCAACGTTGGTGACAGCCTGGTTCTTGGCGGACTGGCCGACCAGGATTTCGCCGTTCTTTGCAAAAGCAACGACGGATGGGGTGGTACGTGCACCCTCAGAGTTAGCGATGACGGTAGCCTCGCCACCTTCCAGAACGGAAACAACCGAGTTGGTGGTACCGAGGTCAATGCCTACTGCGCGTCCCATGAATTTTCTCCTTGCTTGTCTTAGAAGACTGTTTTTAGCTTTAAGTTGATTTCAGGTGGCTCAACTTCTCGTTGGCTCTTGCGCCACTCTAACAGAAGTTTCGGTGTTTGCTACAAGAACCTGAGCGCGATCCACTCAACCTCTTCAACCGCGCTTAACCCAAAGTTGTTCCCACTTCGCTCAACTTTTTTGAAATTTTCTATATTCCCCCAGTTGAACGGCCCAAAATCTATTTGGACTATA
The DNA here is from genome assembly GCF_001836185.1 of Corynebacterium sp. HMSC036D03. Taxonomy (NCBI): domain Bacteria; kingdom Bacillati; phylum Actinomycetota; class Actinomycetes; order Mycobacteriales; family Corynebacteriaceae; genus Corynebacterium; species Corynebacterium sp. HMSC036D03. Next base: position 124,855 of record NZ_KV827743.1, read on the forward strand.
GGTGGAAAAGATTTCTCTACCCCCTTACTCCCCCCCTCTTGACCAACCTGCCTTTCGACCGCTAATTTTCGATTAGCGATACCGATCACAGGTTCGCACTTTATTTAATCCAGCTCACCAAGCTGACTCCTACACACTCCCTTTCCTCTTAAGTTCTCGCCTGCCCGAATACGCGAATTTTCGCAGTTACCGGCGGGGATTTTAAAGGCGCTGGCAGGCGCTGGCGGAGTGGAAGGGCAATTGGTGCGGAAACATTTGGAAAGGACGGTTGCGATGAATTCAAATCATTCTCGTACCCGTCGCCAGGGTGACCGCCCACCGGTGCATTGTGCGCAGACGCTGCGCTAGAGACCGCACTTTCAACTTCTTGAAATTAAGTAATCAAACCGGCTCTGGACGCTTTCCTCGCGCAGATAGCTTTTGCACATCTGTCTTTAAAAAGGCCCCGATCTATTTAAAAGCGCGTGGAAGCGCCAGGTATTCACCTGAGGTACACACTGCTTATGACAACTTCTGCACACACCCGCCTTCCTGAATCCGGCGACGTCGAGGCCTGCGTCGACGCGGCCGTTACCCGCGCCCATTCCTGGCTGCGTGCCAGCGAAGGCGAACAGGATAAGGGAACCGAGCAGCTGGCCCAGCTGCTCCGCGACTCTGAAGGCGTCGCATTCACCATGGACTTCGTCGACCGAGTCATGCGCCCGGAAGACGATAAGGTCGCAGCCAACGCACTGAAGAAGATCACCCAGCGATTCGACCCAGCCTTCCTAGGCCTTATCAACGGCACCCTGGTTGGCATGGGTGGTTTCTTTGGCCCCATTTTGCCGAACCTGGTCATGCCGCTGGCACGCCTGCGCATGCGCCAGATGGTAGGCCACCTCGTTTTGGACGCTGAGTCCGAGTCCTTGGACAAGATGCTGGATAAGGCAGCCGAATCCGGTGAGCACCTCAACCTCAACCTGCTGGGCGAGGCAGTTCTGGGCGAGGACGAGGCCCGCTCCCGTGCAAAGCGCACGCTTGACCTGATCAAGAACCCAAAGGTCACCTACGTTTCCGTCAAGGCTTCTTCCATGGTGGCCCAGCTCAACCCATGGGACATCGATGGTTCCGTCGAGCGCCTGAAGGAGCGCTTGCGCCCACTGTATGAAGAGGCCGTCAAGCGCTCTCCTAACGTATTCATCAACCTGGATATGGAGGAGTACCACGACCTTCACCTGACCATCCGCCTGTTCAAGGAGCTGCTCTCCGAGCCGGAATTCAAGAACCTAGAAGCTGGCATCGTCTTGCAGGCTTACCTGCCAGATACCTTCGAGGCCCTGCAGGAAGTAGCGGAGTTTGCCAAGGAGCGCGTGGCAACCGGCGGTGCCAAGGTCAAGGTCCGCATCGTGAAGGGCGCGAACCTGTCCATGGAGCACGTCCAGGGTGAGGTCCATGGCTGGCCGGTTGCTACCTACACCGACAAGGCAGACGTGGATGCGAACTACTACCGCCTGCTGGATTACATCGTGCGCGAAGAGTTCGCCGACTCCGTACGCGTCGGCGTTGCTACCCACAATCTGTTCACCGCTGCTTTGGGCTACGAGCTCGGCAACGCCCGCGGCGTACTGCACATGCTCGACTCCGAGATGCTGCAGGGCATGTCCCCGGCACAGCAGGCTGCAGTCCGCGAGGTCTACGAGGGCCGTCAGATTCTCTACACCCCGGTCGTCCACGCGGAGGACTTCGACGTCGCCGTGTCTTACCTAGTCCGCCGCTTGGAGGAGAACTCCGCCAGCCAGAACTTCCTCTACGCGCTGTTCGCGCCGGATGAACCGGAGCGCGATTCCCGTGGCAACAAGCGTGCCGGCACCCCAATTGAGCAGCAGGAAGCTCACTTCCGCGCGGCAGTAGAAAACCGCTGGGAGACCTTCGCCGGCCCAGAGCGTACCCAGAACCGAATCGAAGAAGAGGCTGCGGGTGAAGGCCGCCAGGCCCCACGCGGTGGCCGCTTCACCAACGAGCCGGACACCGACCCAGCCCTGGAAGCCAACCGCGAGTGGGCGCATAAGCTGCTGAGCCAGGACCCAGGCCACCACGGCATCGACGAGGTCACCGATCCGGAGGCCGTGAACGCGGCAGTTGCCACCGCCTCTTCGCTTGCCGACGCGTGGGGCGCCAAGCCCGGCGCAGAGCGCGCTGCCGTCCTCGAGACCGTGGCAGACAAGCTGGCGGCTACCCGCTCCCGTCTCATCAACGTCGCAGCCTACGAGGCCAACAAGACCATCACGCAGACCGACCCAGAAATCTCTGAGGCCATCGACTTCGCCGTCTACTACGCACACTCTGCTCGCCTGCTCGATGAGGCACGCTCTAAGTTCACCCCGAACCGCGTCACCGTGGTCACCCCACCGTGGAACTTCCCTATCGCTATTCCGGTAGGCGGCATGCTCTCCGCCCTAGCTGCGGGTTCCGCCGTCATCATCAAGCCGGCGCCACAGGTTGTCCACTGTGCCAAGGTGGCAGTCGAGTGCGTACACGCCGCGTTGGAGGAGCACGGCCTCGACCGCAACCTCGTCCAGCTCGTGCTCACCGATGAGGGCGAAGCAGGCAAGGCTCTCATCTCCCACGCGGATGTCGACGCTGTCATCCTGACCGGCGCGTCCGATACCGGCAAGCTCTTCCGCTCCTGGCGTCCAGAGATGAACCTCATGGCGGAGACCTCCGGCAAGAACGCGCTTATCATCACCCCGGCTGCGGACCCTGACCTGGCTATTGCGGATCTTTATCTCTCCGCATTCGGCCACTCTGGTCAGAAGTGCTCTGCTTCCTCCCTGGTCATCTTCGTCGGCGCCGCCGGCACTTCCGAGCGCCTGCGCGACCAGCTTCTCGACGCCGTGCGCACCCTCAAGGTAGGCCCAGGCTATGACATCACCACCACCATGAACGGCCTGGCCGAGGCACCAAGCGAGAAGCTGCTGCGCGGCCTTACCCAGCTGGAGCCAGGCGAGAGCTGGCTGCTCAAGCCGGAAAAGCTCAATGAGGAAGGCACCCTGTGGTCCCCAGGCATCCGCGATGGTGTGAAGCCGGGCTCCTGGTTCCACCTCAACGAGTGCTTCGGCCCAGTGCTCGGCATCATGCACGCCGAAACCCTCGAGCAAGCCATCGAGTGGCAGAACTCCACCGGCTACGGTCTGACCGGCGGCATCCACTCCCTCGACGACGATGAGATCCAGTACTGGATCGACAACGTCGAGGTCGGCAACGCCTACGTCAACCGCGGCATCACCGGCGCCATTGTCCAGCGTCAGTCCTTCGGAGGCTGGAAGAAGTCCGTCATGGGCCCAGGCGCCAAGGCAGGCGGCCCGAACTACGTGCCGCAGATGGGCTCCTGGGCAGACGGCGAGCTGCGCCCACGCGAGGTCGACGTCCCAACGGCGGTGGCCAACGAGCTGCGTAACCTGGCAAGCCGCGCCGCGCTTTCCGACGCCGACGTCGAATGGCTCTGGCGCGCCGCCGAGCTCGACCAGCTGGCCTGGATGGAAGAATTCGGCCGCGACCATGACCGCACCGGCCTGATTTCGGAGGCGAACATCTTCCGCTACGTACCGCTGCTGGACAAGCTGCGCGTGCGCATCGGCGAAGGCTTCGCACTGCGCGACGTCATCCGCCAGGTGCTCGCCGCCGCAGTCACCGGAACCAAGGTGGAGTTCTCCGCTACCCCGGCCGTCGCAGAGCAGCTCGCGGTCCTGGGCATCGAGGTGCGCCAGCTTTCCGATGCCGCCTTCGCATCCGAGCTCTCCCGCGCCGAGTCTGCTCGTGTACGCACGCTGGGCGCCGTCGCGGACACCGCTCGCGAGGCAGCCGTGGAGTCCAACTCCGTCATTCTTGACCAGCCAGTTCTGGCCGACGGCCGTCGTGAGCTGCTGCCTTACCTCCTGGAGCAGGCCGTATCGGTGACCATGCACCGCTTCGGCATCATCCGCTCCGTCGCCGGCATCGAGCGCTAGCCCAGCGCCCAGCCGCCACCAGCCGCCACCAGCCGCTAACCGTGGCTGCGTGGCAATCGCCCGTCTCCTGCACTTTTAGGAGACGGGCAGATGTATTTATATGGCAAGATAGGTCAAGTGAATTCCAAAGATACATCTGCCTCATCTGCAAAAGACTCCGTGGCAGTCCCACAGGGCGCCGAGAATGCCGAGCACCGGCTACCGCAGCCACTCGTCAGCAATGACGCCGAGGGCGTGGGCTCCGATGCGCCGAAGCCGATTCGCGAGGACCTGAAGACGGAGGTCCTAGCAAAAGATTTCCGCACGCTGGCAAAAGCCTCTGGCCGCTTTATCCTCATCGTCGCAGCTGCGGCCATTGCTGGTTACCTGCTGAAATTCCTGTGGACCGGCCTCCTGCCAGTCATCCTGGCCATCTTGGTCGCCACGGTCCTCTACCCTGTGACCGCATGGATGCGCACGAAGCTGCGCTTCCCCGGCGCGCTGGCCGCAGCCACGACTCTGCTAGGCTTCTTCGCCATCGTCACCGGCATCTTCGCCGCAATGGCGCCGACCGTGAAAAACCAGAGCCAGGACTTAATCCACCAGGCCCAAGGCGGCATCGATGAGCTCATCAAGCTCGGCGAGAAGCTCCCTGTCGATATTGATGAGACCAAGGTTCAGCAACTCATCGATGATGTCACCAACGCGGTTAAGGGCCAGGCCTCCCACATCGCCACCGGCGTCATGAGCGGCTTCTCCACGGTCAGCTCCATCGTGGTGACCATCGTCATCATGCTCTTCCTGACCTTCTTCTTTATTAAGGAAGGCGAGAAGTTCCTACCGTGGATGCGCAAGTACACCGGATTCCCGGCCGGTTGGCACTTGACTGAGCTGTGCAACCGCATTTGGAAGACGCTCTCGGGCTACATCCAGGCCCAGGCCACCGTCGCGCTTGTCGATGCCGTTCTCATCGGCCTCGGCCTCATGGTCCTGCAGGTACCGCTGGCATTCGTCATCGGTGTCGTGACTTTCTTCGCGAGCTTCATTCCGCTGGTCGGTGCGATTACCGCCGGTGCCCTCGCCGTTATCGTGGCCCTGGTTTCCCACGGCCTGACAACCGCACTGCTTGCCCTGCTCGTGGTCGTTGCAGTCCAGCAGATTGAGGGCAATGTCCTACAGCCGATCCTGCAGTCCAAGGCTATGGGCCTGCACGCTGCGGTCATCCTTCTGTCTGTCACGGTGGGCTCTGCGCTGGCTGGCATTATCGGCGCATTCCTCGCGGTGCCGGTGGCGGCGACCATTGGCGTCACCTTCCGTTACCAGGCGCTGGTTACCGCCATTCGCGCTGGTGAAGTTGACCCGAACGAGGCGGAGATTGTCACCGGTGCCCCGAAGCCGAAGCGCAAGGCCCGCCTGCAGAAGCAGAAGGAAGACTCCGAAGCCCACATCGATGCTTCCGGCAGCAGCCCAGAGCTCGACGCCGCCCGATCCGTGGAGAAACTCGACCCGGATTCCCCACGCGCCAAGGTCCGCGAGCTCTACAACATGATTGCGCCGAAGGCTTCCGCTTAGTCCTCTTCGCGGCCCCGCTCTCCAAATGGTGAGGTCGCCCCACAACTCCTGCGGCTACAGTTACCTGCTGGGACGCATGTGGCGTGACCTCACCATTTGTTCCTCACCATTTGGGGCCGGACCATCTAAGGCCGGACCAAATTGCACCGGCCCCAATTCCGCCGAGCTAGGAGCGCGGTAGAAAGCCCAATTCCCGCACAGCATCAGCTAACTCATGTGCAGCTCGGGGAAGCGCATCATCCCAGGCGCCAACGGAGGACTCGTTGGCTGGGTCAGATACTTGCTTCAACAGGGTGACTGGTACGCCAAAACGCTGACACACTGCGGCGATGGCGTAGCCCTCCATGTCACAAAGTCCAGAGTCGACAGCCAAGCGGTCACGAGTAGCGGTGTCGGAAACAAACGTGTCACCAGTGGCCAGGCCCTGAACCGGGAACTTGCCGCTCGTGGGAAGCTCAATTACCGCAGGCAGCAGGTAACGGGAGATATCGCTTAACACTTTGAGCTGGAAGTCGTGTTTGACCACGCGGTCAACCTCATAGACCCCATCCAGCCCATCGCGCAGCGCGCCCACTGTGCCGATGTTGACCACGCGCTCCGGCAAAGTACCCTCCTCACGCGCGACGGTGAGGTACTCAGTAAGCGAAATTGCCGCAGGCAGAGTACCAATTCCCGTAACGAGTAAAGGCGTGCCTTCCGGAAGAGCGGCTGCTTCTTTATCGACGGCAGCAACAAACAGAATGCGGGCGCTGTAATCAATCACATTAAAGAATTCTACCGTTACACCGGTGAAGCCTTAGCCGCGCAGGCGCTTGCCCACGAAGCCCGCGGCCAGAGTGTTGCCATTGGCCTGGTCGATGAGCAAGAAGTTACCCACCGCGCCGCGCGCCGCGTAGTCCTCAACAGGCAGCTCAGCCTGCGTTTGCACGGTGATGTACGCGATATCGTTGAGGCTCGCCTTCTCCGGCGCCTCATCGTCAGCCACACCATCCAAGTCCAGGATGCGGTCTACCGATGCCACGCGGGCCTTGACCAGCGAGGTTCCATAGCGCAGCTTGAGCATCTGCCCCGGCGTGATGTCCTTTTCTGTGAGCACCACCGCAGTCGCAGCAAACTCACGGACATCGGCCGGGCGGGCGCTGCCCGCCAGCAGGTCACCACGAGTTAGGTCAATTTCATCGGCCAAACGCAGCACCACCGAATCACCAGCAGTCGCGCGCTCGTCGGGGCCAAGTTCGCCGTCGGTGGTGTCGATGTGTGTGACCGTTGTCGTCCGACCATGCGGCGCGGTCACCTCGTCACCGACCGCAACCGTGCCCGCCTTGATGCGTCCCGCGTAGCCGCGGTAGTCCGAGGCATGCTCGCGAATCACGTGCTGAATGGGGAAACGGAAATCCAGCTCCTCCGCGCGGCCACCGGCCACCGGGATGGTCTCAAGGGTTTCCAGCACCGTCGGGCCGGTGTACCACTGCATCGACGCGGATTTCTCCACGACGTTATCGCCCTTCAGCGCGGAAATCGGGATGACCGTGGAATCTGTAATTCCCAGGCGACGTGCAATCTCACCAAACTCCGCCTCAATCGCGCGGAACGTCGCTTCATCATAATCCACCAGGTCAATCTTGTTGACTGCAAAAATCACGTGGCGCACGCCCAGCAGCGCAGCCACGTTCAGGTGGCGACGCGTCTGCTCGACGACGCCGTGTCGGGCATCGATAAGCAGCACCACCGCCTGGGAGGTGGACATGCCGGTGACCGTGTTGCGCGTGTACTGCACATGGCCCGGGGTATCCGCCAAGATGAAGGTGCGCTTGTCCGTCGCAAAGTAGCGGTAGGCCACATCGATCGTGATGCCCTGCTCGCGCTCGGCACGCAGGCCGTCGACAAGCAAGCTCAAATCCATGCCGTCGAAACCGCGGTCCGCCGAGGAGCGTTCCATGGATTCTACCTGGTCCGCCAGCACAGACTTGGTGTCATAAAGAAGGCGGCCAACGAAGGTGGACTTACCGTCGTCCACAGAACCTGCAGTGCACAGGCGCAGCGTCTCGCGGGTGGTGAGGCGTTCGACGAGTGAAGAATTAGTCATCAGAAGTAGCCTTCCTTCTTGCGGTCTTCCATGGCGGATTCAGAAAGTTTGTCATCCGCGCGGGTCGCGCCGCGCTCGGACAGGGTGGAAACGGAAATCTCCGCCAGGATTTCCTCCGGGGTCGAGGCCGTGGATTCAACGGCGCCAGTGCAGGACATATCGCCCACGGTGCGATAGCGCACGGTCTTCTTTTTAAGCTCCTCGCCCTCGCGCGGGCCACCCCACTCGCCCGGGCACAGCCACATGCCATTGCGATTGAACAGCTCGCGTTCGTGGGAGTAATAGATGGAAGGAAGCTGCAGCTCGCGCGCGCCGATGTACTCCCAGATATCAGACTCGGTCCAGTTGGAGATTGGGAAAACGCGCACGTTCTCACCGGCCATCTTGCCGCCGTTGTAGAGATCCCACAGCTCTGGGCGCTGGCGGCGCGGATCCCAGCCGCCAAAGGAATCGCGGATGGAGAAGATGCGTTCCTTCGCACGCGCCCGCTCCTCGTCGCGGCGGGCGCCGCCCAGCACGGCGTCGTACTGGCGCTGCGCGATGGTTTCAACCAGCGGCACCGACTGCAGCGGATTGCGTGTACCATCAGGGCGTTCCTGCAGCTCGCCGCGGTCAATCCAATCTTGCACCTTAGCCACGTGCAGGCGCGCACCGGTCTCAGCAACCAAGCGGTCACGGAATTCGATGACCTCCGGGAAGTTATGCCCGGTATCAACGTGCACAAGCTCGAAAGGCACCACCGCTGGTGCAAAGGCACGGCGCGCCAATTCGAAGACCACCACGGAATCCTTGCCGCCGGAGAAAAGCAGGCCGACCTTATCGAACTGGCCCGCTACCTCGCGCAGGATGTGGATGGACTCATTTTCCAAGTCCTTTAAGTGGGGCGAAAGTGTGTTCTTCTGTGTCATTCGTGCAACCCGCATTCTGTCTTGCCGTCTCCAAAAATCCTGCCGGAACGAGCGTCCTCGCCCTTACCCACCGGGAAGGTCAAAGGCGCACAGCCGATAGAGCGATAGCCTTTCAGCGTCAAGGGATGGATAATCAGATCATTGTCCGCGATATAGCAATCCGTATCTGCCAAATCCCAGGTAATCATCGGCGAAATCTTTAACCTTCCGTGCTGGTCCAGGCTCAGCGCTGGGGCCGTGGCGCGGTGTTCAGAATCCGCGCGGCGCAGACCGGTCACCCAACCAACGTATGGGTCCATCGCCATGTTCAGCGGTTCCACTTTGCGCATACGGTTATATGCGCTGGTATCACGTGCATATAACCTCGGACCATAGATTTCGTCCTGTTCCTCCGGGCTCAGCAGCGGTTTCACGCGGACTAGGGGGAGGTCCGCATAGCGCTCCTCAACCTCGTTGGCCACAGCCAACGTCTCCGGGAAGTGCCAGCCAGTGTCGATGAAGAGCAGGTCTGCGTCCAGCTGTGCGCGGTGCGCGAGCTCCGCCAGAACCGTGTTTTCCATCGACATCGTCACTGCCAGCCGGCCCGGCGCGTGCTCTGCAGCCCACGCCATGATGTTTTCGGCGGATTCTGCATAGAGCTTGTCCGCCCATTCATCGACAAGGCGCTCGTTTTTCGCGGCAATATCTTGGTTGAGCGGCGCGGTATCGCGCGTGCCTTCCGGGCTAATGCTGGGGTCGCGGTAGGGCTTGTCGCCGTCCAGCAGGTTTAACGATTGGGTCATGCCGACTCACTTTAGGCAAGGCGGCGCATTCGTGCAGGAGACATTGCGCGCTGAACACGCGAATAGTCCGATGAGCTTGGGGCAATGCAAGAATAAAAATTGCCATAACTGAACAGGTCAGACTAGATTATTAGACAAAACGGTCTATAAACAATAAACCAAGGAGGTTTCCATGCAGCGTGTCGCAATCGTCGGCGATGGCCCGGCGGCGCTATCCACAGCTGAAAGGCTCATCGGCGCCGGCATGTGTGTGGACCTCGTCTGCGCCAGCCCACCGAGCAGCCCGAAGACTGGGCCACCGTCACCCGCCGCGCGCAACTTGCGCCAGTCTGCCTTTAACGCTCAAACGTGATTCAGCCGATACCACCTGCACGCGGCTAGTCACATTCTTCACATTCGCATTAGACTCGACCGAGTTAATTTCAATTCTTAAGTAAAGGTCGGTCTAGTGGAGCTAGTTCGCATTCTGGTCTCTCGATCAAAACCCTATGGTGGCTTCGTGCTTGCAGTCATTGTGCTCCAAGCACTATCCACCGCCGCCACCTTGTATCTGCCCTCGCTCAACGCTGACATCATCGACAACGGCGTGGTCAAGGTGGACATCGACTACATCTGGCACACCGGCGGCATCATGCTCGCCGTAGCTTTCGCCCAAGTCATTACCGCCGTCGCCGCCGTGTGGTTTGGAGCCCGCACCGCCATGGGCGTCGGCCGCGACCTGCGCAGCGAGGTCTTTCGCCGCGTCGCTCGTTTCTCCGCCGAGGACATGGGCCACTACGGCACGCCCACCCTCATCACGCGCGGCACGAACGACGTCCAGCAGGTGCAGATGGTTTACCTGATGATGTTGGACTTCATGGTGGCCGCACCCATCATGTCCATCGGCGGCATCGTCATGGCGGTGCGCGAGGATGCCGGATTGTCCTGGTTGGTCTGGGTCGCCGTGGCGGTTCTCCTCGGCGTGATTTCCGCGCTCATCGCCAAGCTCATGCCGCTTTTCCACAGCATGCAGGACAAACTCGATTCCCTAAACGGCACCCTCCGCGAACAAATCGTGGGCATTCGTGTCGTGCGCGCCTTCGTCCGCGAGGCCCACGAGACCGAGCGCTTCACCAAGGCCAACCACGATCTCACGCAGCTTTCCTTGAAGATCGGCCAGATTTTCGTCCTGATGTTCCCCATCATCACTGTCATCCTCAACGTCGCTACCGGCGCCGTGCTGTGGTTCGGTGGCCACCGCGTGGATGAGGGCCTTGTGGAAGTCGGCGCGCTGACCGCGTTCTTGCAATACCTGCTGCAAATCCTCGCCGCCGTCATGATGGGCACGTTCATGGCCATGATGCTGCCCCGCGCCGTTATCTGCGCTAAGCGCATCACCGAGGTACTGGAGCACGAGCCTTCCATCGCCGAGCCTGCGAAGAACGTGACGCCGGAGCGCAACGACGGCGTCGTCGAGTTCCGTGACGTCACATTCACCTACGCCGGCGCCGACGCCCCGGTCCTCCACGACATCTCCTTCACTGCCCGGCCCGGCCAGACCACCGCCATCATCGGCTCCACCGGCTCCGGCAAGTCGACCTTGCTGCACCTGATTCCGCGTTTGTATCTGCCCACCGAGGGCCAGGTGCTTCTCGACGGCGCGGATGTCTCCCGCATGAACCGCCAGGACATCGTCAAGCGCGTGTCCCTCGTGCCGCAAAAGCCCTACCTGTTTAGCGGAAGCGTGGCTTCTAACCTGCGCCTCGGCCGCCCTGAAGCCACCGACGAGGAGCTGTGGGAAGCGCTGCGCATCGCCCAAGCAAACTTCGTGGAAAGGGACGAAAAGGGCCTGGACATGCCCATTTCCCAAGGCGGAACGAACGTCTCCGGCGGCCAGCGCCAGCGCCTATCCATCGCGCGCATGCTCGTTGCGCGACCGAAGGTGCTGCTCTTCGACGACTCCTTCTCTGCCCTCGACGTGGTCACCGACGCGAACGTACGTCAGGCCCTGCACGAGAGCCCGCTGCTTGCCGACGCCACGATGATGGTCGTCGCCCAGCGCGTGTCCTCCATCATGGACGCCGACCAAATCCTGGTCATGGAAGCCGGCCGCATCGTTGCCCGTGGCACCCACGCCGAGCTGGTCGAAGGCTCTGAAACTTATAAGGAAATCGTCGATTCTCAAGCCACACCAGTAGAAGGTGAGCAGTAATGGCAAGCACTGCACAAGATGCGCACGGCATGACCGAAGAAGAGCTCCACGAACTCGAAGCCAAGACCGCCGGGGACGATTGGTCCGGCAACGCCCCACGCAAGGCTAAGGCATTCTGGCCTTCCGCGAAGCGCTTGTTCGGGCTGCTCATGCCCTTCAAATCGCGGCTTATCATCATCGCATTGATGAACATCGTCTGCGTATTCCTCGCGGTCTACGCACCGAAGGTGATGGGCAAGGCAACCGACGTCATCTTCGCCGGCGTGCTTTCCAAGCAGCTGCCGGCGGGCACCAGCGAGGAGCAGGTCATCGAGGGCCTGCGGGCGGAAGGCAAGGACACCTTCGCGGACATGGCTTCCGCCATGGACCTGCGCCCAGGCCTGGGCATCGACTTCACGCAATTGGGCCGCATCATCACCATCGTCATCGCGATGTACTTGGTCTCCGCGCTCTTCCAGTGGTGGCAGGGTCATATTCTCAACTCATTGGTGATGCGCGCGGTCTATGACCTGCGCCAACGCATCCAGGCCAAGGTCAACGCGCTGCCGCTGAACTACTTCGACACCAACTCCCGCGGCGACCTGCTCTCGCGCACGACAAACGACGCCGACAATATCCAGACCGCGCTCCAGCAAGCGGTCTCGCAGGTCTTCTACGACCTGCTCATGGTGGTGGGCATTACCGTCATGATGTTCTCCGTGTCTTGGCAGCTCGCACTGGTGGCCCTGCTTTCGCTGCCGCTGACCGGCATCGTCATTGGTGTCATCGGCGCGCGCTCGCAGAAGCAATTCGCCACCCAGTGGCGTGCCACCGGCCAACTCAACGGCCAGGTGGAAGAGGCCTTCTCCGGGCACGACCTCGCCTTGGTCTATGGCCGCATGGACGCCATGACCGAAGAATTCGATGAGCGCAATGAGGAGCTTTATAAATCTGCATCGCAAGCGCAGTTCCTCTCCGGCATGATGATGCCGGTCATGCAGTTCATCTCTTATCTGTCCTACGTGGTCATCGCCGTGATGGGCGCGCTGCGCGTGGCCCACGGCCAGCTCACCTTGGGTGGCGCACAAGCCTTCATTCAGTACTCCCGCGAGTTCAACCAGCCGCTGGGCCAGCTGGGCGGCATGATGCAGCAAATCCAATCCGGTGTTGCTTCCGCCGAGCGCGTCTTCGAATTCCTCGACGCTGAGGAACAGCGCCCGGACACCGCGACCTCGCACTTCGAAGGCCGCGCGCGGGGCTTGGTGGAGTTCCGCGGCGTGGACTTCTCCTACTCGGAAGACAAGCCGCTCATCGAGGATCTCAACCTGCGCGTTGAGCCGGGCCAGACCGCCGCCATCGTCGGGCCTACCGGCGCGGGCAAGACCACGCTGGTCAACCTCATCATGCGCTTCTACGAGCTGAATTCCGGCACCATCACTATCGATGGCAATGACACCGCCGAAATGTCGCGCACCGAACTGCGCTCGCAGGTGGGCATGGTGCTCCAGGACGCTGTGCTCTTTGAGGGCACCATCATGGAAAACATCCGCTACGGCCGCCTAGATGCCACCGACGAGGAGGTCATCGAAGCAGCAAAGGCCACCTACGTGGACCGCTTCGTGCGCGCTTTGCCCGATGGCTACGACACACTCATCGACCAAGACGCCGGCGCTATCTCTGCTGGCGAGCGCCAACTTATCACCATCGCACGCGCCTTCCTGGCCCAGCCGGCGTTGCTCATCCTCGACGAGGCCACCTCCTCTGTGGATACCCGCACCGAGATGCTCGTCCAGCACGCGATGAATGCGCTGCGCGCCGACCGCACCTCCTTCGTCATCGCCCACCGTCTTTCCACCATCCGGGATGCGGACCTCATCCTCGTCATGGAGGAAGGCCGCATCGTCGAGCAAGGCACCCACGCCGAGCTGCTTGCCCGCGAAGGCGCCTACTGGCGGCTTAATCAGGCGCAGTTCGCCGAAGAGGACTAGCCTTTCGGCGAGTGCGTCGAAAAGCTGTGCCTCGCGTTTGCCGGCTGGGCTCGGTTCGAAACCGCGATGAATACCGACTCCCATCTTTGCGCGCCCACCGTTTAGGCTGTTTATATCTGCGCGCAACTTTATAAGGAGTCCGTGAAATGACAGCCGTCTTCGGTTGGCTAGCCATCCTCGTTTCGATCCCCGTGTGGGGCTACTTTGCGTACCGCGCATGGGGCATGTTCGCTTTCATTCGCTCCGGCGGGCCAACTCTGCTGCAGCGTTTCGACCACCTAGGCAAGCGCCTGTGGCGGGTCGTGGTGGAAGTATTCGGCCACACGCACTTCAAGGGCCGCCCCTTCGTCAACGCGGCGCACTGGGCAGTCATGGTGGGATTCCTCTTCGGCATCCTCGTCTGGTTTGAAGCCTATATCCAGACCTTCGCACCGTCGCGAGGCTGGCCGCTGCTATCGCATTGGTCGGTCTATCACTTCATCGAAGAGGTCCTCGGTATCGCCACCGTTGTGGGCATTAGCTTCCTCATCGGCGTTCGCCTCAAGTATGGACACACCGAGCGCGGCTCCCGTTTCTACAACTCCCAGCCAGGCCCTGCCCGCATCGTCGAGGCCGTGGTCTTCCTGGAGGGGCTTGGAATGCTGCTGGTCAAGGCGTCGAAAATCGCGGCGTTTGGCCACGGCTCCCCGTGGGCGGATTTCCTTTCCATCCACCTGGCCAAGCTGCTTCCCGCCTCGCCAGCGCTGGTGTCCTTCTTCGCGCTGTTCAAGCTGCTTACCGGCCTGATTTTCATCTTCCTGATTTCGCGCCACTTCACCTGGGGCGTCATGTGGCACCGCTTCATGGCGTTTTTCAACATCTTCTTCCAGCGCAACGTCAGCGGCGACAAGGCACTCGGCTCCCTTCCGACCCCGGCCCTCGAAGAAGACATCGCCCCCGGCAGCTGGAAGATGCTGCTCGATACCACCTCGTGCACCGAGTGCGGCCGCTGCCAGGACCTTTGCCCGGCGTGGAACACCGAGAAGCCGCTGAGTCCGAAGAAGTTCGTGATGGACATGCGCGATGCCGCCGTCGAGAACTACAACCCGCACGAGGGCGTCAACGTGTTGGCAATGGCAAACGCTATTGACGACGACGTCCTCTGGTCCTGCACCAACTGCGGCGCCTGCGTGGACCAGTGCCCGACCGACATCGAGCACATCGACCACATCGCTGACCTGCGCCGCTTCAAGGTCTTGGCGGAATCCGACTTCCCCTCTGAGCTGACCGGACTGTTCAAAAACATTGAGACCAAGGGCAACCCGTGGGGCCGCAATAACTCTGAGCGCCGCGCCTGGATCGATGAGGCACGCGCCGACGGCATCGAGGTGCCTATCATCGGCGAGGACGCCACGGACTTTGCCGACATGGAGTACCTGTTCTGGGTCGGCTGCGCCGGTGCCTACGACGAACAGGGCCGCAAGACCACCCGCGCCGTGGTGGACCTGCTGCACACGGCGGGCGTGAAGTTCGGCGTGCTTTCTACTGGTGAGACCTGCACCGGCGATCCCGCGCGCCGTGCTGGCAACGAGTTCCTGTTCCAGATGATGGCGCAGCAAAACGTTGAGACCCTAAACAACGCTTTCGAAGGCGTTCCGGAAGGCCAGCGCAAGATCATCACCACCTGCCCGCACTGCTTCAACACGCTGCGCAACGAGTACCCAGATTTCGATGGGCACTTCGACGTCTTCCACCACACCCAGCTGCTTAACCGCCTAGTGCGTGAGGGGCTGCTCAAGCCGATCCCGCGTACGCCGGAAAACCGCAAGCCGATTACCTACCACGATCCGTGCTTCTTGGGCCGCCACAACAAGGTCTTCGATCCGCCGCGTGAGCTGCTGGAAGCCACTGGCGTTTCCCTCCGTGAGATGGACCGAAATCGCGACGAGGCCTTCTGCTGTGGCGCTGGCGGCGCACGCATGTTCATGGAGGAAAAGCTAGGCACCCGCATCAACGAGTTCCGTGCGGAGCAGGCCATCGCCACCGGCGCGGAGGAGATTGCCACGGGTTGTCCATTCTGCAACGTCATGTTCACCGGCGGCGTTAAAGCGCTTGCCGACGCCCCCGGTTCTGCAGCAGCGTCCGCTGCACCTGCCGTCACCGACGTTGCCCTCATGCTCCGCGCTTCCGTCGCCGACGCCGACGGCGCCCTCCCCGAGCCGCGGCCGAAGGCGTTCCTCGGCACGCCAATCCGCCGCAAGGCACCTTCCCAGACGCCTGCGCCTTCCGCGGCGCGCCCAGCATCTGCCGATTCCGCCCCAGCTGCGTCTGCTTCGGCCGCTTCCGCAACCCCAGCTGCCCCCTCTACACCTTCTCCGGCCGTGCCTGCAGCGCCAGCTGCGCCCGCACCGGCTACCCCGGCTGCTCCTGCTGCACCTGCCGCTCCCTCGGCGCCCGCCGCACCAGCCGCTCCCTCGGCGTCCGCCGCACCCTCTGCTCAAACTCCGCCAGCTCCAACTCCACCGGCCGCGCCGGCTGCACCACAACCACCTGTAACTCCAGCACCGACGGCCCCGAGTGCTCCTACTCCCCCAGCGGCTGCTGCACCACAACCACCAGCTGCGCCGGCGGCACCTAGTGCCCCGGCGCCCGCTGCACCTGCAGCACCGACTGCGCCAAAGCCACCTGCGGCAGCCACGCCTGAACCACCGGCCGCGCCAAAGCCGCCAACAGCGCCGCAGCCACCCGCAGCGCCCAAGCCACCCGCAGCGCCACAGCCACCAGCTGCGCCCAAGCCGCCAGCGTCAGAGTAAAGCTGGTTGGCCATTCACGAGGACAGTCTGGGATACCCAGGCTGCCCTTTCGTCGTTTTGGCCAAATGGTCCCGGTCATCCGGTCCGTTGCAAATGGTTGTTTATCGAGTAACTAAAAGCCGAATCAACCGAAAATCAAGGCATTTGGCAGCAAGGGGAGCTTGATAAAAGGAGCCGAGTAAAGGGGCTATCAGCAGATAGACAGGACTAGGTGGAAAAGGCGCATGCTTCGCCGAATAGGCACATGGAAGATTCGACGCGTACGCTGTTGACATGCTTAATGTCGCGACTAGCGCCGCCGACACATTGGTGCTCGCATCTGGGGAAGCTGACTACACCCCGTCCCTCGTCTCCTTCGCTTGGATCATGGCCGCCGCCCTCCTAGCGCCACTGGTTTCTTTCATGCTGAAAAACAAGATGCCCGCCGTGGCACTGCTTATCTTGTTCGGCATGATCCTGGGCCCGTCTGTATTAGACCTCGCACACGAGGACCCTGGTATCGGCATGCTCAAAGAGCTGGGCGTCGGCGCTTTGTTCCTCCTCGCGGGATTCGAAATCGATCTTGCGACGCTGAAATCTAAACAAGCCGTCACCGGCTTTTCCACCTGGTTTATCTGCATGGTGGCATGTCTCGTGGGTGCTTATTTCCTGCTCGATGACATTCCGAGTGCCATCGTCATGGCCATCGCGCTTACCTCCACGGCCTTGGGCACCATCACCCCAATGCTCAAGCAGGACAAGCTCCTCGGCACCAAGGTGGGCAATTCCGTCGTCATCCACGGCGCCATCGGCGAGGTCGCACCGATTACCGCCATGGCTCTGCTGCTCGGTACCCGCTCCACCTTGACCACGATGCTAATTCTGCTGGCCTTCATCATCATCGCGGTCGTCGTTGCGGTCATGCCGCGCGCGCTCATCGTCGCAGTGCCGTGGCTCAAGACGGCGTTCCTTTCCGGCGCAGGTTCCACAAACCAAACCATCCTCCGCCTCATCATCCTGATCCTGGCCATCCTCATGGCCGTGACCTCGGTCTTCGAGCTCGACATCGTCCTCGGTGCCTTCGCCGCAGGCATCATCCTCAACCGGATCATTCCGGACGAGTTCCACAAGCGCCTCGAAACCCGCCTCGATGTGGTCTGCTATTCCATGCTGATCCCCGTCTTCTTTGTGGTCTCCGGCATGGCCATCGATTGGCACGTCATCGCCAATAGCCCTCTCAAGGTCATCGGCATCCCCGCGCTGATTCTGGTCACCCGCGGCCTGCCGGTATTCCTGCGTGAGAACATCCACCACACCGGCTCCGATATCGAAACCACCCGCGAGCGCCTGCAGGTCGCCCTTTACGCCGCCACGGGTCTTCCGATCATCGTCGCTGTCATGACCATCGCGGTCAGCTCCAAAATCGTCGATACCGAAACCGCCTCTATCTTTGTTGCCGGTGGCGCGCTGACTGTAGCGCTCTTCCCGCTCTTATCTAGCTTGGTCAAAGGCAAGCAAGAAAACGAACCCGCAGAGCCTAAACCTCAGCCGGAATCGAAGCAGAAGAATGCTGATCACTAACAGCTGACCACAAAGGCAAATAGTTTTCCTATAGTAGAATTTGTGACTCACAGCTACGGTTCCTCGCCCTTCGATCCTTCCTCTTCAATGCGGCTTTCCGACGCAGAGAAGACGGACGCCATCAACGATCTCGCCCGCGCCGTCGGCGAGGGCAGGCTCAGCATGGAGGAATTCGAGCAGCGCTCTGACGACGTCATGCGCGCCACCACCCGCCGCGAGTTGGTCCCCTTGTTCACAGACATCCCGGCGGTTTCTGCCACCGAAATCAAGGTCTATTCCCGCGGCGAGGTCGAGCGTGCATACAAAGCCGGCAAAAAGCCGCGCCTGGCCACCGCGCTGATTGGCTCGATGGCCTTAACCTTCGCCGCCACCACCTGCTTCGTCGTTTCCGAAACCGCCGGCACGATTGCTCTCCTCAGCGGCGTGGGCGCACTGTTCCTCATCCCAGCGCTATGGATTATGCTCTACGTCGCCAAAATCGGCCCAAAGTCCTGGCACCAGCCCTCCCCGCGCAAGATTGAGCGCCAGCACCGCCGCGAGCTTTTGCAGCTAACGGCCCAAGAGCGCGCCCAGCAGAAGGCTTTGGAGCAAGCGCAGTGGGCGGAGAGGCGCCGCCAAGCAGGTGAGCTGACCAGCGAGGCCATGAATCTGGCCAAGCGCAAGCTTGAGCAATGGAATAAAAAATAAGCCTGCCGGTTGACCCATTTATAGTCTGTAAGTGGCAGAATACTTTCCATGACTACACCGAACAACCGCATTTTTGACCAATCCACCAAGCTTCAGGGCGTCGCGTATGACATCCGTGGTGAGGTCTCTGCGGAGGCGGAGCGCATGGAGCTCGACGGCCACAGCATCCTCAAGCTGAACACCGGCAATCCTGCCGTATTCGGTTTCGATGCCCCGGACGTCATCATGCGCGACATGATCGCAGCGCTGCCGACTTCCCAGGGCTATTCCACGTCGAAGGGAATCATTCCGGCACGCCGCGCGATTGTCACCCGCTACGAGCTGGAGGACTTCCCGCACTTCGACGTCAACGATGTCTACCTGGGCAATGGTGTTTCTGAGCTCATCACCATGACCACGCAGGCGCTGCTTAACGATGGCGACGAGGTACTCATCCCAGCCCCCGATTACCCTTTGTGGACTGCCGCCACCTCCCTAGCGGGCGGTACGCCGGTGCACTACCTGTGTGATGAGGAGGATGACTGGAATCCTTCGATCGAGGATATCCGTGCGAAGGTCACGGAAAAGACTAAAGCCATCGTGGTCATCAACCCGAATAACCCAACGGGCGCCGTCTACTCCCGCGAGGTTCTGCAGCGCATTGTAGACGTAGCGCGTGAGTACAACCTGCTAATTTTGGCGGATGAGATTTACGATCGCATTCTTTACGACGGCGCGAAGCACATCTCGATCGCGTCCCTCGCTCCGGATCTGCTGACGATTACCTTCAACGGTCTTTCCAAGGCTTATCGCGTGGCTGGTTACCGCGCTGGTTGGATGGTTCTGACCGGCCCGAAGAGCCATGCACGCGGCTTCATCGAGGGTCTCGCCCTACTGGCGGGCACCCGCCTGTGCCCGAACGTTCCGGCACAGCACGCAATCCAGGTAGCTCTCGGCGGACGACAGTCCATCTACGGGCTCACGGGCGAGGGCGGTCGCCTGCTCAAGCAGCGCAACGTGGCCTACGAGAAGCTCAACGAGATCCCGGGCGTTTCCGTCACCAAGCCGATGGGTGCTTTGTACTGCTTCCCACGCTTGGATCCGAATGTCTACGAGATTCACGACGATTCCAAGCTGATGCTGGATATCCTGCGCTCGGAGAAGATCCTGATGGTCCAGGGCACTGGTTTTAACTGGCCAAACCCGGACCACTTCCGCGTGGTTACCCTGCCGTGGGCTTCCCAGCTGGAAAACGCTATCGAGCGCCTCGGCAACTTCCTGGCCAGCTACCGCCAGTAGCTCAAGCCGCCTTTCTAAGTGAAAGGCCTCGTATTTGTTTGCAATTTTTGTGCGCAGTTGCCATTTGAACTGACAATCGTTCACAATAAGCTGCATGGGCAAACACACGACGGCTTCCAAGCCGGTGGTCTCCTTTCCTAGTGGAGGCCGCCTTTATTTAGCGACGAACCAAAACCCGTGGCGTCTCGCGCTGCTTATCGGGCTTGCGCTGGCCGTCCTTGTAACCATCATCGGCGCTATTTTCCTGCGCCCTACCACTTCTCCGGTAGATCACACGAGCGCAGAGTTCTCGCAGACTTACGCTCTGAACCACCCGCAGGCCGAGGGCACGGTCAAGACTGTCGACCACGCCATCTGCCAGTCGGATCAGACCGGCAAGGCCTTCGACAAGCCACCACTCATTCCGGCGGAGCCAGGTGGCGATTGCACCCGCTCCCTCATCGATATCACCTCCGGGGACAACGCAGGCAAGATGACCCAGCTGGTGCACTTTGGCGTCGCGGGTGACCCAGACTTGCAGGAGGGTGACAAGATCCTGCTCTCCGAGGCCACCGGCCCCAACGGGGACGTAGACTATGCCTTCGCCGATTATCAACGCAGCGGCAACCTCGTCCTCTGGGCCATCATCGCCGCTATCGTCATCATTGCTTTCGCGGCATGGCACGGATTGCGCTCGCTCATTGGCCTGGCAATTTCGCTCGCAATCGTATTCTTCTACTTGCTTCCCGCTCTCGTCGAGGGCACAAACCCCTTGGGCTTGGCATTGGTAACCAGCGCCGCCATCATCTTCATCGTTGTACCACTCGTGCACGGGTTCAACTGGAAGTCCGCCTCTGCTTTGGGCGGTGCACTCATCGCCCTGCTGCTGGCGGCTTTCCTGGCCAGCTCCACTATCAACTCAACGAGCCTGCAGGGACTTAGCTCCGAAGACAACCTCAAGCTCCTGCTCTACATGCCCGGAGTTTCCATCGTGGGTGTCCTGCTCTGCGGATTCATCATCGGCGCGCTGGGCAGCCTCAACGATATCTCCATCGCGCAGGCCTCCACCGTCCGCGAGCTCAATGAGCTCAACCCCGAAGCAGGCCCTGCGGAGCTGTTCAAGTCCGCCATGAAGGTCGGCCGCGACCATATCGCTTCCATGGTCTACACCATCGTCCTCACATATACCGGCGCGTCAGTGCCGCTGCTCATGCTGATTACAGCAGCTCAGCGCCCGGCGGGCCAGATTCTTTCCAGCGACCTCGTAGCCACCGAGCTCCTGCGCTCCGCCGTGGGTGCAATGGCACTGACCCTAGCAGTGCCCATCACCACTCTCATCGCAGCGCTGACCATCCCGCAGCGTGAGGCGGGTCCCGAACCTGACGCTACTAATAGCGCCCTGTCCGTTCGCTAGAGGCTGCGGCCCAGCGCCTCGATGGTCCAGCCGGCCTGCTTCCACGCCTCAACGTCGAGGACGTTGCGGCCGTCGATGATGTGTTTGTTGGTGACCAGCTCCGCCACTTCGGCGGGGTCCAGCTGGCGGAATTCTTGCCATTCGGTGGCGAGAATAACCAGCTCGCTCTCGCGCAGAGCTTCCTCACAGTCAGCGGCGTAGTTCAACGTAGGAAACACCTTGCGGGCGTTTTCCATGCCCTCTGGGTCATAGACGGTAACCGCAGCGCCAGCCAAGGACAAAGAACCCGCCACGGACAGCGCTGGCGAATCGCGAACGTCGTCAGAGTTCGGTTTGAAAGCGCATCCCAGAACTGTCACGCGGTGGCCTAACAGCGAACCCTGGAAGGCCTCTTTAGCCATGTCCACGGTGCGGTCACGGCGACGCATATTGATGGCATCGACCTCACGCAGGAAGGTCAGCGCTTGGTCCGCACCCAACTCGCCGGCACGTGCCATGAATGCACGAATATCCTTCGGCAGGCAGCCACCGCCGAAGCCCAGACCTGCGCCCAAGAACTTACGGCCGATGCGCTCGTCGTAACCGATAGCATCGGCAAGCTTTACGACGTCCGCGCCCGCAATCTCGCAGATCTCAGACACGGCGTTGATGAAGGAAATCTTGGTGGCCAGAAACGCATTCGCAGAGACCTTGACCAGCTCGGCAGTCTGCAGGTCAGTCACAATAAACGGCGTATCCTGCGCCAACGGCTTGGCATAGACTTCACGGGCTACAGCCTCGCCGCGGGACTGCCCGCCCCGCACGCCCAAAACGATGCGGTCTGGAGCGATGGTGTCCTTTACTGCATAGCCCTCGCGCAGAAACTCTGGGTTCCACGCGATTTCCACGTGGCTGCCCTCCTGGGCCAACTCATTCGCCATCTCCTGCAGCTCCGCCGCAGTTCCCACGGGAACGGTGGACTTACCAAAGATGACGTGCTCGCCTTTGAGGCGCGGTACGAGCTCCGTGATGACAGACTTCACGTAGGTGAGATCCGCGGCGTAGGAGCCGTGGGCCTGCGGGGTGCCAACGCCGAGGAAGTGCACGTTGGCGAACTCCGCGGCGTCGTCATAGCTGGTGGAAAAATCTAGGCGGCCGGCCTCGATGTTGCGCTCGAGTACCTCCGGCAGGCCGGGCTCGTAGAACGGCACGCGGCCGTTCTTGAGAGCTTCAATCTTGCTTTCATCAACATCTACACCGAGTACCTCGTGGCCGAGCTCCGCCATACAGGCGGCGTGAGTCGCACCTAGGTAGCCGGTACCAATCACAGTCATACGCATAACCGGGAATTTTAGGCGCGGTTGACCTGAAGCGCGCGGCGAGAACGAAAAGTTTAACGGAAGTTCAGATAGGACTTCGACGGCGTCGGTCCACGCTGGCCCTGGTACTTCGAGCCCAGCGCGCCGGAACCATACGGAGCCTCCGCCGGCGAAGACATCTTAAAGATAGCCAACTGGCCCACCTTCATCCCGGGCCACAGCGAAATGGGCAGGTTAGCGGTGTTGGACAGCTCGAGTGTGATATGTCCGGAGAAGCCCGGATCGATGAAGCCTGCCGTGGAGTGCGTCAGCAAGCCTAGGCGACCCAGGGAGGACTTGCCCTCCAAGCGGCCTGCCAGGTTGGCCGGCAAGGTGAACTTTTCCAGCGTGGCGCCCAGCACGAACTCGCCGGGGTGTAGGACGAAGGCATCACCCTCGGCCACCTCCACCTCACTGGTGAGGTCCGGCATCTCCTGCTTGGGGTCAATATGCGTATAGCGCGAGTTATTAAACACGCGGAAGAACTTGTCCAAGCGCACATCGATGGAGGAAGGCTGGACCATCTCGGCGTCGAAAGGGTCGATGCTCAAACGCTCGGGAGCATCAGCGGAAATGGCGGCACGGATATCACGATCAGAAAGAAGCACGGTTGATAGTCTACCTCCCCACTGGGCCTTTTATGGCCTTAGGCGGCGGCGGTGCTAAGCTTTACGACGATGCACAAGATGCATTGCGCCGACGTAGTTTAATGGTAGAACTGCAGCTTCCCAAGCTGCTGGCGCGGGTTCGATTCCCGTCGTCGGCTCCACTTATTTTCCCAGTTCATGGACTAATTTCATACTTACAGGATGGACCATGACAGCCCCTATCTTCACGCCCAAAACCACAGCGGATCTTCGCGCTGAGTGTGAGCATCTACTCCAAGAGCTTGCGCCCCGCACAATCGATGAACTCCGCGAACTGTGCGCGGTTGATCAAAACTTAGCCATCGATGAGGCCACTCTAAATCGGTATGAAGCCCTGTGCTTCGTTATCGGCGACTAGGCACAGTTTCGGATTCTCTCCGATCTAGTCTGAGGTTCTAACACTCACGTTATGTACCCCACGTCAACCCCTAGGACGCGCGGCAACAGACCCCCACACAGGCAGGACACAATGGGCAAGCACGAACCAGCGGAAATCAGCGACGCACCCAAGAAGAAGGGCGTCGTCAACCCCAACGCCATCATTGCGTTAATTCTGATCCTCGTCGGTCTCGGTGTCTTGCTCTACCCCGTCGTGGCCACGCAGTGGAACAACCACACCCAATCCCGCGCCGCCGAGGAATACGCCAAGCTGGAGAAGCAAGCCCCGCCAGAAGTACTGCACACCGCATGGGAGGAAGCACAAGCCTACAACGCCGGGTTGGGCCAAATCAGCATTGGCGACGCGTGGACCACCACCGATAACGAAGACTCCCCCGAGTACCAGCGCTACCGCCAGTACCTGTCGGTATTGTCTGAGACCGATGCCATGGGTCGTATCGTCATCCCCTCTATCGATTCCGATCTGCCCATTTATCACGGCACTTCAGAAAAGGCGCTCTCCCGCGGCGCTGGCCACCTCTACGGCACGGACCTACCTGTCGGCGGCGTAGGTGATGGCGAGGGTCGGCACGCAGCACTTTCCGCCCACACAGGCCTACAAAATGCCACGCTGTGGGACAACCTCACCAAGGTCAAGAAGGGCGATGCTTTCTACATCGCCGCCGGCGGCGAGAAGCTCAAGTACGAGGTGCACGATATTCGGGTCGTCGAGCCTGCGGACACCAGCTCGCTCCACCGTGAGCCAGGCCAGGACCTCGTTACGCTCATTACCTGCACCCCCTACGGTGTTAATACCCACCGCTTGCTCGTCACCGGCCACCAAGTGCCGATGGATCCGGAAGATGAGGCTGCGTTCAACAGCTCGGGTGTTCACTGGCAGTGGTGGATGTGGGTCATTCTGGCAGCCGCTGTCATCATCGTGCTTCTGCTCATCTACTGGTGGCGCAAATATGTCAGCAACGCCAAGGACGCCGCGCTTGACGACGACCCGCAAGATTCCTAGCCGCCAATGAAGATACAATAAGGCCCGCCCTTCCCTGGTTGTTTGGAAGAGCGGGCCTTTTCTAAAAGTAGCCGCAAGCGGTGGTTCTATACCCAGCGGCGTCGCAAAGCGAGGCACCCTGCCGCGACAATCGCGGCACCAGCGAGAGCCCACAGGCCTACGCCCTCACCACCGGTCTTGGGCAGTGCACCCTTGGTGATGTCGGCGACCTGAAGGATGCCGACCTTCTTTACGCAATTGGCAGCAGTGTCGGACTCAGCGCACCTACTACTGGTGATAGCAGTTCCTCCGGAGAGCACCTTGATGACTGCATTGCCATTCTGATCCCACTCCGTCGAGAACTTGATTGGCGCGGGCAGCAGGTTATAGCCGTTCGGCGCCTTGGTCTCGATGAGGTAGTACACGCCAGGGGCATCCAAGCCTTCGAGCTTGACGCGGCCTGTGGTGGTGGTCGTGGACTGCTTCACTACGGGGTTAGCATCAGTATTGACGGTGCCATCCGCGTTGAGCTTCAAGTTGCCGTCAGCGTCACCACGGTGGACGGTGAACTGCGCGCCGTCGAGCAACTCGTCGGTTTGAATCTTGTCCGGCGCGGCTGGATCATAGCTCACCTTTTCAAGCAGGACATCCATCTGCTTGGTCTCCAGCGGGATACAAGAGGTGTCTTTCCAACCGCCCATCTCTGCCTCGTTCATGAGGCCAAAGTTGGGTTCATGTAGGCCATCCTTGGTGTAGCAGCGGGAGTTACCGGCAGGCTGACTCGGGTACCCGGCAGGGACGGATGTGCTATTCAATTTGGTTCGATCCAGCTTGAAGCGCACCGTCACCTCGTAGACGTGCTGCCCGGAGCTTCCATTGACGCCCTTGGGCTTAATGATCTTTGGAGTGTCGTTCTTGTTGAGTTCATACGGACCGGCCCCCTGGTACGACTGCGGCTGGCTGGTCTTGTTGAACTCGTCCTTGAAGACCACAGTGGCCCCAGTAACCGTGGCGGCACCAACGAACTTCGGGGTATCCGTCAGCTTTCCGTAGATCACCTCATTGGTGTCGAAGCCGGGAGCATCCGGGGCGGCTACTACGACGTTGTACTTCGCGGTATATTCATTCGCCGCACCAGGAACAGGTTGCGGTGCACTGTCGACAGCAACCTTGCTGAAGCAGGCTTCAGTAGCAACGTTGTCGCTACCGGCCTCACCATCAGTGGCTTGGAAAGCCACTTTGTTCGGGCTACACACCGTCTTGAGGTTGCCGTATTTATCCGTTCGCACCGGCGCAGAGACGACATACTCTACCTTCGCGTGTCCTGGAAGTGTACCAACATAGCCCTTCATGTATCGGGACTCACCGTCCGCTCCGGACGGGACAGTCATGCCTGCATAAATACCGGCCCCCGGGCCAATCTCGTTAGGCCCTGGATTACGCCCGTTGACGAGTGTGGATCCAGGCCCAAAGCCTTCGAACTTAGCAGTGGGACCGGAAGCATTCACCCCATAGTGAGTATCCGTTGGTAGGTACTCCCAGAACGTGCCTCCCGAGCTGGCGTTAGCTGTGGTGTTTTCCACCGAAATGGTCCAGAAAGTACGGACCTCGCCGTTTACCGCCTTGGTCTCGGAGCGTTGCTTCTTCACTGCAATGTTGGATTGCAGCGCTGGCGGCGGCGGCACCAGATCGGAAGCAGCATCCGTGTTAAATGAAGCAGGCAGGTTGTTCATTATGTTGACCAACTCGAACGTCGGACTTTCGGAGTCCGGGTTACTGATTTTTAGCTCAAAACCCAGCTGATTCGCAGCCGAACTACCCGATCCAAACCCTAGGTTTCCATTGGAATAGGTCCATGCCTTGCCCCACGAGGCGGAGGGGTTGGAGATAGTGCGCCCGTCCAAAGTCTTGATTCCCGTGAGATCCCAGGTCTTGACTGCCCCGGTCTGAGTATCGATGCGTTCAAGAATCAGCTTGTCGCCGGCCTGAGATCTACTCTGGAAGCCCCACATGTACTTCTGGGCTTGAGGGAGCACCGCCCAGTCCTCCGAAAAAGACTGCTGGTTTCCGAACACGCGTTTAGCAGTGACATTATCGACATCGATTCTATAAAGGCGCCGAGTACCAGAGGTAGACGTGTTAGCCACGAAGAAACCCTCGCTGGTATACACGCCCGCGTTAAGCAGATCCCGGTCGCTGCTCGTTTCGAAAGGGGTACCGGTGCTTCCGGACGTAAGGATAGGCCCAAGGTTATGTACCACACCGGTCGCCGGATTAATCTGCAGGAGATGTCCTGCTGGGTAGCAAGGATCACCATTTTCGCCGCGAATCTGGCTCACCGCGTAGAGCCAGTTGTCGCTCGAATTGAATGCTAGAGAGTTATAAACCCATGGGGTCTTCTCGCCTACTTGCCGGTAATCGCGGCCCTGGTCGATCTGCCGGCGCAGGACAGAGGTATCGCGGGTCCGGCCTGCAGGCTCACTGGTCACAACGTAGACAGGGCTACCGTCAGCAAATTCAGCTGGGGTGAGCTCGCGCTTTGGCTGCCTGCTTGTAACCGGATCTTGGCACTCTTCTTTCGCAGGAACAGTGAAGGAAGCTGTAAACACTGTATTGTCTGGCCCGCGGTGAACACCCTTAAACTGAATCTGTGCGGTGCCACCAATAGTAATCTGCGGCAGGATGACTTGGTATTCCTTGGCGCTAATCCTTTTGTAGGTCACCTTCGCCTCATACCAACCTCCGTTGGCACCGGTGTAATAGATCGTCAGGTCATCAGGGTTAGTCGATAAATAACTGTTAACGCTGGATTTGAGGGTAACCACCGTGCCTTGCGGAATGGACAGCTGGCCGCCAAAAAGCTCACCGGACGGAATCTTAAAGTTCGGGATATATCGGCTTCCCTTAAGCACGTATCCATCGTTTACCATCGTGATGGTGCGGTCGCCTGCAGCGTACGGGGTAATGTTCGGCGCCGCCATCAGACGGGCTGGGGCCGCGTCAACGTCAGCAATATCAAGCGGCTCAGTCACCTCCGAAGGGGCTTCTAAGGCTTCGCTGGATTCAGGTGATGACGTGCTGGTAGTCTCCTCGGCTACTCCACGCACGTCGACGGACATCCCGCTCAGTTCGGATTCCTCTGCGACCGCTGGGATCTTCAGTGAGAAAGCTGCCCCTGCTGGCACGTCAGTAGAAAGGCCAGCGATTCGGAAAGTCACTGAAGAACTGGTTGATTTTACAACGAGGTTGTCTCCTTCGCGGACGGGGATCACTTCGCCGTCGATAGTCAGTGTGTAGGCCGAGCCGTCGAACTCCAGTCCTGCAGTCTCAACAGTGAATTCCAACTCCTCCACGGTTCCGGCGTCAACAAAGTGGCCTTCAAATGTTGCGGAGTCGCCAACAGTCAGGCTCAGTTGGTCTGCGGAATCAAGCTCGACACGCAACGCTGTGGTTTGTGCCTCGGCGACAGCGCCAATGAAACCTGGAAGAGCAGCCGGCGCAGCGACGCTAAAAACTAGGGCCAGCACTGCAGCGAACGCCCCTACGACGCGCCAGCGATACGCTACCGGCTCGACCAGATGAGAATCTGTCCAGGACATTACCGTCCCTCGCTTTCTGAATTCTTCCTACGGCTAAAGGCAATCATCACGAAACCAGTGGCAATCAATGCCAACGCTGCGGCTACTACACCGATTACCTGTGCACCGGTCATCGCCAATGAGCCACCATTGCCCGACGGCGTTACTGGGGTTGAGGTCTTACCGGCACTTGGAGTACCCGGCGGCGTTGTCTCGGGTTGGTGAGGTGGCTTCCCTGGTTTAGTCGGTGGATAGTTCGGAGGTGTTTGCGGGGTATCCGGGCGTGACGACGGAGCGCTCGGAGCAGATGACGACGTGGGTGGCGTCGGCGTTTCACCCGGTTTGTGGGTCTTGGCCACAATCACTCCTGGTACTGGTTTCGGGTTATCTACCACCGTGTGGAATGGAACCGCCACCACAAACGGGTTTATCTCTCGGTAGGAATCATCCGGCGCTGTAGACGTCACCACATAGAAGCCATGAGCTAGACCATCAAACGTCACCTCGCCATTGGCATTGGTGACCAGATCCACGTGCACATCGGTGCGCCAATCACGAACCTCGTCGAGATTCGCGTTCCGTACGCGGGCTGCGTCGTCAGCGTTGGTCGGGTCCAAGCCGGCAAGCCGGTCCAGATGAATTGTGACACCTTGGATTTTTCCCGAGGGCGCCTGGCCATCGTCGTTGGGATTGCCTTGTGTCAGCCGGATTGTCACTGTATCCGTAGCCGAAGTGCGTTCGGCACCAGTGGACTGCTGCCCGGCAACCTGCACCGCTTCTGCAGCAACCACGCCCGGCCCTGCGAACGAAACCGCACACGCTACTCCGACGGAAACCACTCGGGCCGACCAAGTATTTGTCAACCTCTTCATCGCCTTACTCCCGCACGCTACTTTCTTCACCAATAATTTCTTGCGCTCCGGCCGCCTTCTGCCGTCGCAGCCACCACACCAGCCAGCAACCAATGACAATCACCGCAGCCAACAGTGCGTACATCCACCATTGCCAACCCGGGCCGTGGGAGCCTTCAAATACCGACTCCTCCCCCGGCTCCATAGGAACCTGATGGCCACGCACCAGCAAGCGATGCGTGTTGATCCCGTACGGAGTGCACGTAATCAGCGTGACGTAGTCCTGATCGGCGACTGGCCGTAGGCCATCAACTTCACTCGGCAGAACCACTTGAATGCTGTCGACGACGTACTTCAATTTGTGGCCAGCAACCTGGATGTAGAACACATCTCCCTCGGTGGCAGAGTCGAGGTGATCAAACATCGTTGAATTCGCCAGGCCCGTATGCCCCGTGATGACGGAATGAGTTCCTGGTCCGCCTACCGGCAAATCA
Source organism: Corynebacterium sp. HMSC036D03 (assembly GCF_001836185.1). Lineage (NCBI taxonomy): Bacteria > Bacillati > Actinomycetota > Actinomycetes > Mycobacteriales > Corynebacteriaceae > Corynebacterium > Corynebacterium sp. HMSC036D03. Next base: position 154,324 of record NZ_KV827743.1, read on the forward strand.
GAGCCATATAAATGTCCTAGTCCACGCTGCAGTGTCTTATCCGCGGTGCCATGAAACACCGGCAGATCAACGTCTACGGCTGGGAAGACAAGGCGAGCCATCGCTTCGGTCTCACCCAACTGTTCCAGGTAAGCCTCATAATCGGGATTATCCACACCGATACGGTTCAGCCACGGATCCAAGATCGGACCCGAAGTCTGCTCCTCGTTGTACGCATGCGCAGCATCCCATACGGAGTCCTGCACCTGCGCCGGTGTCTCTTTGTCCAGTCGCGCATACTCTTGCGCCACCCGTGAGGCATTCCAGTTGTTCCAGGCGGTCGAGACCACTGGGTACAGCATCACCAACAACCCGACGACAACGATTACCGCCGGAAGAGCTAAGCCTCCACGGCGCCTGTGCCGCCGGCCCATTTCCTGGCCTACCACCGAAGTCAACGACCCGCACCACCCAAAACAATGCCCACGCGCTAGCGCAGCGCGACCGGGATTACAACGAAAGAGAAAGATAGGGACCGGAATCTACGCCTAGTCCAGTCCCCTCATTGGGTCGGGCTGCCTACCTTGGCTACCCGACCCGCAGCGCAGACCACCATGGACAGTCTGCGCCACCGGAACTACGCCCGGCTATTAGTTGCGCGCGGTACGGCGAGCGAACCATGCACCAGCTGCGACGATGGCTGCACCAATAGCGGCCAGGATTCCGACACCGGCACCACCAGTCATCGGCAGGTTCGGGGTGTCCTGCTTGATGTTGTCGATCTCAGACACGAGGGTAATCTTGTCGTCACCGTTGAGCTCACCAGTCTTCGCGATATTCTCGCGGGTGAAGTCAATCTCGGTAACGTTCTTCTCCGGCAGTGCATAACCAGCCGGAGCCTTGGTCTCCTTCAGACAGAACTTCTTGGTTGCCGGAGCAACCTCCTTGCTGTCCTCGAAGTCGGTGACGTGCAGGCCGTCGATTGTAAAGGTACCGTCAGCGCCGGTAGTCCACTTGTTCGCACCGTTTACCCTCAGCGGGTTCTCGAGCTTATCCTGCGCGGAGGCACATCGGTAGAGCTCAAACTCCGCACCCTGCAGGACCTTACCGGCCTCCTTGCCGTCCTTCTTCACAACCTTCAGCTTGCCGTGGTAGGTCACGACCTCGTTGGTCTTGTTCTTGACCTCTTTACCGGTATTCGGGTTGTTGAAGATGACGTCAGCCTGGTTCTTCAGCTCAGTGGTGTCGCCAACCTCCTTGCGCTTGACCTCGAAGGTCAGGGACATCTTGTCGCCGGACTCAACCTTGGTCAGGCCCTGGTCAGTCAGCTTGACGATGAGCTTGTTGCTGTTGTCAGCCGGAGTGTTGACCTCGTAGTCACCGGTTTCCAGAACAGTGTCGCCAGCCTTGACCTCGGTAACCTTCTGGAAGTCCAGGCGCTTATCCAGCTGGTCTTCGAAGCGGAAAGCAGTCAGGCTCTTGCCCTCGCCCCAGGTCGGGGCGTAAGCGTTAATGGTGTAGGTGTAACCATCCTGGATGTGCTTATCTGCATCCTTGACGGTCTTCTCAGTCTTGGTCTCGGTGTTCTTTGGGTAGGCCACGACATTGTAGTTCCACGCATCGGAGGCCTCATTGACCATCGGCACCGACACGATGAACGGAGCACCAGACACGATGCCGGCAGGAGCATCGGTCTCCTCAACGAGGTAGATGCCAAGATCCAGGTTCTCGAAAGCCACCTTGCCGTCGTCACCGGTGGTCGTCTCGAAAGTTTCTTCAGTCTCGTGGCCCTTGGCATCGGCAGCCGTCTTCGGGAACTTAGACCAGTCGCCATTCTGCAGGTCGTAGTTCAGCTTGGTGATCTTGTAGGTCACACCAGCGAGCGGCTCACCCTGTACGCCTTCCATCTCCTGGCCGGTAGCTGCATTACCAGACTCGGCACCCTTCTTCTTGTAGAGGGTGATGGAGCCCTTCTTGGAAAAGTCGATGTTGGCCGGGTTAACGGAGGTGCCCGCGGGAGCCTCAGAAGTGGTAGTCGCCGAAGCATCGGCGGCGGTATCGTCCTGAGCCAGGGCGCCCGGAGCGGAGATCCCCAGGGAGAGGCCTACGACTGCTGCGAAAGTGACCGAACGAGCGGTACGAGAGATCTTGTTCACGGAAACAGGTCCTTTACATGAGTTGTGTAATGAGACACCGCGCCTCATCAGCTGTACGCAATCCACTCCCCACGGTTTACACACCATGGCCCGGCCCATCGCTAAGAATCTTTCACCCACATAGAGCGACGTTCCCAAGAAGGTAAGGCACCTACCCGGGCCCCTAGCCTAAGTAACGGTAGCCTGTGGATTACATAGCTAGACCCTATACCTAGAAGAAGAAATGCGATATCGAACAAATGCCCGCTTCCCATAAAACCAGCTAGCCCTCTCAAGTAATCGCCCCCCCCCGCGCAGATAATAATTATATTCGCAGTTAAACTGCGGTATTGGTAGCTGCCATTCCACTTTGAGTGATATCGACCTCACCGCCCCCTTACGGGGGCTCTAGCAGCCTTGCCCAGGCACATTGGTGGCAACTATCTCACTGCGAAACGCTTACCAAGAGCGCCATGCAACCACCAGCACAACCATTAACACTGTCAATATCGCCAGGTAGACGTGAATCTTCATGGGCAACCACTGGGGCGCGGCAAGAAGGTACCTCAGGACAATCCCGAAGCCATATATTTTCTCGGTCTTTAACAAACTCCAGATAGAAAGCTAACATCCCTAGGTTTCTTGGCGGGGCTCTCTAAGAACGATCACCAGTAGTTTTCGCGGCACGAAGGAGCGCCGCATAAGCGCCGTCGCGGGCCAGCAGCTCAGCGTGGGTGCCGCGCTCGGCCACGCGGCCGGCGTCGAGGACGATGATCTGGTCGGCATCGCGGATAGTGGACAGGCGGTGGGCGATGACCAAGCGGGTAGCATCCGCGCCAAGCACTGCCTCCTGGATGGCGCGCTCCGTCTCGTTGTCGAGGGCGGAGGTGGCCTCATCCAAGATGAGCACCCGTGGTTGGCGCAGCAACGTGCGGGCAAGCGAAAGGCGCTGCTGCTCACCGCCGGAGAAGCGGTAGCCGCGCGAGCCCACCACTGTGTCCAGACCTTCCGGCAGCGCGGCGATGACCTCGTCCACGCGCGCGGCGTTAAGCGCCGCCCACATCTGTTCCTCACTCGCATTCGGCTGCGCGAAAAGGAGGTTCTCCCGCACCGTGCCGTGAATCAGGTAGGTCTCCTGGGAGACCACGCCAATGACCTCCGCGCGCTGCTCAGGTGGAATATCGCGCAGGTCGACCCCGCCCAGGTGCACGGTGCCTTCGGTCGGATCGGCAAGGCGCGCAAAAAGTGCGGCCACCGTGGACTTGCCGGACCCGGTATGCCCCACTAGCGCGGTGGTGGTGTGGGCGGGGATGGAAAGGGAGACGTCGGAAAGCGCGTCGGTGTCGGTGCCGGGGTAGCGGTAGGAGACGTTGTGGAGGGTGAGGGAGGCGTCGGCAAGCTGGGCGGGCTGGGTGGTCTCCGTGAGTTCGGGCTCCAAGTCCAGGTACTCGAAGATGCGGCTGAACAGCGCCATCGACGCTACCCACTGCGCGCCCACGTTGAGCAGGCCGGTAATGGGACGGAAGATCTGGGTCTGCAGGGTGGAAAAGGCGATGAGCGTGCCAATCGTAATGCCCGGGCGCAAGCCGGCCGCCAGGTAAATCAGGGCCGGCATCACGCCGAAGATGATTTGCGTCAGCGCCATGCGCCAGCGCCCGGCCAACTGCGATTCCAGCTCCAAACGGATGAGGGAGCGGGAGGTTTTCTCAAAGCCGTCATAGACGCGCTCCTGCGCACCCAGCGTGGCCGCCAGGCGCATGCCGGACACGGACAGGTTCTCCGAAATGGTCTGCTGCAGCGTCGCCTGCGCGCGGCTGTTTTTCTCCATGAGGCTGCGGCGCAGAACGGCGGCGCGGCGGGTCAGCCACACTGCAGGCGGCAGTACCACCAGGGACAAAAGCGAGAGGGTAGGCGAAAGCGCCACCATCGCCACCAACGTAGCCACAGTCATGGTGAGGTTGCTGGCCACGGATGTCGCGGTTGTGGTCACCATGCCGCGCATCGCCGCGATGTCATTGGTCAGGCGGGACTGGATTTCGCCGCCGCGGTTATTGGTGAAGAACTGCAGCGATTGGCGCTGCAGGTTGGCAAAGACCTGCGTGCGCAGCTCGTGCATGATGGTGTGCCCCACCCGCGCGGATAAAAAGGACTGGATAACGCCAATGGCTTGGGAGACCACGGTGATGGCCAGCATGCCGCCAACCAACCACAGAAGCAGTGCGGTGTCGTGGTTGGGAATGGCCTCATCCACGGTGCGGCGCACCAAGAAAGGCTGCACCACCGTCAGCCCAGAGGTCGCGATGATGAGCGCTACCACCACAAGCAGCGTGCCGCGGTGGGCTGCGAAAAGGCCGGCCACGCGGCGAAAGGCAATCGGGTGCTGGGCCAGCTGATCGACGTCCGCCGGGTCCTTCACCGCGGTGTGCATCGGCCGAGCCATGACCTAACCGCAGGAGACGATGGGCTGCGGGTCGTAGACCGTGGTGGTGGTTTCGCGCGAAATCTCGCGGCCGGAGAGGTCCTTAATAATGCGGGTATCCGAGGTAGTAAAGCCCGGCGCGCCTGACGACGGCGAGCAATCCTCACCCACCGACATACGGGTTGGCTGGGTAGTGGCCCAGCGACCGTTGTTGACAGACTCCACGTTGTAGGTCTTCACGCCCTTGAAGCGGACGGTGATCTTGCCGCCACCGAAGCTGGTCTCAATGCGGACCGGGGTGTTCGTGGTGTTCTTAAACTGCAGGTCGATAGCACCCTCGTACACGGTAGCCTCACGGCCCGCCGGGTAGCGTGAGATGTAGTATGAGTGCGGCGTGTGCGCCACATCTTCCATGCCAGCGAAGTAGGCAGCGTTGTACAACGTGGTGGCGAACTGCGAGATGCCGCCGCCCACTGCAGTACCGGAGTGGCCATCAATAATGATGCCGGATTCCACATAGCCCTGCGCAGTACCGCGCGGGCCGGTGTAGCCGTTAAGAGAGAAAGTCTCGCCCGGGCTGACAACAGCGCCGTTTACTTCCTCCGCCACGCGGCGGATGTTCTCACCCGAAGCGCCCGAAAAGCCACCGGTAGAAAACTCAGAAACAGTGTCGTTGAAGGTTGCCTTCTCCGCCATTTCCGTGGTGTACTCCGCCGGATCCGGCTTGTAGTCCGCATCCCAGGTGCGCTCGTCGCCCTTAACGCGCTTGTCGAAATCCTTCATGGTCTTCTCCCAGTCGATAATCGAGCCATCGACCGAAGGAGTCACGTTCATCTTGCTGCCGCTGAAGGAAATCTTGGCATTCTGGCCTGGCACCTGCGAGCCATCCATGTGCTCTTCAAACAACTGCTGCGCCTTCGGGGTATCCACCTTCAGTTCCAGCTTGCCGTCTTTTGCCTCGATGGAAACAAACTGCGCGATCTCATCCTTGCGCAGCGTGCCGGAGACATTGTTCTCACCGTTCAAGGTCAGCGGGTTATCCAAAGCCTTCGCGACGTCACCGGTGCGCATTGCTTCAATCGCGTCGTCGTTAATCGCCGGCTCCACAACAACAGGCGCCACCTCAACGCCGGCTGGGTCCAGCCAGTTATCCTTCACCGACTTCTGCAGATCCGCATCATCCACGGTCTGGCCAAGGACCGGCTTGGTTACCTTCAGGCCGCCGTTGTTTAGCTCCAGCATGCCGTCCTTCGGCTCGAAGGAAAGTTCCTTCTTTACCCGCTCCAAAGTACTGTCCAAAGCCGCGGCATCAACGTCCACGGCCACCGGGATTTCCTTGGTGGATTTCACGAAGCTATAAAGGCGGCTAAACGGATTATAGGAAGCATCAGGGATACCGTCCACGGCCTTTTGATAGTTCAAAATCAAGCCGGATTCATTCGGCACCAACTGGGATGACTTCTCTCCAGAGGCGACCGAGACAGGTTTAGTCTCGACGTCGCCAAGCTCCCGCTCCAGCTTTTCCACCGCTGCGGTGCGCTCCATGCCGGAAATGTTGACGCCGCCAACCGACGTCGCGCGCGGGACCTTGCCCTGATTCGCAACTACATCCCACCCATAGGCGATGCCTGCGATGAGGAGAAGGCCGACAATCACACCGAGTGTGATGTGCCAGCCTTTGCCAGTTTGCTTTCCTACTGCCTTTTTCACGCCTTAAAGACTATCGTTCAAGCTGAAACTTTCCTAGTAAGGTCCTGATCAGCTCTTACTATTCGGGCAATTTTCCACCCGTAAGCCGTTGGGCGGAGGCTTGCAGCTGCACATCGGTGAGCGTGCCGTCATCGAGTGCTGCGGCCACCGCATCGACAGCCGCGGGGAATTCAGCATCCGTGGACCACAGTGGCATATCCGCGCCGCTAGCCAGCGCAGCCACCACCGCCTGCGGGACGTTCATGGTGTCTGCGATAGAGGCCATGCCGCCGATGTCATCGGTGTAGATAGGCCCGCCATAGTGCAGCTGCTCGCGCGCAAGCTGGTATGCCGCGGGATTGATGGAGGCGGGGGTTTGCCCGTCGCCCAGCCCCGGCACAACGAGGTGCCCCATCATGAGTCCCGCCGCAGGAGCCGCCGGGATCGCCTCCTGGAAAGGCACAAACTCGTGGCCGTAAAGCTCCTCCAGCGGCGGAGTCACAGCCTCGCCGAGATGGGTGTCACCGGAAGCGCGGCCGTGACCTGGGAAGTGCTTGAACACAGCCTTTACTCCCGCCGATTCCAGGCCGCGGGCAAAAGCCGCGCCGTACTCGCCGGCCTGCTTGGGGTCGGTGGAAAAGGAACGGTCGCCTACTACTTCGAGTTCGCCACCATCGACGTCGAGAACCGGCGCGAAGTCCACGTTGATGCCATGTTCTTTCAGCACGCGCCCGATCTCGGCACCCATCTGCTCGACCTCTTCTGGGCTATGCTCGGCGGCCATCTGCGCAGGCGCGGGATGCTCGCCGAGGATTTCGGAAAAGCGCTGTACACGCCCGCCTTCGAAATCAATGGAGACTTGGAAATCGCGGCCCACTGCCGCACGCAGGGCGTTAATGTCGCGTCCTGGCTCGCTGAGCAGCGCCGGGTCTGCCCAGCTGGGGATGAAGATTCCGCCGGCGCCGGCCTGCAGTATGGCCAGCGCGTCGTCGTAGTTCACCGCGGGCGGCATGAGCACCGATGCGGCCAGCTGGCGGCGGTCCACGGGCACAGGCACTTCCTCGCTGGGGGTTGTACTCGGTGCCGCGCTTGCCGACACCGCACCAGGCGCCGAGCTCGACGCTGCGGGCTCCTGCGCGCTTTCCGGCTGCTCGCTATCGCAGGAAGCCAGGCCAAAACCAAGCCCAAGCGTGAGGACAGCGGCAGCCGCAGTGCGGGCCGAGAACATCGGGGACGGGGAAAGTTCCATGCCTTCCAGTGTGCACGATTCCCAGCGATATGCCCGCGGAGGGGGTTAGTATGGCATCCATGAGTAACGGTGAGACGATGTTGATTGCTTACGACGGCTCCACTCGGGCAGCCCGCGCGATGGAGCACGCAGCCCGCCTGCTGCGCCCGCGCCACGTCGAGATTTTGACGGCGTGGGAGCCGATGGCCCGTCAGGCAGCGCGTGCAGTCAGCCGTACTGGCATGCACCAGTCCACGGTGGCGCCGGAAGCGGTGGAAGATGATCCGGCCTATGAGGAAGCGCTGCGGATTTGTAGGCAAGGAGTCGAGGTTGCAGAAAACCTGGGCCTTTCCGGCCGCGCCCACTTGGTGGAGTCGGTGACCACGATTGCCTCCGCTATTGTCGACGCCGCGCAAGAACTCGACGTCGATATCATCGTCACCGGCACCCGCGCTCTCAGTGGCTTCCGCGGCTGGTGGACCAACTCCACGGCCGAGCACATCGTGCGTAACGCTGGCCTTCCGGTCTTTATTGTTCCGCCCGAGTTGGACGACGACGCGGAGGAAGAAGATAGCTAAATTTCTAGCAGGTAGCTGCTAGGATGTGGGTTTATGGCACTCGAGACGGACTCCCTCAACAAGCGCACCCTCGGCCCCGCCGTGGGCAGCACCGTCGTGGGCATCGCCCTCGGCGTCATCACCATCATCGGCATCGCGCAGTTTTCTAATGCTGATGCAGTTCCGTCGGACGGTGCAGTTTCCGCTTCTGATGCCGTAATGGGCGGCCCGGAGTACGGCTCTAGGAACTAATGAATGCGCAGTCCCGCTGGCGCATAGGCGGGCTTTTAGCTCTCGCTGTTTTTGTATTTACCCAGCCCTTTGGCTTGGTTGCGGCGGATACCAAGCACGATCTCACCGCTAACCCCCTGGGCTTTCTACGCGGGGCGACCAGCGCCTATACCGAGGTCTTTACGCTCGGCCAGTTACAGAACCAGGCTTATGGTTATCTTTTCCCGCAGGGCCCGTTTTTTCTTCTTACCTCGCCGCTGCCGGATTGGGTAGCTCAGCGCTTGTGGTGGTTGCTCGTCCTAGGCGTGGGCTTTTGGGGCTTCCACCGGCTGATTTATGCGTCTCTTCCTCCGCAGTTCAGAGACCTTAGGCGGGAGGGCCTTAGGCGGGAGGTTTCGCCTGTCTGGCCTTTTCTTGCGGCCCTGCTTTACGCTCTTTCGCCCCGCGCGCTGACTACGATAGGCGCGATTTCCTCGGAGACCTGGCCGGTCATGCTGGCGCCGTGGGTCATCCTGCCCTTCTTGCGCCGGGAGCTAACGTGGCGCTGCGCCACGGCAGCAGTTTTGCCGGTGGCAGCGATGGGCGCGGTCAATGCCACCGCTACCCTCGCTGCCTGTGTTCCGGCAGCGGTGGTGCTTTTGTACCGCCGAGCCTGGCGTCCCGGCCTAGTGTGGCTGGCCGGCTGCGCGGCGGTTTCTCTGTGGTGGATAGTGCCGCTTTTGGTGCTGGGGCGCTACGCCCCGCCATTTACTGAGTTCATCGAGTCTTCCTATGTCACCACCCGCTGGCTAAACCTGCCGGAAATTCTCCGCGGCACCACCAGCTGGGCACCCTTCGTCGACACGGAGCGCGCGGCCGGATATGCACTGGCCACCCAGCCTTTCTTCGTACTGGTCACCATGACGGTGGCAGCAATTGGCCTCTACGGCCTAGCACGACTGCCGCGAGTCTGGCCGGTCATGGCCTGCGTGGGCATCGCTATCCTCGGCACCCACGCCGCCTGGTATCTCAACGCGCTCGACGGCCCGCTTGCCGCGCTAAGAAACCTCCACAAGTTCGATCCGCTCGTGCGCATCCCACTGCTGCTCGGTTTCGCCGCGGCAACCTCCGCCCTGCCCCTGCCGCGGGTACGGGACGAGTGGTTGCGGCCGGGGCGTCGCCAAGCGGTGGCGGTGCTGGTGGCCGCCATTGCCTGCGCGTCCTTCTCGCCCGCGTGGACTGGGCGTCTACTTCCCAAGGGCGCCTACGAAAAGGTCCCGGAGTACTGGCACGAGGCCGTGGACTTCCTCAACACCCATGCCCAAGGCACGCGCACGCTGCTGTTCCCCGAGACCTCTTTCGCACGCCAAGACTGGGGTTGGACACGCGATGAGCCGGCACAGCCGCTTCTCGACGTCCCGTGGGCCGTCCGCGACGCCATCCCCCTCGTCCCGCCCGAGGCCATCCGCGGACTCGACGGCGTGGTGGCAGCCCTCCACGAAGATCCCGCCACCGGTAGCGCCGCGCTGCGCCGCCTCGGCATCGGTGCGGTGCTGCTGCGCCACGACTTAGTCTCTACAGAGGGCGCGAACGGCCGCGATGACTCCCAGCTGGCGGCCTGGCGCGATGCTTCCTCCTACGGCGGGCAGGTCCACTCTTTCGGCCCTGATGACGAGGTGGAGGTCATCATCCTCCCGCATGCCGACGATGCCGTAGGCACGCTGACCTCCGCCAATCCCGTCCGCGTGGCCGGCGGCGGGGAGTCCCTGGCCTTCCTGGATGCCCATGGTGACGGTTCGGCTCCTGCCTACGAGCTCGTCGATCGTGACGCCGACATCGTCACCGATACGCCCACGCTGACCGACCGCAACTACGGCACCCTCGACGGGCCCATCTCCGCGCCTTTGGCCGAGGGAGATCCCTCGACGGTGAATAACCGCCTGCGCGACTACCCCTCCGCCGGGCCGCTGACAAAGGTGGTTTCGCACGGCGGCACAGTCCGCGCTTCTTCCTCGGCTGCCGACGCCGATGCCTTCGGCGGCGCCAATCCCGCGCGCTCGCGCACCGCTGCTGTTGACGGCGAAAATTCCACCGCCTGGTGGCCCGCCCCCGGCGATACCGGCTGGCTGGAGCTAAACAAGGACCCGAATACGCCGGCGTGGCACGCGCCGGTGGTCAAGCTCATGTCCACTGGACACACCGAGGTCACCGTGCGCTCGGGAAGCGCGAAGGTCAAGGTTAAGCTCAAGCCCTACCGCTCCCGAGAAGTGCGCGTGCCAGGTGGGGATACCCGCAGCATCCGCATCGATCTTTCCGAGCGCGTGGGCATCGCCAACGCGCAGGTCGTGGGCTCCCCCATCGAGCGCGTGGTCACCGTTCCGGCGACTTCCCCGGACGTCCACCAGTTCTTCTTCCAGCAGCTAGCCCAGGACACCCGTATCCTCATCCGTGACTTCACGGTGCCCCGCACCATGCGGTTGGAGCTGGACGCCCGCAAGCCCGTGCTTATCGACGGTGTGCGTTATAACCCCGGTGCGCACCTCACCCTCCGCTCCGGCACCCACCGCGTGCGCAGCACCGGCGGATGGATCAGCCTGCGCGAGGTGGGCTGGTCACCGGCCGCCGCCAGCAAACGAACCTCCGGCACCATCGAAGCCACGGGGCAGGACCGGCTGCTTATCACCGGCAATGCGTTTAACCCCGGCCTGCAGGGCCACCTCGATTCGGAGGCCGGCAGCATCGACCTCGCGCCGCGAGAGATCAACGCTTCCCTCCAGGCTTTTGTTATTCCCGCAGGCAGAAGCGGTAGCTTCCGCATGAGCTTTGCCGCGGCGCGTACCTATAAGGCCGCGCTTGGCTTAGGCGGCGCGCTGGCCCTGCTGACCGTGGCCGGCTGCCTGCTTTCTCTTCGCCGCCGCCCCACCGCGCCGTGGCAGCCAGACGATGGCCGCGGCGCCCACATTCTCGCTGCAGTATGCGGCCTGGGTACGCTCAGCCTGCTCGGCCTGCCCGCCGTACTCGCGGGTGTAGCTGCGTGGGTGGTGTTGAGATGGACGTCGCTAAGCGCTGCTCCTTTAGCCGCCGCCCTGACGGCGGCGGCTGGGACCATGCTTGCCCGCGCGCCGTGGGCCAGCGGCAGCTATGCCGGCGATTCGGTCCTCGTGACCTGCTTGTGCGCTGCCTCGCTAGCCTGCGTCCTGTGGCCCAGCCGCCGCGCGAACTGACCAACCAACCGCCTGCCGGGTTCTTCCACCACGGCGTAGCTAACGGCCGAGACCAGCAGGCTGCCCGCCACCGTCACCGCGAAGACCACGCAGAAGTCCACGACCTTGCCCGAAAACAACGGCACTCCCAGCAAGGGAAAGACCACCGACAACACCGCAACGTGCCACAAAAACAGCGAGTAGGACCAACGCCCCAAAGCCTGCCCCCACTGGCTGCTCAGCAGCGAAGACTTCCGTGGGGCCAAAGCCACAGGCGCCATCACGCACACCGCAAAGACCGCGCCCACCATGATGCGTCGCGCGAACTCCCCTGGCTCCGGATGCGCCAAACCCCGCGGGCCAAACCACTCGCGGCTAGCCAGCCACAGGCAACCACACGCCACCAGCCACCACGCCCACCGCATCCGCAGCGCACGTTTTAGCCACCCTGGAAACTGCCCGCGCACAGTTTCTGCTTCAGCTAGCAGCATCCCGACTGCAAACCACGAGGCATACGCCGGCGGCCAAATCTGCGAATTCACGTCCCCCTTGGCGTAATCAGCCACGAAGGGAACAAAGCCCCAGCCCCAGCTCAGCACCGCCGCCACAGCAATGGCCCACACCCTGCGCCGCCGCGACCATCCGCGCATCACCGCCGCCAGCAGCGGCAGCACCAGATAAAACGCGAACTCCACACACAGCGACCACAGTTGCGTAAGTCCCGGCGCCAGACCGTCGACTACATAAATCTGCGTGCCCGTTAGGTTGCTGAATAGCTGGGTAGCGGTGGCGGAGTGGGCGTCGGGAAGCAGTGCGAAGACCAGCACCACACACACCAGATACGCAGGCGCCAGGCGTCCCACGCGGGACCACGCATAATCCCGCGGGCTGTGCAGGCCGCGCCGGCGCCACAGCAGGAAAGCGCTCAGCGCAAAGAACACCGAAACGAAGTAATCGAAACGCTCCGCAATCCCCCAACCGGTGCCCGTTTGAAAGGAGACATGCGTGACCACAATTCCCAAAGCGGCGCAGCCTCGCATACCATCCAACTCAGAAATATGGCGGGGTAGGCTCTTTAAGGAAGAATGGGAAGCCACACTAATTTTTCCTTCCTCCTCATGATGCACGGCGCACGTAAACTGATTGGAACTCTACTGTAATGAAGCGGCTGATTAACTGGAGCTCGCGGATGACGAAGGTGATCGTCGCCGCAATCGTCTTTTTGCTCCTCGGTTCTGTGCTGCCGCCGTTGTACAACAATCAGGCCCGGCCGCTGCCTGATGATCTAAACTTCACCATCGACACCGCCCCTACCCAGGGCACGGCTCTTAACGTCAGCCGCGCTGTGCAACACAAGAAGCCAGCGGATACCCACGGCAACCCTGACTGCGATGCCAAGGATGCTCCACTCTATTGCTATGCAGAGGAACGAGACGTTTCGCTCAAACGCACCACCCGCACCTCGCCTACTGCCGACGACGCCGTGGCTTCCGCCGATTCCCTCCTCCAGGTCACCTCGAATGGCCAGACTATCGCGGAGATCAAGGAAAACTCACTGCTCAACCGCGAATCCGCTTATCCGGTAGCAGGGCCCAATAGCTCACAGCAGGTTGATATCGCCCCGCTGAATATCTCTGCGGCAGGCCGCGATTTTTCGCGCGATGGCATCAGCTACTTCTTCCCGGCTAAGGCGGAACAGCGCAGCTACCCGTATTTCGATCCGATGACGCAGACCACAGCGCCCATCGACTTCACCGGTACCGAAAAGCGCGAGACAATTCCGACCTACATCTTCCACCAGGAAATTGAGCCGGTTGCCTTGGCCTATTCGCTGGGTGTCTTGCAGCAGCAAACCCCCGATGAGAAAGCCACACGCACGAGCCCAGAGAAGCTACAGCGCTCCGGCCCGGCGCAGGCGATGTTCGATGAGGAGTCGCTGCGCCGCTTCGGGCTGGACCCCACCGAGCACGTCAGCCTCGAGCCTTTCTACACGGTCACGCGTGACGTCTGGGTAGAACCAACCACCGGCACCATCGTCGATGCTCATGAGGACATAAAGATTTTCCTCGCCACTGACCAGGACCAGGCGAAGAAGATGGTCGCTGAGGACGACACTGCCGACCGCTCCCTCTTCCAGGCCAGCTTGAACTGGTCCGATGCCACCAAGAAGGAACGTTTGGACACGGTACGCACGACCATCAACAACGTGAAGATTCTCAGCATCGTCGGCTGGTTAGGCAAGGTCATCGGCGTTATCTTGCTGGCCTATGCCGCCTTTATGTACATGCGCCGCCACCGTGCCGGCGCCTAAACCCGCGCGCCACAGGTCCGCGCGCCGCAGGTCCGCGCGCTGGGGCCTAGGGCTGTGGGGCGCCCTGCTCGTGGTGGCAGTGTGCTGGCCGTTTTTCCTGCCCGGCGAGATGGTGTGGCGCGATATGGTTCTACTCCGCAACCCCGGTTTTACCGCCTCCAACTTTGGGCTGGGCTCGCTGCCCGCCCGTAATGCGCCCCAGGACGGCGCGCTAGCTTTGCTGGGAGGTGATTGGTTCGCACGCGTGCTCGTCACCGCTTCCGCAAGTGCTAGCGCATACTTTGCTGCGAAGTGGGCCCGCACTTCGCTTTCCGCCGCCGCTGCGATGGCTTGTGCGGTGGCCAATCCTTTCATCGTCGAGCGCCTGCTCCTGGGGCACTGGTCCCTTGCAATTGCGGGATGGCTCGCGCCAGTTCTGGCATGGGCGTGCCTGCACAAGCGCGCGATTCCCGCGTGGCTGAGTCTGTGGGCAAGTTCCCTTACTCCCACCGGCGGCGTATTCGGCGTGCTAATCGCCCTTGTTACTGGCCGTTTCAAGCTCGCCGCGGGTGGCGTGGCGCTGTGCCTGCCGTGGCTGGTGCCGGCGATTACCAACAACGCAGTTCCCGGTCCGGCTGCCGCGCAGGTGGCTGCATTCGCGCCTCGCGCGGAAGCTGGCGTGGGCACCGTCGGCGCTCTCCTTGGTCTCGGCGGCATCTGGAGCGCCGACGCCGTTCCCGACTCCCGCCACCACGGCTTTGCGCTCGCAGGGCTAGTGGTTGCAGCTGTTGCGCTGCTCGGCGCCCGCCGCCTCGCCCCCGCTTGCCGACGCCCCCTGCTCCTCCTCGCCGCCGTAGGCCTCGGCAGCGCGCTTATTTCCTGGGCTTGCCCCGGCGCACTGGCGTGGCTGATTGAAACGGTCCCCGGCGCGGGCCTGCTTCGCGACGCCTCCAAGCTAACGCTACTTGCCCTACCCCTCTACGTCGCCGGTATCGGCGCCCTGCCTAACCTCCCCGCAGCCTTGGCGCTCCTCGCCTGCCTGCTTCAGGCTCCCGACACTCCACGCGAGCTAGCTGTCCTCACGCCACGCCCCAGCGGCATTGATCACCAGCTCGTCGAAGAGCTAGACGGCCGGCTAGCACTCTTCCCGCAACGCCCCTCCCTCGTCACTTTGTCCGACGGCACCACCGCAGTCGACCCGTATTCGAAGGCCGTGAACAAACTGGAATCCGGCGAACTGCGCGTCGACGGCGTTGTAGTCGACCAAGCCCAGCCCGCCTACCGCGCAGCGCTGCAAGCTTGGCAGGACCAGGACTTAGATAAGCTCGCCCAACTCGGCGTGGGCGCGGTGGTTGTTGACGGCCGCATCGTCGCCGAGCCGCCCGCCCCCGCGCCCAAGGTTCCGTGGGCTCTTACCGCCGCCTGGGTGGCCAGCCCGCTGGCCTGCTTAGTGCTCTGGCTGCTGGTCCGTCCAGGCCTTCTAGCTACCCGCCGTCGCACGAGCGGTCTGCGTTAGCAACTTCTCAAAAGCGCGCCCCGTCTTCTCCCAGGAGTAATGTGCTGCCAGCTCACGGGCATTCTCGCCCAACTGACGGCGTAAACTCGCATCCGCAACAAGCTCGCGGACTGCCCGCACAAACTCTTCCTCGGTATCGACCAGCACGCCAGTCTGGCCCGGGATGACGCTATCGCGCAGCCCGAAGGAATAGCCCACCGTCGGCACACCGTGCTGCGCGGCCTCCATCACTGCCAGCCCCCAGCCTTCTTTGCGCGAGGGCATGAGGTGGACGTCGGCAAGCGCAAGCAAAGCGTGCTTATAGTCCTCGGTAACCTGCCCGCGGAAGCGAACCCGCGAGGCCACTCCAATGCGCTCGGCGTACTCACGCAGCTGCGCTTCCCACCAGCCGGAACCGATGACGTCGAGGACCGCGCCAGGCATCTTTGCCACCGTGTCCATCGCATGTTCAATCTGCTTGTGCGGAACCAACCGCGAGAGCGTCACCAGATGGATGGCCGTCTCGCGTTGCAGGGTCGGCACATGTTCTGGCAGTAGGTCGACACCATTTTCGATGATGTGCGCGCCTTTAATTCCCAGCTCTTCCAAATCCTGCTTGGAAGCCTGCGAGACCGTCACATAAGGGCTGCTCCGATAAACCCTTGGCGCAACCTTCGACTCCAAGAACCACCCCAAACGTGCCAAGAGAGGGCCCGCAACCGGCCATTGTTCGCGATGGCAATGATGGGTGAGCAAAACAGTTGGCGCCTTCGAGACCAGTTTGGCGAAGAAAGGAATGCCGTTCTGGGTATCGACAATGACATCGATGTTCTTGGCGTCGCCAAGCCCCAAGCGCCCGGCCAAAATGGCTAGCCACGCGCGCGGATACACGCTGAACTTGGCACCGCCGCGAGAATATAAAACGCCTTCGCGATGCTCACGCTTTGCAGCATTCATGTGCCGCGCGGTGCGGAAGACCACCTCGTGGCCTTGCGCCGCCAGGTACTCCCCGACGCGCTCCAGATAGCGTTCCGAGCCACCGCCTTGAGGGTGGGTGGAATCACGCCAGCACAGTAAAAGAATCTTCATGTCGAACTACTAGCCTAGTGGGTTATGAAACAAACCCGTGCCTTGGCCACGCTCGCGCGTTCGTGGCGCCTGCTCCGTTCTTTCCGCTTTGAGCAGACTGCGCCGGATATTTTTTACGGCGGTCTGGCCGAAGACACCGCACTGCTTATCGACGCCCTCTGCCACGACGCCGGCACCCAACTCACCGGCGCGCGCGTTCTCGACGTCGGCGGCGGCCCGGGCTATTTCGCAGAGGCCTTCGCCCGCCGCGGGGCACAGTATTTCGGCGTGGAACCGGACGCCGGGGAAATGTCCGCGGCGGGAATTGCCCTGGCGAGCGCCGTGCGCGGTGATGGCACGCAGCTACCCTTCGCTGCAGATACCTTCGACATCACATACTCCTCCAACGTGGCCGAACATATCCCGCATCCATGGGATATGGGAGAAGAAATGCTGCGCGTGTCCAAGCCCGGCGGATTGGTTGTGCTCAGCTACACCGTGTGGCTGGGCCCCTTCGGCGGGCACGAGACCGGCCTCTGGGAGCACTATGTCGGCGGCGCCTTCGCCCGCGATCGCTATACCCGCCGCCACGGCCACCCGCCGAAGAACGTCTTCGGCACTTCGCTGTTCGCGGTCTCTGCCCGCGAGGGCCTTAAGTGGGCGGAAGCTATCACCAGCAGTGGCGCCGCACTTGGCGGCGCCACTGTGGATGGTCCGACGCTAGTAGCGACGTTCCCGCGCTACCACCCCAGCTGGGCGTGGTGGGTAACGCGGGTGCCCGTCCTGCGCGAGTTCCTTACCTCAAACCTTGTCCTCGTGCTACGCCGTTGAGCCCGATTCCCCGCAAAATGTATCCAATTCAAACGTTCGGGAACATTGTTTCCGAACACGGTCGTCGTGGGTAACAATAGCTACAGCTGCATTAGCTTTATCCAAGGATGCAGTTGGCTGATCCGCGAAAATTGGGTTGCGCCCGTTAGCGTGGTGTACGAGTTTGTTTCACCGCCATTCTTTTTATCGCGGCTCAATCGACTTCTGTCCTTTTAGGCCTTTTGTTTGACCTACCATTTGCCCGAAATAACACAAAGGGTCTGGCTCCGATGCATGATCGGAGCCAGACCCTAGATGCCCAAACAGCCTGAATTCAGTTACTCAAGCTGTCCAGAAGTCGGCCTCTTCAGCAATCAGCTAACTGCTTTAGACTTAGCCAACCGTGGAAAGTAAGAAGATTAGGCGTTTTCCACGCGGGACTTCAAAGCATTGAACTCGTCCCACACCTCGGAAGGAACGCGGGAGCCCAGGAAGTGCAGCCACTCGGTATTGTCTTCCATGTCTCCAGCCCATTCGGAAGCGTTGACGGCCAGCGCCTCGCGAACATCTTCGATATCGAAGTCCAGGCCCTCGATGTCGATGTCCTCAGCGCGAGCGGTGTGGCCGACGACGGTCTCGACAGCCTCAGCCTTGCCCTCGATGCGATCGACAATCCATTTCAGAACGCGGGAGTTCTCACCGAAGCCCGGCCACAGGAAGCGGCCATCTTCGCCACGGCGGAACCAGTTGACCAGGAAGATGGACGGCATACGCTCGCCGCCCTTTTCACCCATGTCAATCCAGTGCTGCAGGTAGTCGCCAGCGTTGTAGCCGATAAACGGCAGCATAGCCATTGGGTCGTGGCGCAGTGCGCCGACCTTACCCTCCGCAGCTGCAGTCTGGCCAGAAGCCAGCAGGGAGCCGATCATGGTGCCGTGGTTCCAGCTGAATGCCTGAGTAACCAGCGGGACAGTATCCGCGCGGCGGCCGCCGAACAGGATGGCATCAATCTTGACGCCCTTCCAGTCATCGAACTCCGGTGCAGCGGTTGGGCACTGGGTAATCGGAACGCAGTAGCGAGAGTTCGGGTGTGCCGCATTGGTGGTGGACTCAGGGGTCCAGTCATTGCCAAGCCAGTCGATGAGGTGGGCTGGAGCCTCGCCCATGTCCTCCCACCAGACATCGCCGTCGTCGGTAAGCGCAACGTTGGTGAACAGGGTGTTGCCCGGCTCCATGGTCTTCATGGCAATCGGGTTGGAATCGTAGTTGGTGCCCGGCGCAACGCCGAAGAAGCCGTTCTCCGGGTTGACGGCGTACAGGCCGTCCTCGCGCAGGTGCATCCAAGCAATGTCGTCACCGACAACCTCTGCGGACCAGCCCGGGATGGTCGGGGTAATCATCGCGAGGTTGGTCTTGCCACAAGCAGACGGGAAAGCCGCCGCAACGTGGTAGTTCTTGCCCTCTGGGTTCGTCAGCTTCAGGATGAGCATGTGCTCAGCCATCCAGCCCTCTTCTTTGGCCATAACAGAAGCGATGCGCAGCGCGTAGCACTTCTTGGCCAAGATGGCGTTTCCGCCGTAACCGGAACCATAGGACCAGATTTCCTTGGTCTCTGGGAACTGGGTGATGTACTTGGTCTCGTTGCACGGCCAAGCCACATCCTCCTGGCCCTCCTCCAAAGGAGCGCCGACAGAGTGCAGAGCGTGCACGAAGTCGCCGTCCGCACCGATCTTCTCCAGTGCCTGTGCTCCCATGCGGGTCATGATGCGCATGGACAAAACGACGTACTCGGAGTCAGTCAGCTGCACACCCAGCTTTGGCTCTGGGTCGCTGATTGGCCCCATGCAGAAAGGAACGACGTACATGGTGCGGCCCTTCATGGAGCCGCGGAATGCCTCTGCCATCTCCTCCTTCATCGCCGCTGGCGGTGCCCAGTTGTTCGTAGGGCCCGCATCTTCCTCAGACTCAGTGCAGATGAAAGTGCGGGACTCTACACGCGCGACGTCGGAAGGGTTAGAGCGAGCCAAGTAGGAGTTCGGGCGCTTTTCCTCGTTCAGCTTGATGAGCGTGCCCTTTTCGACGAGCTCGCCTGCCAGACGATCTGCTTCTTCCTGGGAGCCGTCTACGAAGACCACGCGCTCCGGTTGGAAGAGTTCAACACTTTCGCTAATCCAAGAAATGAGCTTTTCGTTGCTCGTTGGCAACTCGCCGACGAGGCCTTTAATGGTGGCGGTCATCTAAGAATCTCCTAGTGGTCCGGTTCGTGAGGATTTTTACCGCCGAGGAACATCTACCGGGTTCTTGGCCGGAGCACACGTCCCCCACGGGTCTTTCACCACAAGATTAACCCCACGTCGCCGCGAATTAGGGTCAAAATTAGGCATTCAAAGCCAATATGGTTATAACCATGCCGTTCACCACAACTTAACCAAGCGTATGCCGTTGTGACATACAGCATACAGCCCCTCACTCCACCCCAATACGGGGCTGAAATGTTCAGAAGTGGGCGCAGCTTTGTCTGGAATAATCCACCCCCTCGAGACTCAACCCGGTTATATCCACCGCGTAAAGTTCCCTCCACCACCCAGCGAAAAGCGGCGCGGCACTTTGTTAGAGGCATAAGCACAGGGAACAATAAAGAGCAATGAATACTGCAGATAATCCTCAAAACTCCCCAGCCGGCGAAATGCCTCACGGCCGCCCGCTGCAGACCGACTTCAACGCTGAATTCGGCAACGACCTCGATTACCCACGCCTCGGCAACGTCACCTTCCGTCGCGGCACACTCACGGACAACCAGAATGCCCTCTTCGAAGAGCACTGGCCACGCCTAGGAGCAATGCTTGCCGACGAACGCCTCGACATCGATTCCTGGTTCGGCCGCACCGGCGCCAAGACCATCGTCGAAATCGGGTCCGGCACCGGCACTTCCACCGCCGCTATGGCACCGCTCGAGCAGGACACCAACATCATCGCCGTCGAGCTCTACAAGCCGGGCCTAGCCAAGCTCCTAGGCTCTGTCGTTCGCAACGACATCGACAACATCCGCATGATCCGCGGCGACGGCATCGAGGTGATGGTCCGCATGTTTGCGCCAGAATCCTTGGACGGCATCCGTGTCTTCTTCCCTGACCCATGGCCGAAGGCCCGCCACCACAAGCGCCGCATCATCCAATCCGGCACCCTCAACCTTTTTGCCTCCCGCCTGAAAAAGGGCGGTGTTCTGCACGTCGCTACTGACCACGCAGGTTACGCCGAGTGGATAAACGAGCTTGTCGACGTCGAGCCCGCCCTCCGCTACAAAGGCTGGCCATGGCCCGAGTGCCCGCAGCTGACTGATCGCCAGCTCATCACCAAGTTCGAGGGCAAGGGCCTCGACAAAGACCACGTCATCACCGAGTACCTGTGGGAGAAAATCTAATGCAAGGTTCCTACCTACTCATCTGGGACGCCCCCAACATGGACATGGGGCTAGGCGCGATCCTCGGTGGCCGCCCAACTGCAGCGCACCGCCCACGTTTTGATGCCATCGGCCGCTGGCTCGTCGATATCGCTCTGCAGAACGACGCCCAGCCAGAAGCTGCCGTCTTCACCAACGTCACCCCCGGCGGCGCTGACGTCATCCGCCCGTGGGTCGAGGCGATCCGTAACGTCGGCTTCGCAGTCTTTGCCAAGCCGAAGCTGCACGAGGACGACGATGTCGATCCAGACATGGTGGATTACATCCAGGCCAACCGCGACAAACTCGAAGGCGTCATCGTCGCCTCCGCCGACGGCCAGAATTTCCAGTCCCTCCTCGAAGAAATCGCAGCCGAGGGCAAGCCCGTCTGCGTTCTCGGCTTCCACGAGCATGCCTCTTGGGCCGTGACACACGATGACATCGAATTCGTCGACCTCGAGGACATCGAAGGCGTCTTCCGCGAGCCACTGCCGCGCATCAACCTCGACAACCTGCCAGAAGGCGGCGCCTGGTTGCAACCCTTCCGCCCGCTCACCGCCCTACTCAAGCAGCGTTAGGAGGACCATGTTCTACGCTTGGGGCCGCTTTTCCTATGCGCATCGCAAAGTCGTCCCGCTCGTCATTGTTGGCATCATCCTGCTGCTTTTCATCGGCTTCGGTACTCGCTTAGGCGAGCGCATGAGCCAGGAAGGCTGGGAGGATCCCGGCGCGGCGTCGACAAGCGCAGCCCGCATCGAACAGGAAACCTTCGGGCGCGATAACTCCGGCGACGTCATCCTGCTGTTTTCTGATCCCGATCAGAACTTTGCCGCAGCAAAGGACCACCTCGCAACGCTAAAAGAACAGCACCCGCAGGAAATCGATGGCATCACCAGCTACTTTGATACCAAGAACCCAAACTTGGTCAATCGTGACCACAGCACTGCCTTTGCCGCTATCAGTCTCAAAGGCGACGGCGAACAGACGCTGAAGGACTTCCGCGCGATTGAAAGCGACCTCACCGCCACCGACATCCCGGTCAAAGTCGCTGGCGCTACTGCCGTCGCTGACAGCCTCGATGAGGGCATGGCGCACGACATCTCCCGCGCTGAAAAAGCAGCCCTTCCTTTGGTTGGTCTCCTACTGCTGATTGTCTTCGGCTCGGTTGTCGCTGCCTGCATGCCGCTTGTTGTAGGTGGCCTTTCTATCTTGGGCTCGCTGGGTATTTTGTCTGTGCTCGCTGGCTTCCAGCAGGTCAACGTCTTTGCCCAGGCCGTCGTAACGCTGCTCGGTTTGGGCCTTGCTATCGACTACGGCTTGTTCATGGTCTCTCGCTTCCGCGAGGAGCTGGATAAAGGCCGCTCGACCCCCGATGCCGTTGCCACCACTACCGCCACAGCCGGCCAAACCGTGGTCTTTTCCGCGGGCATGGTGACCGTGGCGTTGTCTGGTCTTTTCCTATTCCCGCAGGCCTTCCTGAAGTCCGTGGCTTATGGCTCGATTTCTGCAGTAGGCCTAGCAGCGCTGTTGTCTGTGACCGTCTTGCCGGCGCTTTTCGGCCTGCTGGGCAAGCGCATCGACAAGTTCTCCGTGCGCAAGACTTCTCGAAAAGCCCGCCGTTTAGAAGACACAGTGTGGTACAAGCTTCCTCGTTGGGCCATGCGCCATGCCAAGCTCATGACCGTGGCCATCTGCGGCCTGCTCATTGCCCTTACCTTGCCGGTTCTTGGCGTTAAGTTCGGTGGCATCAACGAGACCTACCTGCCGCCACAACATGAAACCCGCATGGCTCAGGACGAGTTCAACGAGCAGTTCCCGTCCTTCCGCACTGAACCGGTAAAGCTAGTGGTAACTAACGCCACCAATCAGCAGCTTGTCGACGTCGTCATGCAAGTACGCCAGCTCGAAGGCCTCACCAAGCCGATGGGCCCTGTTACTCCAACGAAGGACGGCACCACCGTCCTTGCTGCGGGTATCAAGGATCGTGATGACTACGCCCGTATCGTCCACGAACTCGAGCAGGTGGAAGCACCGGAGGGCGTTGAGCTCTATGTGGGAGGCACTCCGGCCATGGAGGTTGAGTCTTTGGATGCCCTCTTCCACAAGCTGCCGTGGATGGCACTCTACGTCGTCCTGGCAACATTCGTGCTGATGTCTCTAGTTTTCGGCTCTTTCATCTTGCCGATTAAGGCCATTTTGATGACGCTGCTCTCCCTCGGCGCAACGCTCGGCATTTTGACCCTGATGTTCGTCGACGGCTTGGGAGCGAGCGCTTTGAGCTTTACTGCCGGCCCGCTGATGAGTCCAATTCTGGTGCTTATCATTGCCATCGTCTTCGGTCTTTCCACCGATTACGAGGTCTTTCTAGTCTCCCGCATGGTGGAGGCAAGGCGTCGTACGGACGGTGCCGATACAGATGAAGCCATCGCCATCGGCACTGCGCACACCGGTGGCATTATTACGGCTGCGGCTCTCATCATGATTGTAGTGGCAGGCGCTTTCGGCTTTTCCGACATCGTGATGATGAAATACATCGCTTTCGGCATGATTTTTGCACTGCTTATCGACGCCACCATCGTCCGCATGCTGCTCGTCCCCGCCGTCATGCACTTGCTGCGGGAAGACAACTGGTGGGCGCCCCGCTTCATCCATCGCGCTTACGACAAGTTGGGTCACGGCCGCGAACCCGCCCCAGCTTCCAGCCAGCCAGCTTCGGTCTCTGCACCGTCTGCTGCCCAACCAACCGCTGCCGCGATGCCATCTAAAGACGAGGACGAAGGCCCCGAGCGCAGTGGCCGTTCCCTCGCGGAAGACTCTTCCCTCATCCCATTCAGCGAGCTCATGCAGCGCCTCCAAGCCGATAAGCGCACGGGAGAGCGATGAAGAAGAACTGGTTAACCTGGATTGTTTCGCTGCTCATCCTGATCGCACTCGGATGGTTCTTTCGTGGCCACCTGAGTTTTATCGCCGAGGGCCTAACACGCCTTCGGCATGCGGAGCCGCTACCAGTCGTGCTGGTTGTACTCTTCGCATTCGGGTCTATTGCCGGCATGGCAGAGGTCATGCGTCTGCTCATCAAGGCCGGCAAGATTGAGGTCCCGCTGCGGGAAACTTATGCAATTACGCTGGCCTCCAATTCCTGGTCCACCACCCTTCCCGCAGGACCGGCCTTCGCTGCGATCCTGACATTCCAGGTACAGCGCGGGTGGGGCGCATCGGTGGCATTGTGCAGCTATTTCCTGTTCCTGTCATCGATCATTTCCTCGATGTTCCTGGCTCTCATCGGCGTCGCCGGTGTGTTTTTCTTGAACGCGGATATGGCATTGGGGTCGTTGCTGACCACCATCGTCCTGATGCTGGCGGCAATGGGCGCTATCTTCTGGATTACATCCCACCCGGCAACCATTCAGCGCTGGCTAAACCACCAGCGAGTTCTCAAGGGTGCGAAGCTAGCGCGCGTCCGCAAGGAAGTAAACAACCTTGACGAGGTGCACTTGAGCCGCGGCCCGTTTGCGGTCATTTGTATCTCCTCGCTCTTGCACCGCCTGTGCGACATGCTCGCTTTGTGGGCCAGCGTGTGGGCCATTACTGGAGAAATTCCTTGGCTACGCGCTGCTGAAGACCACACAACGATGGCCGGCATCGCCCTCGCTTTCCTCGCCGCAAAGCTGGCGGGCTCGGCGCAGGTTACGCCGGGCGGTCTTGGAACGGTGGAGGCCGCCCTCATTGCGCCGCTGGTGGCTACGGGCCTGACTGCCGCACATGCCACCTCCGCAGCGATTATCTACCGCCTTATTTCCTTTGCTCTGGTCACTATCATTGGCTGGGTCATCTACTTTGTGCATTACGCCAGCAAGGGGCTGACCTACCAAGCGCTGAATCGAAAGGACACTTAAACACTCATGCGCACAGCACCGATTATCGACATCATCGCCCTCGCCATCTTCGCAGTTCTCGCCCGCATTGCGCATGGAGGGCTCTCCTTCAGTAGCTGGGTTGATGCATTCTGGCCGTGGACCGTCGGCGCTCTTCTCGGATGGGTTATCATCCTCGCTGCAAAAATCGGTGGTCGTTGGAAGGAAGGCCTCGTAGTTTGGCTTTCTGCTGTAATTGGCGGAATGGCTCTATGGATGCTGGTGAACGGCCGCCTTCCGCACTACAGCTTCCTTATCGTTGCAACCACGATGTCGGCACTGTTCTTCTTCGGCTGGCGCGGTATCGCCGCACTCGCTTCCCGCCGCCACTAGTTCCAGTTGCGGGGCCACCCCACGCCGTTTATGGTTTGGGCATGAAGTTGGGGGACTTACTCGGGGTACTTGCGCGCGGTATGCACGTGGTCTCGTTATGTGCGGGCCACAACCGCAGCGAGTTGGTGGCGATGGGCGCCACCGAGTCTTTTGCGCAGTCCTTGTTGTCCTTGCATGAAATCTATTTTGGAAAGACTGCTTTCAGCGCCATGCAGCGCGCAGCGCGAAATACTTCGCACTCTTTGGAATCGCTGCGAGAGATTGAAAAGTACGTCGGCCGCGTTAGGGATAAGCGCAAAGCTTGGCGCCTACGAGAAGAACTGTGTGCCACCAGGGAGCGCGATATTGCCAAGGTGGCTGTCGCCCGCCTGAAAGAGCTAAGGAAGCCACCGCAGGTTGCCCGCGGGGTAAAGGTGCTACGGCGCGATAATGGCCCGCACAGTCTCGTCATTACTGACTCCCCGCGCGCTATTGCTGATTTATTCGGCACCATCAAAGCCACTGCTAAAGACCCCACTGCCGCCGCAACTGCGGCTGAAGAAGCTGCAGCCGGCCTCGACTTGCTCGGAGCAGTCCGCCAAGTATTTAGCGGCGCTGGCTCCAGCTCGCCACAGCTGCATGCGCACGTGATTGTGCGCTTGGAACAGCTAGATAAAATCGCCCGCGGTGACGGCGACGATATCCAGCTTCTGGCCACAGATGGCGGAACGCTAAGCGGCGCAGAGTTCATCCAGAAGCGTTTCGCAGACATCGGCTTCGTTACCCTCGTTCATCCAGAAATTGGCCCGGTTAACTTGTACCGCACGCGGCGTTTTGCGTCGGCAAAACAGCGCACCATGTTGGCGGCTGAGCATCCCACCTGCGCATGGCTGGGCTGCCGGCGCCCAGCCAACGAATGCCAATTCCATCACCTGGATAGATGGGAAGACGGCGGAATGACAAACATCGACAATTTGGTTCCGTTATGCCACTACCACAACGCCATCAACGATGATTCACCCGATAAACCCACCGGCCGCGGAAGAATGGCCCGCTTGAGAGGTCGAATATGTTGGTTGCCTCCCGGCGGTGGCAGACCAGTCGTAGTTCCCAGCCCTGCAATATAAACCCCGCTATACAAAAAGAGTCTTCCCACAAGTTGCCCTGTGGGAAGACTGCTTTCGGCTGCCAGAAAGGCTTCTGGCAAAAGTTCTTAGCTGGACATTGCTGCGCCATAGTTGAAAATCATAACGACGTAGTTGATGATTTCACCGACAATATCGAGTGCGCTAGACAGCAACATTTACTTTCTCCTTCATTTCTGAGGTCGTTTCATCCACCTTTATCGTCCGCTCCCCTTTAGGGCGTTACATCGGCGCGATGGTGTGCTTCTTAGGCAAGTCACTTTCGGTCTTCGTGGCCAGCTGTCGCAAAGCCTGACGCAAAGCCAAACGCGACTGGCTCGGCTCCACCATTGCATCCAAGTAGCCGCGCTCTGCAGCGACATAAGGAGCGGTCATGGTCTCGTCGTAGAAGTCCATAAACATCTTCTTCGTCATTGCACGCTGCTCCGGGGTCTCTGCAGCTTCGAGCTGCTTGCCTGCAATCATCACGACTGCGGCCGCAGAGCCCATCACAGCGATCTGCGCAGTCGGCCAGGCCAGGTTAATATCACCGGTCAGGTTCTTTGAACCCATAACCGCATAAGCGCCGCCATAAGCCTTTCGCACAATCAGCGATACCTTAGGCACCGTTGCCTCCACCACCGCGAATGCGAACTTAGCGCCGCGGTGGATGAGCCCCGCCTTTTCCTGCTCAACGCCCGGCAGGTAGCCCGGAGTATCAACGACGAAGACGAGCGGAATGTTATAAGCATCGCAAATACGGATAAAGCGCGCGCCCTTATCCGCAGCATCGGCATCGATACAACCGGCCAGATGCATCGGGTTATTGGCAACAAAACCGACAGCCTTGCCATCAATTCGGCCAAAGGCGGTAATCATGTTCGGCGCGTAGTTTTCTTGTAGCTCGATGATTTCTTCGTCATCACCTAGCTGCGCCAAAAGCTCCAACATGTCATAGCCCGCGTTCGTGTCGTCAGGCATGAACTCATTGAGCTCTGGATCTTCGAGCTCCGAATCCTCGGGAGCTGCAAACTCCGGCGCCTCATCGAAACAAGTCAGCGGCAGATGGTCCAGCAAGTCTCGTACCAAATCGAAAGCATCGTCTTCCGAGGCAACCACAGCGCTAACGTTTCCGTTTAGCTCCTGCTGGCGCGCAGAACCAAGGTCATGGGAAGTAATCTCCTCACCCGTGACCTCCTTGATGACGTTAGGGCCGGTCACATACATCTCGGCCTCACCATCGACTGCGATAACGAAGTCAGTAGTAACCGGGGCGTACACAGCACCGCCAGCAGACTTACCCATCATGATGGAAATCTGCGGGCTACGACCACTAAGTGGCAGCTGGCGACGCGCAATTTCCGAATACATCGCCAGCGAAGTCACCGCATCCTGAATACGCGCGCCGCCGGAGTCCTGAATACCGATTACTGGGCAGCCGATCTTGATGGCCATGTCCATAATCTCGGTAACCTTCTTACCGAAGATAACGCCAACCGAGCCGCCATAAACCGTCTTATCGTGCGCATAGATGCACACTGGGCGGCCATTCACGCGGCCATAACCGGTGACAACGCCGTCCGAGTAAATCGCGTCCGGGTCACCCGGGGTCTTTGCCAAGGCACCCGTTTCAACGAAAGAACCTTCGTCGAGCAGCGCATTAATACGCTGACGCGGGGTTGAGCGGCCGGCGTCATCGCGGCGCTTGCGGGAGCGCTCGCTGCCTGGGTCCTGCGCGCGCTCCAAGCGCTGGCGCAGGTCTTCCAGCTTATGAGCAGTAGTAGTCACTACCGAATCTTCTCCTCGATCCAATCATTCATGTGCTTGCCCACGATACCGATAGCCGGCTCATCAGGAACTGCTAGGTGATCGCCCTGCAGCTGCACGATTTCCAGATCCTCAACGATAGCGCCCCAGCCACCATCCGGGTCAATCTCGGCATACCGCGGTTCGAGTTCAATGGCACCTTCATGCATGCGCTCCGAGCGGAACAAAATCACCGGGACGTCAACATCAGCCCAACGCTGCATATCCAACTTGCCCAGAATCTGATTGTCCACGAAGGACGCGCGCTGATGCTCCAAGACACCAGCAGCCAAGCCGTGCTCAGATGCATCGGTGTTAGACAGGAACTCTGCGAGCATGGTCATCAAGGCATCCTCGCCCATGGTCTCGAGCATCTCGTATGGCGGCTCGAAGTCTAGGCCATAAGTTTTCTTTGCGAAGGCAGCGTAACGACCCCACCGCGCCTTAGTCTCCTCGAGAGTATCCGGAGCAGGATCTGAAGGCTGAGTGGTATCGAGCAACGCGATGAAAGCAACCTCTGCGCTTTCCTCACCGCGCTTTGTGCGGTCCGCTAGCTGGTAGGCAACCTCATAGGCTAAAGCACCACCGAAGGACCAGCCGCCGAGAACTACCTTGCGGCCGCGGGCGTACTTGATGATGTCATCGATATAGGCAGTAGCGCGCTCCTCCAAGGAGCCTTCGATCCTTTCGACGCCGTAGACTGCGACATCACTTGGCAGACGACGCGCCAGTGGTTGGTAGACAACCGTCGTTCCGCCGGCAGGGTGGAACATAAAGACAGCGGGTCCCTCGGCTTCGCGGAGAACGCGGATGTTGCCTTCGACTTCGGTCTCCAGCCCCTCGCGAACAAGGTCCGCCAAAGGTTCGAGGGTCTCGGCATCGAGGACTTGCTGAGTTGTGACTTCAATGCCAGCACGCTCGCTCAGGCGCTGCGCGATATCCGCCGCTACAGATTCATCAATCTGCGGAAGCTGAGAGGTCACGCCCGCTGCTGCCTTGCCGGTAAAAGTTGCCCAGGTGCCAAAGACCATGCGCTCAGAGGCATCACGAGGGGCAACACCCACGCCTTCAGCGCTGTTTTCTGCATCGTGCTTGTCGACGCCGTCCTTTTCAGCGTCGGCTTCTACAGCGCCAACCTCCGCAGCGCTAGATTCTGCAGAGTTGGCTCCTGCATTGCCGGCGTCCACGGCGCCGACTTCTCCAGCGCCGACGTCCACGGCGCTGGTCTCGGCAGCACCAGCAACAGACTTACCGGCGACGGCATCCTCGACCATGGTGATGACATCGGCGAGAGAGGCGTCGCGAAGCGCTTGCACCTGCATCGGTGGAATCTGGAAGTCATTTTCCACGCGATTCTTAATACGCATGCCCATCAACGAGTCCAGGCCTAGGTCGATCAGCGGCAACTCACGCGGCAGGTCAGAAACGTCGTAGCCCATTGACTCAGAGACGATCAGCGAAAGCCGCTCCTCCACCGTCTCCTTCGATGGGTCCCAACGCACAGCTTCTACGTCGCTGACGTCAGTAAAGGATGCCGGTGCACTCGGTGCGGCAGGTTCGGCAATCGCAGCCACACCCGGAATGCCGGTTTCAGCCAAGTTCAATGCGGAAGCGAAACCCTCTGCAACCAGCTGCGTAGCCGGACCGTTCACAAAGTAAACCGCAATCGACAGGCCGCCCAATGACTTCGACACCACAGTGGTTACCTCACCCTGCGGTGGCAAGTCACCGTGCTCCTCCGAAGCCACAATCTGTGCCCCCGGAGTAACCGCCTCAGCAGCAGCCTCCAAAATTGCCAGAGCAGAAGGAGCTTGGTCTGCATTCGTCGAGAACGCAACCTTGCCCTCCGGCAGGTTAACTCGCGCACCTGGCAAACCAGAGATGCCAGAGGAAGGACGGGCATTCGTCCAGAAGCGTTGGCGCTTGAACTGGGTATGCGGGGCGTCGACAAGCGCGCCCGAACCAAAGACCGCGGTGTAGTCCACCGGCGCACCAGCCACATACAGCTTCGCCAGAAGGTCTAACAAAGACTCCGTCGGATCAACTTTCCGCTTCAAGCTAAACAGCAACTGTGCGTCAGACTTACCAACTGCAAAGGCAGTCGACATTAGCCCCATCAACGCAATTGGGTTCGGTGATATTTCCACAATCTGCGTATGTCCAGAGGCAAAAGCAGCTTCCGTAGCATCCTGCAGCATGACCGGCTGGCGAGTCATACGAATCCAGTAATCCTCATCGTGGACAAGGGCACCTGGGCGGTAGATTTCACCGCGATCAACAGAGCTGTACAGCGTCGTGTGCAGCGGCCGTGGTTCGATACCAGCGATATCTGCATACAACTCGCCCAGAATTGGGTCCACAGCCGAGGTATGTCCTGCACCTTTCACGTTAAGAGCGCGTGCGAACTTTCCTTCTGCATCCAGCTTTTCCACCAAAGCGAGGACCTCAGGGCGCGGACCGCCAACAGTTGTCATACCAGGGCCGGTGTAGACGGCAGGTTCAATGTTGCCGTCCAGAGCTTCGATTTCAGCAGCAGTAAGCTCGACAACAGCCATTGCGCCTTGTTCTTCCTCACCGAGCGAGTTTTCACCTTCGCCCATCAAGCGGGAACGGTGAGCGGCGATAAGCATGGCGTCTTCTGCAGTGATACCGCCGGAAGCGTAGGCAGCGGCGATTTCGCCCATGGACATACCGATAACACCCGCCGGACGAACGCCGAAGGATGCAAGAAGGTCCGTCAAAGCAATCTGGATTGCGGTAATCGCTACCTGGGCGGTTTCAGTGTTATAGGTTTGGGCGTCGTCGGCAACGATGTCAAGGATGGACCACCCGGACTCGAATTCGACGATTCGGTCGAGTTCTTCCAAGCGTTCCTTAAACGCTGGAGAAATCTCGAGCACATCCTTAACCATCTTGCGGTGCTGGGAACCGAAGCCGGAGTAGATAAAGACGGGGCCTGGTACAGACGGGGAATCTGCGGAGGCGATGCCCATGGAGACCTTGCCGTCGGCTACCTGACGCAGACGCTTGACGACGTCCTCTTCACTGACGCCCGTCACCACTGCACGGGAGCGTGCATGGTTTCGGCGCGCAAGAGTGCGCGCGAGAGAAAGCAGGTCAGGATGTTCTTGCTCAATGTAGTCAGCGATCTGGCCTGCAGCAGCCTCGCGACGAGATGGAAGAAGACCGGAAATCGGCAGGGAGACTGGAGCGCCCTCGTCGATGTTGACCTGCGCTGCGGTCTCGGCAGTCAGGCCGCGGTAGTCGGTAAGAACGATGTGTGCGTTGGTGCCGCCGAAGCCGAAGCCAGAGACACCGGCGACCTTTTGGCCCGAGTATTCCGGCCACTCGCGGGGATCCTCGACGACTTCGAGGTGCTCGTTGTCGAAATCGATGTAGCGGTTTGGGGCGGAGAAGTTGATGCTTGGCGGGATGACGCCGTGGCGCATCGACTCGATGACCTTAATGAGGCCAACTACGCCGGCAGCGGATTCAGAGTGACCGATGTTCGACTTCGCAGAACCGAGAAGCATCGGCGCTGCCATTTCGCGCCCGGAACCGAGAACACGGCCAAGGGCGGTGGCCTCGATTGGGTCTCCGAGGATGGTGCCGGTGCCGTGTGCTTCGACGTAGTCGACTAGCTGCGGGTCAATACCAGCGTCGGCGTAGGCGCGCTCGAGGACGTCAACCTGCGCGTCTGGGTTCGGGGCGGTTAGTCCGTTGGAGTGGCCGTCGGAGTTAACGGCAGTGCCCTTGATGACGGCGAGGATGTTATCGCCATCGCGCTCAGCATCGGCGAGACGCTTGAGCACCAAAACGCCGGCGGCATCAGAGCGGACGATACCGTCGGCGTCGTCGGAGAAAGCGTGGATAGCGCTGGTCGGGGAGATAACTCCAAGTTCGCTAAAACCAGTCGAGGCATGCGGAGCAGCGAGGATATTAACGCCGCCGGCCAAAGCTACGTCAGAGGCACCTGTGCGCAGGTCATTGACGGCTTGGCTAACAGCGACCAGCGAGGAAGAGCATGCAGTGTCCACGTTGATGGAAGGGCCACGCAGGTCCAGTGCGTAGGAGATGCGGTTGGCCACCACTGCAGAAGAGGTGCCGGTCATGGCATAAGGGTGCATCTCTGCAGGGTCAGCGACGATGAGCATGCCGTAGTCATTGTTAGTCGAACCCATGTACACGCCCGTTGCAGTGCCGCGCAGCTGGTTGGCTGGAAGCCCTGCGTCCTCGAGCGCTTCCCAAGCTAGTTCAAGAAGAATGCGCTGCTGAGGGTCCATGTTCGCGGCTTCGAGGGGAGAAAGCCCAAAGAACTCCGCATCGAAGCTAGCAATGTCTTCGAGGTAACCACCATCGGTGTTCTGGTTAGCAATCTTTTCCGAGACCGTCGGCTCTGCGGCGTACTCCGACCAGCGGCCCATAGGTAGCGGGCCGGTTCCGGCACGGCCTTCGACCAACATGTCCCAGAACTCTTTGACGTTCTGTGCTCCGGGGAAACGGCCAGCTTCACCGATAATCGCGATATCGCCGCCAATGATGCCGGCATTGCGCGTGGAGGCGGCACCGCTGCTGGAATCGACCGCGGAGTTGCTCGAGGATGCTACGCCGTTGACCAGACGGTCAGCGAGCTGTGCGATAGTCGGGTATTCATAAGCGACAGTCGGTTCTAACTTCATCCCGAGTAGGTTCTCCAGCTCACCGGAGAGAACTACTGCATCGCGGGAGGACAACCCGAAATTTTCTAGAGGCTTGCTATCAGTAATTTCCTCAGCGGATAGGCCGGTGGTTTGCGCGACCCAATTGCGTAGCCAGCCTCGTAGTTCTTCAACAGTCATCTAAATTAGCTTTCTATAAATGGGGAGTTTCCGCACAATTCTGCACAGCACTGGTTGCCGCATGCCTGCAATCTTTATCGCTTTATTGTCTCATTTTGTTAACTTCTGTCACGATAACAACTCACCTCTGCTATATGGCAGTGCAATACAGCAGAGGTGTAAAAGCGATTAGAGCGCCGCGTTAGCTCGCGAGGAAGTGCTTCTTCGCTACACGGCGTGCAATCTTCCCAGAAGAAGTGCGATTGATTTCATGCGCGCTAAACCAGCGAATGACCTCCGGTGTAATACCGTGTGCCTTCGAGACGGCGGTACGAATAACCTCAGTCGCTGCTTCATCGCCTGCAGAATCTGCATCATCAGCACGTTCGATCAGCAGCACTAGCTGCTCGGTACTGCCACCTTCCACAGAGAAGGCAGCGATGGAATCTGGTCGCACATGCGCCGAGGCCTCCTGGACGGTCGCCTCGATATCTTGCGGGTAGTGGTTTCGTCCCGCAACCACGATCAAGTCCTTCAAACGGCCCGTGATGTAGAGGTGACCATCCACGATGGTGGCAAGGTCGCCCGTGGCCATCCACTTGTCATCTTCCGGCGCCCCAACAACGCGGGAACCCTCCGGCAGGCGCGTGGCCAAAGTATTCCGGAAAGTAGAAGCTGTCTCGTCCTCGCGGCCTAGGTAACCGGCTGCCATGTTGTCGCCGTGCAGCCACAGCTCGCCGATCTGGGCGTCGGCAAGCTCAGCCTTGGTTTCTGGGTCCACGATCGTCAGATACTGAGCAGGCATGCCCTGACCATTTGATGCAAAAGCCACCGTCTGATCGGACTTAGCCTCCACAACGGCCTTGCCTGCCGTCAACTGCTCACGGTTGAAGTGCGTGATGAGCGGGCGCTCGCCTTCCTGCGGAGTAGCCACCATCAACGCTGCCTCTGCCAAACCATAGGAAGGACGCATAGCCTCGCGCTTGAGCCCGTATTCGCTAAAGACCTCCCAGAAATTGTCCACTGCAGTCTCTGTTACAGGTTCGGAGCCGATGACAATGCCATCGACATGCGACAGATCAATATCCTCACCCGCAACCGGTGCGCCATAACGAGCAGCCAGCTCGAGCGCAAAGTTCGGAACCACGGCATAAATTCCCGCAAAGTTCTCATCACCCGGCTGACGGCTAATCTGGCGCACCCAACGCTTCGGCTGCTGCACGAAGTCACGCGGTGACATCATCTCAAAGTTCAAGCCCAAAATGGTGGCGAAAGAAGCCAAAATAATGCCCATATCGTGGTGCAACGGCAGCCAGGAAACGATGCGCGGCGGCGTCTTGATGTGTACCGCAGCAAAAATCTGCAGCACATTCGTCAAAATCGAGCGGTTAGTCAGCAACACGCCCGCTGGAGTGCGGGTAGAGCCGGAGGTGTACTGGAGGAAAGCGGGAGCGTCGACGGGCGCTGCTGCTCCCTCACCGGCGCCTTGTTCAACTGGATTCTTCCACGAAGCCGCGAGCGAATCCGGCAGAGAATCGATGGAAATCACGCGTGGGCGCTGCGCCGACGGCAAGTCTGCGAAGTAGCGGCGAACTGCGGCTGCAGAAACATTGTTGGTCAGAACAATCGAAGGATTCGAATCTCCAAAGACTGCGCGCAGGTGCTCGGAGTGCCCCGGCTCGTTCGGATCATAGAGTGGCAGCGGCGTCATTCCCGCATACATCGCGCCCATAAAGCCAAACAGGTACTCCGGAGAGTTTCCGGCAAGAATAGCCACGCGGTCCCCTACTGCGCCGACCTGCTGCAGGCGCGCGGCCACGACCTTGATTCGCTTGTTTACTTCTGAGCGCGTGAAATCGCGCGGGGCACCAGCTGGGTCATCATCAAAGAGCCACTGGCGCAAAACCGGGCGATCAGGAACTCCTGATTGTTGTTCCATTTCAAAGACGTGCTCACAAAGCCCCGGCAGGGTCAAGTGAGGCGGCAGAACAATGCGACCATTCCCGTCAAAGAACTGGCCAATCAATGCTTGGAGGTCCATCTAATCTCCTTTTGGGCTTAGATTGTTTACTTTTGACATTAAAAATATCATCTCGGAGACGCAGAGCGTTACATAACGTGGCCATTTTAAGTTTGAACGGAGTTAGGTGCGGTCGATAATTTCCCGCGCCCAGCCGACGACCCATTGGTTGGCAGTGGTACCCGGAATCACGTTCGAGTTAGTGGCATACATCGCGTGCACACCGTTTGCTTCAATGAGCCCGCGTGCGCGCTCAAGGCCGTTTGGGCCATCGAGTGGGGCATCACAGATAGAGTCATCAGGTGCACAAATCTGGAAGGTGCGATCTGCCAAGGAGCCGAAGCCATTTGCACGCGGCCCGCGCATGGATGCTCCAGGAACGATGCCTTGGATGAGCATGCCAACCGGCTGCAGAGCAATCTCTGCACCGACACCAGCAACGGGCACACCGGGGTTCTGGCCTACGCCTGCTTGGCGACGCCCATCTGCCACCAACGCAACGCCCGAAACAGCCTCGGCTGGGATTGGGCCATTGCCACCACCGATGCGGTCTGCGACGTCGCCCGCAATGACAGCACCCTGAGAGAAACCGGCGATGATGAACTTGGTGGCTGGGCAGTTCTCGTGCATGGTGGTCAGCTCGCCCTCGAGGCGAGAGGTACCCTCATCACGGGATTCGTCGTAGCTCATCTCCTGTTGAGCGTTGATGTTTTTAAACTGCGCGGTATAAGGCAGCGTCCAGACCTTTACGTCTTCAGGAACGTAGGCCTCCTTCAGCGGGTTGCTGATGGAAAGCATGAAGGACTTGGGGTTGGCGGTCGGGTTGATGGGGTCATCATCGGCCTTGGATTCCCAAGTGCCAGGGGCAGAAATCACTTCGAAGCGCGGGCACCAATCCGGCTGGGCAGGGGCCTCGACTCCCCCGCCCTGCTCGGTGGGCACCGGCTCACTCAGGTTGTTGGATTCTCCTGCCTTGTTGGCGTTTAAGAAGTGAACCGCTCCCGCGCCGATGACAGCTAATACGACGAGGACGGCAACAACCGTGAGTGTTTTTCGCATAAATTTCTACCTTATTTAGCACACAGGGTGCCGCGCGCTTGGTCCGTGAGGACAGCGGTTAGCTCCTCATGTGACAAAGGTGCGCGGCCCTGCTCGATGAGCTGACCTGCAACAGCGGGGATGGTTACGGCATCGCCTTCGTTGCACGCAGCTTGGCCTGCACCGATGATTTGATCTTCTGCACCTTCTGTTTTTACTCCAGCTTTCTGAACTGCAGCTAGGAAATCTTGCTCAGGTCCCTGAGTCCGGCTAGGCGAAGGGATAGCGGAGATTTCCCGGGCGCCACGGTCTTCAGGCTCATCGCTTGCCGAAGCAGCGCTGGATTCTGAAGAGGACTTTTCGTCCGAAGAATCCGCCGACTGCGAGCTAGCTTCAGAGGCGCTTTCAGAAGCACTTGCAGGCTGCGGAGAACGCTCGAGCGGGGCGACTTTCGTCTGCTCGGGAGAATTCTCGCTTTCAACCGTTGCGGAACCACAGGCGCTTATGCCGAGTGCAGCAGCCATGAAGGCTGCGCACATTACAGGAACCCGGAAGGAGGTACGCATGATTACTTCTTTTCCGCCTGAACGCTGCCCATGATTTCGCGGATCTCACCGTGCTGGAATGTCTGGGAGATGCCGCCGGCTGCGATCTGGTTGTAGTCACTGGTTGGCCAGCCGAACTCGCCCTGCTCGAAACCGCGCTTGCCCCACTCGTCCATGATTGCGCCGTACAGAATGTAGTGCGCACCGGATTCAGCGGACCAGTAGATGTTGCCGTGCTCGAATTCTTGGAAGAAGCCGCCCTTGATTGGCTTTTCGCCACCCTTCGGGAAGCCCAGCGAGGAGGACGGGCCGCCCAGCTCCTTGTACTTGGCGCCGATGGCACCGTGGACGATGGAGTGGGACTCATCCGGGTTACGGGTCAGAACGCCATTCTGGAAGTCCTGTGCGAAGCCCTCGCCGACCTTAGTGACCGGACCGGTTGGGTACTTCAGGTCGCCGCCTTCGAAGCCGTTCTTGCCCCATGCCTCAACCATGTCACCTGGAATAGCCCAAGCGCCGGTTTCTGCGGTCCAGTAGATGGAGCCGTGCTGGAAGTGAACGAAGCGACCCTTGCCGTCTGGGGTCTTGGTCTCGCCGGTGGTTGGGAAGCCCAGCCAGGAGGTCGGGCCGCCGCTTTCTGCGTAACGTGCGCCGATGCGACCGAAGATGGCGTGTGCACCAGTCTCTGGGGACCAGTAAGCGGTACCCGCCTGGAAATCCTCGGCCTTACCGCCGGCGACGTCGTACTCATTGTTCAGGCAGGAGCCTAGGATGCCGGACTTGGTTGCCTCTGCGATAGCTCCAACCGGGGTGCAATCTGCGCCGCGGTCTTCCTTAGCGATGCCGAGGGCGTCGGCCATGACTGGCCAAGCCTCGCGCATTTCGAACTGCCAGTATTCCCAGCTGTGAACGCCAGATGGGCGGAAGCGGGAAACAACTGGCACACCGGCGCGCTTCGCGTAATCGACGAAGGTCTGGGTAGACATACGGGAGATGACCTCGAGGCCAACGCCAGCAGCATTTGCAGGGCCCTTTGCCACGGAGCTCAGATTGCCGTAGTCGTCCTTACCGGAGCCGGCGGAGACGTAGACCTTCATGTCCTTGAGTGCTTCGATGCCCAGCTTCGGATCATGGTCGATCCAATCCTGAGAGTAGTGCGGACCCCACATGTTGGTAGAGGTGTATCCGCCGGCGTCCATCTGGGCTGCGGCGATAGCCTCAGGCATGCCCTGCGTGGTGGTGTCCAGGTAGCCAGAGAAGGAACCAACGAACTGGAACAGGTGCGGGTTTCGCTCCGCCAAGTTCATAGCCGCGGTACCGCCCATGGAGATGCCGGTAACGGCGCGCTTCTGGTTGGAACGATAAGCCTTATCGAGAATCGGGACGAGCTCCCTAGTCAGGAAGGTCTCCCACTTGTAGTTGCGGCCATTGTCCGGCTTCTGCCAGTCAGAGTAGAAAGAGGACTCGCCGCCCACCGGCATGATGAGGTTGACGTTGCGCTCAGCGAACTGAGTCTCGATGTCGGTCTCGATGGTCCAGCCGGACTCGTCATCGCGTGCGCGCAGGCCGTCGAGTGCCCATACCTCTGGGAACTTCTTATCCGGGCTGGAGTACCAGTCACGAGCAAGCTGGATCTGGACAACCTGCTCCTTGTCCGGCATCGCTGCGGACTTGATGTAGACGCGCAGGTTGCGGTTGGTCAGGTATTCCACGCGGGAAATATCGACGCCTTCCGGAAGACCCTCAACCTCTGGGTACTCGGTCTGAATCGGAGTACGCTCCGGCGGGGTGCCAGGAGCGAAAGCATCGGATAGGTTGGAGCTACCCAGGTTCTGTGTCAAAGAACCAAGGGAGGACTGAGCCGTTGCATTCGGCAGGAGAGACAGGCCCACCGCTACAGCAGTAGGCAAAGCTGCGATGGCCAGACCCTTACGAGCCTTGGTCGGGGAACCTGGAGAGCGCAGGCTGGATGCAGACGCATTTTTACGCATAGATGAGTCCTTGTATGAAGTCGAGGTTTTAATGTCGAGGTAGCGGACTAGGCGTGGTTTCCGAAGGTTCCCCTCCTCCGGACTTTCCTCATCTAGGCCGCGAAGTGCTGTCTATTGTGTGCTCAAGTTTAAGTTGAACTTGAGACTTTTCATAGAGGAACACGCCCAAAACACAAAACCGGCCGCAGGAAAACCTGCGGCCGGTTAAGAACCCATCTAGGACAATTCGCCGGAGCGATTCCTAACGAATTCCCTAGATGCTTACCAAGCGTTCATCACATTGAGAACCTGTGGCTTAGAGTGCTCCAGCTGGTAGCCAAACTGTGCCCAGTTGTGCAGACCCTGCATTGGGTAGTTGGAAGTCACGCGCAGACCAGTTGCACGAGCCTTTGCCTCCCAGATACGGGTGGTAGCGCCAGCGAACATCTCCAAAACGGCGCCAGACAGCTGATGCTGCGGCAAGTAACCTGCATCGCCTGCACCTGGGATACCGGAAGCTGCAGAGATGTAGATGTCAGTGTTGCGCAGACCGCCCATGACGCGGAACGGATCGTTCTCGAAACGGCGCGGGCTAACCAGAGAACCGTACATTGCGTTGATGTTGAATCCGCCGGCGTCGAGAAGCGCGAGGCGCATAAAGGTCTGCGCACCCGGCAAGGTGGTGGTCAGGTAGCCGGAGTAGGACAGAACCTGGCGGAACTGGTCTGGGTGCTTACCGGCCAGGGTGATGGCTGCGGTGCCGCCCATGGACAGACCAGCGATAGAGTTGTTGTTACGAGCAACGCCGAAGTTGCGCTCCAGGTAGCCAGGCAGCTCGGAGGTCAGGAAGGTTTCCCACTTGTAGTTGATCGGGGAAACAGCGTTGTAGGTAGCCGGGCCCTCCCAGTCAGCGTAGAAGGAGGCCTCTCCGCCAACCGGCATTACGAGGGTGATGTTGTGCGGCTCGTAGGTGCGGGCAGCATTTACGTCGTTGATCCAAGCGTTGGTGCGGTTCGTCGCGCGCAGGCCATCCAGCAAGTACAGACCAGCGTTGCCGCCGTTCTTAGCCGGCTGAATCTGCACCGGAATGTTGCGGCCCATTGCTGGGGACCAAACGTCACAGCGCTGCACCCACCAACCGACGGCATCCCAGTCACAGGTGCCCGTGGCATCAGCACGCAAAAAGTCGCGGTTTGCAGCGGACGCTTCCTGGCTACCGGCGGCAACAGCGAGTCCAAGCGCAACCGCAACGGTCATTACGGCTGTGAGAACACGCGCCTTGAGACCCGAGCTCAGTGAAGTCATGTCTCTCCTTTATGTACTTCTCAACAAGAGCTAGATAGAAAAATTTAGTGCTACTGACACATATCGTCGCCACATCTGGAAACGTTAACGTCACAGAAATATAACGAGGAATCTCTAGCAGCTTAACCCACTTAGCCAGCAAAGTCCCATCCAGAACCACGTTCGCTGAGTAGGCGCAGGGCAGTTTAGGGAAGCTGCCACGCCGTAACGGAGATTAAACCCCTATCATTTCCCAAGGTAATCGCCAGGATCTTCGGAAAAAGTCAGGGTGCGGCCGTCGGTTAGCGCGAATTTGATGTTTTCGAAAAATCTCTTCGCATCAAGCGGATCTTTGTAGGTGGCAAACAGCTTCTGGAAGTCCTCAGTCTGCAAGGCTTTGCGCGCCTTCCGGGTTTCTTCCTTGTCGTACCAGGATGGCAGCTCGTCAATGTCCACCGCGGTCTGCGCCGCCTGCCAATATGTCGGCAGGCTCTTGTCGTGACCGATGCGGCCGTCGGCGATGCGTGGTTGGCGGGCGGCGAGCGGCGTCGCCAAGCCGATGTCATCGAGCACGCGCACCTCGAGCGGTGCGTTCATAGAAGTCATGCCCATGTTGATGAAGTAGACCGTGGGTAATTCATCAATGCTGGGGTCTCGTTCGATGCCCATCCAGCCATAGGCATTCTCCTCACCCTTCTTGGCATAAAGAACGGCAAGGGCGTCGCCGGCTTCGAGCTCATCCATGCCCTCTTGGTAGTGCTCAATAAAGCGCATGTGGTCGAAGTCTTCCACCGAGCGCGGCGGGTGGCCGGTTTGGTGCTTGGTGGCATGCGTCCAGAACTCACGCTCGTCGACGATGTTGAGCGGGCGAGAAAAATCATCCCAGTCAACGGAATGCCCACGCAGAACAATCACGCATGCCCAGATTGCACAGATGGAGGTGGTGACAGCGCCAAGGATGGAGCGCAGTGGAAGGACGAAGACGGGCAGCAGCAGCGCGAAGAGCGGCAGCAAAAGCATTCGGCCGTGCATGAAGTCACCGCCGACGCGCAGGACATAAATCAGATGCAAAAGACCGGCCGCGAGCAAAAGGTAGGCTGCGGTGGCCGGAGTACGAAACCCACTGGGACGCAGTTCACGACGCAGGCTCCACAGCGCCCACGCGGCGAGGACAATGAGCGGTAAGTAGAGCGCATACGGCAGAGCGAAGTCGCCCAAATAGTTAAAACCGTGGCTCCACGCTGCGCCGGATGCGGACTTCGCCACCGCAGTGTGCGGGGTAAGTAGGCCGTAGTAGCCCATGCGGAAAATCTGGTAGCCCAGTGGCAATGGCAGCGCCGCAGCGAGAATGCCGAGCCATGCTTTCCAATTACGGTGGGCAGCCAGCAGCAGCACACCAACCAGCCCGCCATAGAGAGCGAGCTCCGGGCGCACGAGCCAGGACAGACCAGCCCAGACAGCCAGCCAATATGGCATGGAGTCGCTGGCATTCGCCGCATGCTTATCGACGCCCCGAGCCCACTTCAGCAGCATCCACCACAGCACAGCCAGATAGAAGATGGCTAGGCCCCATTCGAGGCCGGAGGTGAAAAAGTCGCGAGCTGGTGGCAACGCGAGGTAGACCAGTGCGCCGGCAGGAGCGACGAGGGTTGCGCTCTTGCCCCGCGAAACAAGACCAGCGGTGGCAAATGTGCCGAGCGCCATCGCACAGACAGAAAGGAAAAGCCCTAAGTAGATGGCAATGCCTGCGAGGTCGGCGCTAGTGATCCAGCGCAGCAGCAGGATCAGGTACTGCCAGAGCGTGGAGGTGTTAGCCTCGACGCGCTCGCCCATGTTGAACACGGGGCCATTTCCGGCTTCGAGGTTGCGTACGGTGCGCAGGACGATGAGGCCGTCGTCGGAAATCCAGCGGCGGACAAAGCCTCCCCAAAAAGAAAAAACACTAATAACAATCACCGATGCCACGGCACTGAGCCGGACCAGATTCTTGTTATTAGTGTTATTCACGGGGTAAAAGTTTAACATTACCCATCTTATTTGGTTATATTCCTGGCTTTGTGCTGCCAGAATACATTCCTTATGGTGTCATA
Source organism: Corynebacterium sp. HMSC036D03 (assembly GCF_001836185.1). Taxonomy (NCBI): domain Bacteria; kingdom Bacillati; phylum Actinomycetota; class Actinomycetes; order Mycobacteriales; family Corynebacteriaceae; genus Corynebacterium; species Corynebacterium sp. HMSC036D03. The sequence continues at coordinate 195,766 of NZ_KV827743.1, forward strand.
TTCCGTTCCTGTAGAGCGCTCTGCCCCTGTAGAGAACCCTGTTCTCTACAGCATCGGCATGATGTAGACCGCCATAGCGATGCAGGCCAGCCACGCGAGCGCAAGGACTTGCAGTGCTCGGTCTTCCAGGGCGATTTCGTCGGGAGCGCCGCCATTGCCGCGGTCGACGTCAGCGGCATAGCGCAGCACAGCGATGGTAAACGGGACCATCGAAACCTGGTACCAGACGCCAGCTGGGCCATCGGCGGCGTTGGAAAGCTGGAAGCCCCACAGCGAGTAGGACATGACCAAAGCGGTAGCCGCAAGGGTCCAGACGAAGCGGAGGTAGGTCGGCGTGTAGCCCTCGAGGGACTTGCGAATCTTGGCGCCGGTGCGCTCCGCAAGAAGAATCTCGGAATAGCGCTTACCGGAAGCCATAAACAGCGAGCCGAATGCCGCAACCAACAGGAACCACTGCGACAAGACGATGCCCGCGGCAACGCCACCGGCCATTGTGCGCAGCATGAAGCCAGAGGAAACCAGCGCGATGTCGATAACCGGCATGTGCTTCCAGCCAAAGCAGTAGCCCAGCTGCAAAGCGATGTACACAGCCATCACGATTGCCAGCTGTGGGCCAGCGGTGGCCAGGAAGGACAAAGCAATGGAGCCAACGATGAGCACTGCCGCCATGGCGTAGGCCAGGCCAACCGGTAGGACGCCGGCGGCAATCGGGCGGAAACGCTTGGTCGGGTGCGCGCGGTCAGCTTCGACGTCGCGTGCGTCATTGATGAGGTAAATCGAGGACGCGCCCATGCAGAAGACGATGAAGGCAAGGAGGACGTCGAGAAGCACGCGCGAATGGAACAGTGCGTCCGCACCCGCTGCTGCTGGAGCAGCGAGGACGAGGACATTTTTGACCCACTGCTTTGGGCGGAGGGCCTTTACCATTCCGTCGGCGAGGTTCTTCGGCGGCTTACGCTTGCGGCCAGTGTCGATGCCTGAAGTATGCGGTTCAGAGTGGAACACGCGCTGCGTACCGTCGTCGTGGTGGGAATCGCTCACGCGGTCTTCCTTTCGTAGCGGGTTAATGCCTCTGCGGTGACTGCGCCGATCGCAGCTCCAACCGCGGTATCCGTTGGATAATGCACTCCGAGCACCATACGCGAAGCCATCATCACGGGCACGCCGACAAGCGGCGCTGGGGTGGACAAAAGATGCGCGACGGCGACGAGGAACGCGGTTGTCGACGTCGAGTGGGAAGAAGGAAACGACAGCTTAGACGGCGTTGCCACGCCCACACGCACGTACGGGTAATCGGGACGCTTGCGGCGAACGATGCGCTTTAACACAACGCTGGCCGCATGGGCGGTAAAAGCACTCGCGCCGACGTATGCCCACTGGCGAGCCTTCGCTTTGTCCGCGCGATTGACCACGTACATGAGAGCGGAAGTTCCCATCCAGCCCAGGGCATGCTCACCCAAGTGGCTAAGGCCGCGGGCGGCAGGTACAACTCCAGGGACGTCGAAAGCTGCGTTCTGGATGCTTTCCAGAACGTGTGATTCCGCTACAGAAAGCTTACTGGGCATCGAATACCTTCTTCCAGGATTCGCGGGAGGTCAGCTCCGGCATCGCGGCGCGATACTGCGCCTTCAGATCGTCGAAGTTCTCCTCGATCTCCTTGAGCAGGCCGCGGGTCTGCTTGACGAGGTCGGTGGCCAGATCGCGGTCGCGTTTGCGGAAGGCCACGCCGGTGCCACCTGCGGTGGAAACTGTTGCGGAGTCCACGCGGGACAGGGTGAACCAGCGCGCTTCGTCTGGGGTGAGGTTGAGCTGCGGCGCCTCGTGGTGCGCGCGGTCTTCCTTGGTGACCAGGTGCTTTGCGGACTTCAGCAGCCATGGCAGCTTCTTGACCTTGCCGAGGCGGCCGCCGATGTTGCGGGTCGGTACGCCCGGCGCGCCGGTCGGAGCTGGCAGTTGGTCGGCAGACTCGATGATGACGGCATCGGAGTAGTTCTTGCGGATTTCCGCGATGCGCGGCAGGGAGGATTCCAGGATGTCGAAGAGGTGATCTGGGCCGGCCAAGAAGTCCTTCATAGCTTCCAGCTGGATAGCCATGGTGGAGTATTCCATGCACATCGTGTGCTTGAGGGTGGACTTGAAGATGGACTTCGTAATGCCCTTGACGTCGCCGTCGTGGTACATCGCAGCGACGATGAGACGGTTGCGCAGGTGGAAGTACGCCTGCCAATCGATGGCGTCGTCCTTGTCCGCCCACGCCATGTGCCAGATGGCAGCGCCTGGCCAAGTCACGGTTGGGAAGCCGTTAGCGGCTGCGCGCAGGGAGTACTCGGTGTCATCCCACTTAATAAACAGCGGCAGCGGCTGGCCGTTGGTCTCAGCTACGACGCGCGGGAAGAGGCACATCCACCAGCCATTGTATTCGACATCGACGCGGCGGTGCAAAGCGCGGGAGTCGTACTTGCGTGGGTCGAGGTGCGACTGGGCGTCGCCAATAGCGCGCAATGGGTACTTGGCGAAGTCGTGGTCGTAGACCGCGTGCGGCGCCCCGCCCCACATGAAGTCGTGCTTGTTGACCTGCTCGCCGGTGGTGCGCAGCTGGGAGCGCTCCTGCAGGTTCAGCATCTGTCCGCCAACGATGATCGGCTTTGCGGCGTATCGCGCGGCCTGAACTGCGCGCAGGATGGAGTCAGGCTCGATGGCGATGTCATCATCCATGTAGAGGATGAACGGGGAATCGGTGTTCTCCAACGCCTCGTACATGATGCGGGAGTAGCCGCCGGATCCGCCCAGGTTGCCCTGACGGAACTCGCGGAAACGCGGGCCGAAGTGCTCGACGGCCTGCTCGTAGCCTGGCTCGTCTGCTGGGTGCTGGTTGCCCTGGTCCGGCATAAGGACGTAGTCGATGATGCCGTCAACCACTGGGTCCTCGGCGAGAGCCTGCAGCGCTGCGACGGCGTCGGTTGGGCGGTTGAAGGTAGGAATGCCCACGGCAACGCGCTTTTCCGAAGCCGGCAGTTCGGTGCCATCGGGCAGGATCTGTGCCTGTGGGGCATGCGGTGCGCACCATGCCGCATTAGAAAGGACGGTTTCCTTCTCTGCGGTGATGTCGAACCACAGCCAGCCGCCGTCTTCGAAGTTCTTCAGCGGCAGTTCGAAGTCATGGTGACCGCTGCCGACCAGGTGGTTGGCCACGGAGATGCGCTGACCGTCCTGCTTGGAGCGGTAAATGGACACGTTGGCTTGGCCTTCGAGCTCGAGGGAGAGCACGATGGACTTCAGCTGGGACCAGCGGCGCCAGTAGGAAGCAGGGAAAGCGTTGAAGTAGGTCTCGAAAGAAGCCTCTTCACCCGCTGGAATCGTCACCGCAGTGCGGTTGGTCCAGCTCAGGCGCTCGCGGTTTTGCTCGGACTCGATGAGATAGAGCATCCGGACGTCAAAAGGCTCGCCGCGCTTGGGCAGCAAGATTCGCTGAACAGGTTCGAAAACGCGGGTTTCGCTGCCAGCGGCGCTGGCGGAGGGATTGTTGGCAGTCACGATTACTTCGATTCTCCAAACGGTTTTATGACAATATTCAGTCAAACAGCCTAGTGGTTTGTGGCCGATAACCTCGCTCCCACACGGATTCAGGGCTGCAGTGACGCATATTTAACACAACCCGGCCGTGAGCACTACGATTAATCCGAGCCTAAAGAGCCATAAATGCGCTCGCATTCTCTATCTCTTTAAGAGCGGACTCTATTTATCTAATGAAATATCTTTTCCAGCTACTTGCCGTAGCTTTCTTGCTGGTGACGCTGCCAGCAACGGCACACGCCGCTACGCCCACGGTGGAGATTTTTGATGAAGGTAATCTGCTTTCGCCCTCGGATGAATCAGCTCTGCGCCAGGAATCGGAGGCACTCGACCTACCTCCTGAGGTAAGCCGGATTCTGTACTTCACCTATGAGCACAACCACAAGGATGTATCGACTGATGCATTGGAATACCTGCGAGACAACGCCCGCGGCCTGCTGAACACGGATGGACGCAGCCTTAGGGAAGGAACGCTGCTCATCGGCGTTGGTTTGGATCCAATGTCATCGACTGCCCGTTGCAGTAATGATGTGTGCGAGGCGATTTCCATCGAGAAGCCGGGGCGCCTGGACGGTATTCTGGACCAGATGGAAGCGCCGGTGCGCGGCGGCAACTACACCGTCGGCCTGCTTTTAGCGGCCAAGGCTGCGGGCGATCCCTCTATCTCCCGCGAATCGACCACGGGGCTTCCGGGCTGGAGCATCTTCATCGCGATATCAGTGCTGGCGGTCACGATGCTCGTGGCTTCATTTCTGTATTCGCGCAGGGTAACCGCCCGTCGACTCCTCGAACAGCTGGATTTCAACCGTGGTACCCTCCCGGCTGCCACAAAGTTCATCATCGAGGGCGACAAAATCGTCGCGGGACTTAATACCCCGCTGATTAACGAAGCCTTCAAGGCTCAATGGGAACAGATCAAGGCTGACTATCGCCGGGTAAAGCCGAATATTGTGGCACTGGATTCGATGGATCCTTCGGCTAGCACTTCCCTACTTTTCCAACACAGCAGGTCGATTACGCAGGGTTACCGCCAGTTGCGCCGACTCAGCACTGCGAAGGCGCAGCTGGATGATCTCCAGCGCATGGCTAAGGGCGAAAAACTCACGCGGTCAACTGAGTTGGCATGGTTGAAAGCAGATATGCAGAAAGCTTCTGCAGTGGCAAAAAGCGGAGACCTTCCGGCGACGAGCGCGATCAGCGCCCTTCTCGAGCGCATTGAGATCTTGGAAAAGGATCTTTCTCGCGCGGATTTCTCGGCGCAGTTCGCGCGCCTTCTCGCCGACTACCGGCCCATCATCGGCGCGCTGCCCGAGCGGCTTTATGCCCACGGCGAACTCAATCAACAGCGCTCAGTTCCGCCGCAACTAGGCGAGCAGGATTGGCATCCAGGCATGGGCACGCACTACATGCCCTATAACTACGCCGAGTTCTGGGTAGCCAACAGCGCTATTGATGAAAAACTGCCGCCAGCCTATCGCTTCTAGTTGTGAGATTAGGCTTTGACAGGGGCCTTATCGCCCGCTGGCTCGATGCCCAGCTTGCCCAACATATAAAGCACGCGTGCGCCGAGGTCGTCGATAAGTTCGCGCTCTTCCTCTGGCGTATTGGCCGCAGCGATATCCCAAATCTTGATGTCCTTGCCAGCTTCGTCGCGCGGGATGTCGCGGCCTAGGTATACGATGAAGTCAGGCATGCTGACCATGCGGTTGTTGGGGTCAACCTCGGTGTGAAAATGGGCGGCGTCGACAAACAAGGCGTCACCGGCCTGTTCCTTGGTCAATTCAACAACCTTCTCCGCAAGGGCGTGGTTGGTGCCAGCAGAGAAACGAACATGGATGCGGTGCCCGCCGAAGTATTCTTTTACCTCACGTTCAACCAGAACAGGGATGAATTCTTCGACCGTTGCACCGGCAGTATGGCGCGCGATTGCCGCGTCTACCTCGGCGTCGATTTCAGCGGCAGCGTGAGTGTTGCCGTACAGGTCGTGGAGGTCCTGGCGCAGGGTCGCGAGGCGGTGATCATTGAGATGCGTCATGGTACTCACCCAATTACTTTCTGTTCTCTGTTTGTTAACCTAGTGTTAACTTTACGGAGTTTCACCCCCGCATTCAACACCGACCCGCGGCACACGTAAACCGGCAAAGCGCCGGCGTACAGATACAAAAAGCCCGCCGAAGAAGATTCAAAGCTCCTCGTCGGCGGGGATTTAAGCAGGCAAGCTGTTTTAGTGGCCGCGCTCCTGTTCAAGCGCCTTGCCTTCATTCCAGAACGGGGCCAGCTTGTTGTCGAACATGCTCAGCGCAGAAGCGATCGCCATGTGCATGCCATCGCCGAACTCATCCGCCCGTCCAAAGCGATTGTCAAGGACAAGCAATCGCGGTGAACAATTCACCCCGCCACTAGGCAATGACGAGCTCACCTTCTTCGACGCGGTGTCGACAAACGAATCCGCAACCGAGCTCATGGACGAAGTTCTTGCTGAAATCGCACGCCAGCTCGTTTCCATGCTGCGTCGCGATGCAAAGACCGACTGAACAGTACGCGATGACGTACGTGCGAAACTACGCCGCTCGGTCCGCAGGTTGCTTCGCGACTACAAGTATCCACCGGACAAGGCACCGGAGGCCATCAAGCTCGTGCTTGAACAGATGGAGAAATTCGCGCCGAGGTATTCAGCGGCGGCGCACGAACAAGGTGACGTTGAACGCCGTGGTTAGCCCTGCAGCCGATAGCGCTGCTTCGGGCTCTTCAGCGGCTCAGTGCGCACGATGACGCCTTCCTCAACAAGTTCGTTAATGGTCCTGCGCACGCCGTTGAGGGACAGCCCTGCAGCCGCTGCCAATTCGCGGCTGGACGCTGTCCTGTGTTCGCGCAGATAGTCGAGCACGCGCCCGCGGGTTCCGCCACCCAACGCCGCGGTGCGCTCCGGGGTAGTCGGATTTCGCCGCGCAAAGGTGAGCTCAAATTCGGTTAATGAATCCCGTGGTACCGGCGGCGGCAGCAGCTGCCGCTCCAGTTGGTCGAGAATCTCGATATATCCGGTACCACGATTTTCCGCAATGTACCCGTCTCCGTCACCGGCAGGAGTCACCTCCAGCAACGCAGACAAATGCTGATTGCGCGCGCTAGACATACCCGCAGTGCCCAATCGATCAACGGTGACCGTTCCATAAAGACCACCGGGGTTAAGGATCTCCAGCCGGTCGACATACAGGTTCACTTGTACCTGCGTGCCCCGCGCCTGCGGCGAATAATCACGGTGCATAAGCGCATTAGCGACTGCCTCACGCACAGCCTCCGGAGGGTAGTCCGGCAAGTCCTTACGGAAGACTCCCTCGATTACGCCTCCGACGCGCATATTGCGTCGGACTGCCCGCACGGCATCCGCGACCAGCACCGGAATGGGCCCCACCAGACTTTCGTTGTCGAGGAAGCGCTGCTTGCCTATTCCGGCCGATTTATCGGTGCCGGGATATGCTGCAAAGGTCACGTTGAGCCGCGGGAAAAACTGTTGCGGGTAAGTGCCCGCTGCCATAAGTCCGCCCAGAGTTGGCACTAGTTTTCCGTTGTCATTCCGGGTAATCAGGTGGAGCGCTAACATCGCCTCTTCATCGCTCAACCGTCCAAAAATGCGTTCATGGATGGAGCACTCGCGGGCCAAGATCTCGGCCACAATGTCAGGATCCAGATCGTCGATGTCAGCAGCCGGAACCGGCTCCAGATCCCATTCCGGCTGGGTCTTGTTTTCCTCCAGCCTGTCGATCTCGTATGGCTTTAGTACGCGGTCCCCATCATGGACCCGGATATAGCTGCCGTGATACTTCGACTGAGAAACGACCCAGCAAGGCTTCTCAAAAGGAGCACATTCGGGAATGGTGCCAACGACAATGCTCGCGCCCTCCCACTCAACAATGTCGATCTGGGCGCGAACCGACGGGGTCACGAGGTCTGCACATGCGCCAGCCAGGGCATCCGCCATGGCGGTAGCATCAAAGCCTGGTACCGGAACGAACCCGTTGTCTTCATCCAGCCCCAAGATGATGATTCCACCGGTTCCGTTAGCAAAGGCAGAGATAGAGCGAACAAGCTTCTTGGGAAAACCTCCCGCAGCTGCCTTGACCTCTACGGCGCGCGTATCGGTGCCCTGAGATCGCAGGCTCCCAATGATCTCGGCGATCTCCGCCTGGTCATCGTCCCAGACCACAATCACTCACCCCTATCAGCGCTCAACGCTCCTGAACACCCTCAAACACTACACACAACACTACACACACTGTGGTGTGTTGTGTAGTGTTCGCACGTGTTCCTCGTCCAAAATCCTCAAAGTAAGGGTTGATTTCGCAGGTCAATCATAGCTTTCCCGGCCTGCGCAACACTACATACAACACTCCACCCAACACTCCACAGTGTGGAGTGTTGGGTGGAGTGTTGAGTGTTAAGTGTTATGTTGACGGAGTTCGGCTTAGTGGCCGCGCTCCTGTTCGAGGGCCTTGCCCTCGTTCCAGAACGGGGCCAGCTTGTTGTCGAACATGCTCAGCGCGGAGGCAATGGCCATGTGCATGTCGAGGTACTGGTAGGTACCCAGGCGGCCGCCGAAAAGAACGTTGTTCTCGCGTGCCTCGGCGGCAGCGCGGCATCGATAAGCCTCGAGCTTGGTGCGGTCCTCTGGAGTGTTGATTGGGTAGTACGGCTCGTCGCCAGACTCGGCGAAGCGCGAGTATTCCTTCATGATGACAGTCTTATCTTTCGGGTACTTATCCTGCCGTTCTGGGTGGAAGTGGCGGAACTCGTGGATGCGGGTGTAGTCAACGTCAGCATCGTTATAGTTCATCACCGGGGCGCCCTGGAAGTCGCCGGTCGGCAAGACCTCAAGTTCAAAGTCCAGGGTGCGCCAGCCCAACTCACCCTCAGAGAAGTCGAAGTAGCGATCCAACGGGCCGGTGTAAACAACCGGCGCATCCGGATTCTCTTCGCGAACTTGTTCGCGAACCTCGAACCAATCGGTGTCCAGCTGGACGTCGATAAGCTCGTGCTTCGCCATGTTCTCCAGCCATGCCGCGTAACCGTCTACCGGCAGGCCCTCGTAAGTGTCGTTGAAGTAGCGGTTGTTGAAGGTGTAGCGAACCGGCAGACGGGTGATGTTGCCCGCCGGCAGCTCCTTCGGGTCGGTCTGCCACTGCTTTGCGGTGTAATCGCGGATGAATGCTTCGTAGAGCGGACGACCAATAAGAGCGATGGCCTTCTCTTCCAGGTTCTGCGCCTCATCAACGTCGAACTCGCCGGCCTGATCCTTGATGAGCTGGCGTGCCTCATCCGGCGAGTAGTACTTGCCGAAGAACTGATTGATAAGGCCCAGACCCATTGGGAACTGATACGCGGTGCCGTTGTGCATGGCAAAGACGCGGTGCTGATAGTCGGTGAAATCAGTGAACTGATTGACGTAGTTCCACACGCGCTCGTTAGAGGTGTGGAACAGGTGCGCTCCGTACTTGTGCACCTCGATGCCGGTCTCCGGCTCCGCCTCGGAGTAGGCGTTGCCGCCCAGGTGGTTACGGCGCTCGACAATGAGCACCTTCTTGCCCATTTGAGAGGCCGCACGTTCTGCAACGGTCAGGCCGAAGAATCCGGATCCAACAACGATGAGGTCATAAGAAGTCATGTACCCCACCTTATTGGAGATCGCCCTTGTCGCCGGGGATGACACCCACAAAGAACTTCATCAAGAATGCACTTTTGACGCGTGTCGGAACAGAATTAACAGAAACAACATAAGTAACATTTTGCGCAACTGTTAACTTTCGTAATTCGGTTTGAGCTGTCTAAACCACCCGCACGCGTTACGCAAAACCTCAAGGGAGATAACGTGCAACTACGACGCCGTCTCGTTCCTACCAAGTCGAAGTGGTCCACTCCGATCATCGCTGCTGTCACCTCTGTCTCGATGGTTGCGGCTGCCGCCTTCGGTGGCCACCAAGTGCTGCGCACCCAAGAAAACGGCTCCGGCCCCATCGAAGTAGCTTCCGCCTCGACGAGCTTTGGCGACGGCGAAACCGTCGTTGTCGATGACGCTGCTATCTCTGCCCAGGGCGAAGGCGACGGCCCCCGCGCCGTCAAGCAATTCCACCGCGACGAGCCTTTCTCCATGTTCGCTGTGACCTGGAAGGGCGCTCGTGACGTCGCCGCTTTCGTGCGCGCGAAGCAGGCTGACGGTTCGTGGTCGCAGTGGTACGGCATGGACAACTCGGGTTATACCAACGACGATCCGAACGCCACTAACGGCACCGAGCTGATTTACACCGGCACCACCAACGACGTGCAGGTTTCCATCAACAACGTAGATCTTGTCTCGGGCACCAACCTGGACAAGAGCTTCGAGGAAACCCCCGTGGAAGAAGATGGTGCACAGGCCCCGGGGTCCGCGGCACAGGAAACCTCGACACCGGCGGCGTCGGCAAGCCAGTCGCCTGCTTCCGCACCGGCGGAGGACTCCAATCAGTCCGTGATTGAACAGGCCGCGGAAGCAGCAGCCAACCCGCACCCGGCGCCGCTGCCGTACAACGTCGGTGACATTGCGCCGGTGGCTGACGTGCAGGAGATGGACACTAAGGATTCCGGCGCACAGGAATCTGGCGCACAGGAATCTGGCGCGTCGGCAAACAACACCAGCACCGAGGGCATGGAGGCTGTCTTCATTGACGGCAATGCGCAGGCTGGCGAGGCTATCGAGCAGACCGCCGTCACCGACGGCATGCCAAGGGTCGTCTCCCGCGCGGGCTGGGGTGCGGACGAGTCTAAGCGCTGCATGGGGCCAGACTACGACGACGGCGTTAAGGCACTGACCCTGCACCACACCGCGGGCAGCAACAACTACACCAAGGCTGATGCTGCAGCGCAGGTGCGCGGAATCTACCACTACCACGCGCAGAACCTGGGCTGGTGCGATATCGGATACAACGCACTGGTGGATAAGTACGGCACCATCTATGAGGGCCGTTACGGCGGCCTCGATAAGGCCGTGCAGGGCGCACACGTTGGCGGCTTTAACACCAACACGTGGGGTATCTCCATGATTGGTAACTACGAAACCACAGCACCGACGGAAGCCATGCTGAATTCCGTGGCGGAAATCGCTGGCTGGAAGGCCGCGATCTCCAACATCAACCCGAAGGGCTCCACCGACCTGGTCTCCGGCGGCTTCAACGGCTCCCGTTTCCCAGCAGGAACGGTTGCTCACGTTCCGACCTTCCACGGCCACAATGACCTGCACTACACCGCCTGCCCAGGCAAGTACACCGTGGCACGTTGGGGCGATATCCGCAATGCGACCTACCGCAAATACCAGTCCATCAAGAACGGCACTGCCGGCTCCGGTGCGCAGCTGCCATCCAACGATGGCACCAACACGAACACTGGGACGAATACCGGCACCACGACGCCGGGTACCAATAATCCGGGTGGAAACACCGGCGGAAACCCAGGCGGAAACACCGGTACGAACGGCGCTACCTCCTCCCTGGGCGGCGTCCAGGTGCCGGTTGCAGTAGTCCAGGCGGTTGCCGGTATCGCCGCGACTTTGGTCGGCATCTTCCTGTCTCGCTCGGGCCAGAAGGTCGACGGCAATAAGACCGTCGTCGGTGGCCTGACCACCTCGGAGATTCCAAACATTGTCTCCAAGGTCGTCCAGATCTCCGGCAACCCGAGCCTGCAGCAGTCCTGGACGGCAATCCTGAACGCCTTCGGCCCGGTTCTCGGCCTCGCAGTAGGCGGCCCGGACTTCAAGGCGGGCATTGTCTCCCAGCTCTTTGAAAACGGCGTTGTTCTCTCTTCCAAGGAAACGGGCACCCACGCCCTGACGGGCAAGGTCGCTGAGGCTTGGTCCGAGGGCGACAACTCCACCAAACTCGGCCTGCCGACCTCCGACGAGGTCTCCACCGGCAACGGCCGCGAAATCCGCGTGGACTTCCAGGGTGGCTACATCCAGTACGACCCAGCAACCGAGAAGATTAACGTCTTCACCGACTAGTTGGCAGGGGGTGTCAGCCCCTGCAGGATTAAGATGCTAGAACCATTGTTCTAGCACCTTTGCCACGCCCGATTGATGGTTGGCCATGGTGACTTCGTCAGCGGCCTCCTTCACGGCAGGATGCGCATTGCCCATGGCGACGCCGCGCCCCACCCACGACAGCATTTCGATGTCATTGGGCATGTCCCCAAAAGCGATTATGTCGCTACGTTCGATGCCGAAGTTCTCCGCCAGCCAGGACACGCCCTTGCGCTTGGTCACGTTGGGGGCAGCGACTTCGAGGATGCCCTCCGTCATCGAATAGGTAACGTGAGCAACCGTTGGGTCCACCCGCGGAGCAATCAGATCGTAGAGTTCAGGGGCGCTAAATTGCGTGTTACGGATAAGCAATTTCACCGCGGGCTCAGCCGCTAATTCATCGATGGAAACGACCCCAAAGCCGTCGAAAAGCGCGTTCTCGGAATAGCGGGGCTCCACCACAAAAAGCTCTTCGACGGGGTCGGCAAGCGAGGTCCCGCCGCGTTCCGCGCCGAAGCCTGCTCCCCCAAGCGGGTCGAGCACCTCCTGCGCCACGGCGATAACTTCTGTGATGGCGGCGGGCGAGAGCGCGTGAACATTGAGGAGCTTATCTTCCGCGGAATCGTAGATGACGGCGCCATTCGACGTCACGCATACCGGGCGGACGGGCAGCTGCTCGAGCACGGGCGCAATCCAGCGGAACGGGCGCCCGGTGGAAAGCGCAAAGTACGCACCCGAAGCCACGGCTCGGGCTATTACTTCACGGTTACGCTTGGTGACGCGATGGTTCTTATCTAACAAAGTGCCGTCGATGTCACTGGCAATAAGGCGCGGCGCCCATAAGGAATCAACCATGTCCCACAGTCTACTTCGCGCCCGCAGGCAATTTGCACCTCCTGTAAGAAATAAAGTCCCGCACCAAAAAGATGCGGGACCTAGAACGCGCTAGCTAATCGGGAGCTAGCGGGAGGGTTGCCTACTGAGCGACGTCGTCATCTTCAGAGTCTTCCCAAGCCAGGGAACGCTTGATGGCGCGCTTCCACTCGCTGTAGAGGTTGGAACGCTCCTCCTCATCCATCTTCGGGCTCCAGACCTTGAACTCACCGCTGCCGGTGTCCAGACTCTTCAGATCCTCGAAGTAGCCGACCTGCAGGCCAGCGGCGAAGGCAGCACCGGTTGCGGTGGTCTCCACGTTCTTCGGGCGGTGCACCTCGACGTTCAGGATGTCCGCCTGGAACTGCATGAGCAGCTCGTTGTGGGTCATGCCGCCGTCGACGCGCAGCTCGGTGATCTCCACACCGGAATCGGCAACCATGGCATCGGCGACGTCGCGAGTCTGGTAGGCAGTTGCCTCCAGAACCGCACGGGCGATGTGATTACGGTTAGCAAAGCGGGTAAGACCAACGATGACGCCGCGGGCATCCGGGCGCCAGTACGGCGCAAAGAGTCCGGAGAAGGCCGGCACGAAGTAAACACCGCCGTTGTCTTTGACGGAGCGGGCCATGTTCTCGATGGAGGCCGCGTTCGGAATCATCTGCAGGTTATCGCGCAGCCACTGCACCAGGGAACCGCCCATGGAGACCGAGCCCTCGAGCGCGTAGACAGGGCGTTCACCCTCGCGCTGGAAGCACACCGTGGTCAGCAGACCGTTCTCGGAGAACTTCGGGGTGGTACCGGTGTTCAGCAGCAAGAATAGGCCGGTGCCGTAGGTGTTCTTTGCAGAACCCGGGCGGAAGCAGCCCTGGCCGAACATTGCTGCCTGCTGGTCGCCAAGGATGGCGCGAATCGGCACACCAGCCAGGGAGCCGCGGGCACGCACAGTGCGGAAGTCGCTGAGGGAAGGACGAATCTCCGGCAGCATGGAGGTAGGAATGCCCATCTCCTTGCACAGTTCCTCATCCCACTCGAGCTTTTCGATGTCCATGAGCAAGGTGCGGGATGCGTTGGTGACGTCGGTTGCGTGAACTGGCGGCTGGTCGCCGTCGCCCTCGGCGCCACCGGTCAGGTTCCACAGCAGCCAAGTATCGATGGTGCCGAAGAGCAGGTCACCAGCCTCGGCACGCTCGCGAGCGCCCTCGACGTTATCGAGGATCCACTTGACCTTCGGGCCTGCCGGGTAGGAGTTGATGACCAAGCCGGTGCGGCGACGCCACTTGTCCGGGCCTTCCTCCCCCGCCAGCTCCTTGCAGATCTGGGTGGTACGGGTGTCCTGCCAAACAATTGCGTTGTAGACCGGTTCACCAGTGTTTTTATCCCACACGACGGTGGTCTCGCGCTGGTTGGTGATGCCCAGCGCAACGATTGACTCGACGGAGACGTCGCCGTTGGCCAAAGCCTCGCCGACGGCGCGGCGGGGGTTGTCCCAGATTTCCTTCGGGTCGTGTTCAACCCAACCCTTTTCCGGGAAGATCTGCTCGTGCTCGAACTGGCCGACGGAGACCTGCTCGCCGTCGTGGTTGAAGATGATGCAGCGGGTGGACGTAGTGCCCTGGTCGATTGCTGCTACGAACTTGTTTTCGCTCATGGATTTACTCCTTGCGTATTTTCAAAAATGCGGTGAGATGCGTATTTAAGCCAAAGCCATGGAAAGGAAACCGATGGCTACTGCAGCAAGCAGCGGGGCGACGATTGGCACCCAGGCATAGCCCCAGTTGGCGCTTCCCTTGTCCTTGATGGGAAGGACGAATGCGTACATCAAGCGCGGGCCCAGGTCACGGACCGGGTTGATGGCGTAGCCGGTTGGGGTACCCAGGGAAAGGCCGACCGAAACGACGACGAATGCGACTGCGAAATACTTCAGTGCACCAATCTCACCGCCGGAAGGACCAAAGGCAATGAACATCAACAGTACGCAGGTACCGATGAACTCAGTGACCGCATTCCAGAAGTTATTCGGGTGAGCAGGGCCAGTGAAGAAGATGCCACCGGTGGAGGCGTTCGCACCGGTTTCATTGCCAGCTTCGTCGAGGTTATTGGCGTCGAAAAGCTGCTTGAAGGCCGCCCAAGCAAGCAATGCGCCGAGCATTGCGCCCAAAAGCTGGCCTGCGATGTAAGCAGGAACGAGGTTCCACTCAAGGCCGCCGTTGATGGCAACCATCAAGGTCACGGCCGGGTTGAGGTGGCCGCCGGAAGGGTCCGCCACGCTGGCGCCCACGAAAACTGCCATGCCCCAGCCCAGGGCAATGACAATCCAGTCAGATCCTTTGGCACCGGAGGTGCGCAGGGTAACCAAGGCGCACACGCCGTTACCCAGCAGGAGGAGCAGGGCAGTTCCGATGAACTCCCAGAGGAAAGCATCCATTGCGGTCATGCTTTTAGTCTTTCTCTTGAATGGTCCTTATACCTGCGGCTTGCCTGCCGCGCGCACGAGGATGTCGTTTGCTTCTTGGTCGGTCAGTGCTGCTTCTGCCTGCAGCTCGGCTTCGGTGTGCTGCTTGAATGCGGCGATTTCTGCCTGCTTGGTAGCATCGTCCCAGCCCAACAGCGGAGCGACGAAGTTGGCCACCGCATCGGCGCAATCGACGCCGCGGTGTGCGTACTCAATGGCGATGCGCAGGCGGCGCGAAAGGATGTCATCCAGGTGCAGTGCACCCTCGTGGGTGACGGCGTAGCGCACCTCAGCCCACAGGTACTGCTCTGCGCCTGGAACCGGCTTCAGCAGCTCAGCGTCTTCTTCTGCCGGAGCGAGGACCTCGCCCAGCAGGGAGCCGTAGCGGCCAAGCAGGTGCTCGATGACGTCCTGGTGCACTCCGTAGCGCTTAGCCAAGGTCGGTACCTGGTTAGCCAGAGCGTGGTAGCCCTCGGCACCCAGGATTGGGGTGCGTTCGGTGACGGACTCTGGAGCGTCGAAAGTCAGCTCCTTGACGGCCAGGTCAACGGCATCCTTACCAATGACGCGGTAGGTGGTGTACTTGCCACCGGCAACGGAGACGAGGCCCGGAGCAACCTTGGCCACGGCGTGGTTGCGGGACAGCTTGGTGGTGGTGTCGGACTTACCGGTCAAAAGCGGGCGCAAGCCGGAGTAAACGCCGACGATGTCGGAGCGGGTAATGGTGCGGGAAACGCGCTGGTTAACCTGATCCAGGATGTAGTCGATGTCGGCCTTGGTTGGTGCCGGATCCGGCAGAGATAGACCCTTTTCCCAGTCCGTGTCGGTGGTACCGATGATCCAGTATTCGCCCCATGGAATAACGAAGAGTACGGACTTCTCGGTGACGAAGCACAGTGCAGCATCGGCGTCGAGGGCGTCCTTCGGCACGACGATGTGCACGCCCTTGGAAGCGTGGACGGTGAACTTGCCCTCCACGCCGGCCATCTCCTGGATCTTGTCATTCCACACGCCGGTGGCGTTGATGAAGACGCGGCCCTTGATGGTGGTCTCGCGGCCGGTTGCAACGTCACGGACATGCGCGCCGGTAATGCGGCCGCCGCGGTCCTTTTCAAAGCCCACGACCTCGGTGCCGGTACGGACGCTGGCGCCGAACTCGGCGGCGGTACGCAGGACGGTCATGGTGTGGCGAGCGTCGTCGACAAGCGTGTCGTAGTAGCGCACGCCACCAACCACTGCGTGATCCTTCAGGCCCGGGGCAACATTCAGCACGCCCTTGCGGGTCAGGTGCTTTTGCATCGGAACGCTCTTTGCGCCGCCCATGAGGTCATACAAAGTAAAGCCGCCGAACATCATCACGCGCTCCCAGACTGGGTGGGTCAGCGGGAAGATGAATTTCAGCGGCTTGACCAGGTGCGGAGCCAGGGTGGACATGTTGAGCTCGCGCTCATGGAGAGACTCGGCGACCAGGCGGAAGTCGAACATCGCCAGGTAGCGCAGGCCACCGTGGAACATCTTGGAGGAGCGGGAAGAGGTACCTGCCGCGAAGTCGCGGGACTCGACAACTGCGGTCTTCAGGCCACGGGTAGCGGCGTCGACTGCTGCGCCTGCGCCAACGGAGCCACCGCCGATGATGACGACGTCATATTCCTCATCGGAGTAGTTCTCCCATGCCTTTTCAAAGTATTCCGGGTTGAAACTCTGATTGCTTAGCTTTGTCATTACTAAACTCATCTCCTTAACTTGCCCCTTATGCCATCGCAATACAGTCGCCGTGCTCTCGCACGGCGCGCGCTACGGTGACAGGTGGAGCCTCATGGTCGCCCAAAGTGGTCCATTCCCCGCCTCGGGCCTTGAAGATCTTTTCTCCTAAATCTTATGTTAGGGGTCACGACAGAAAGCGCGCTGTTGCACTACTCACTCGTAAGTTTCGCCACCGTAACCAGCATTTTCCATGAGTTTTTATAAAGGAAAGAAACTTATTACACCCCTATAGGGGGGTGTAGACAGACAAATAAAAAGGAACGTCTGGTCATATCCAGACGCTCCTTGCGGTTTCCCTAACCTTTTTAAGGTCTACTTCTTCTTATTCAACTTCGTCATCGCCTCCAGCACCTCGGAGACGCCAGCGCGCTCTGCCGAGTAGGTCACGGAACCTGCTTCTTTGACCAGCTCAATGGGCGCAGTCTCCAGCGCGACCACCTGCGTGTGGTCCAAGAAAACCTCGTCTCCTGCCTCACCAGCAAAGACGGTCACCTCACGCGGGGCCGCCCCCACTAGCTCAAGAATCTGCTCAGTAGCAACCCAACGACATGCCTCATCTGCAACCACGATTAGCCCCGTTGGGGTGTCCACGAAACGGGCACCGGGTACTTCACCCAGGACGTCCTTCACCTCACGCAGCTCGCGCTTGATATGACCAGAGACCACTTCCCCACCTTCGTAGGCCCATTCGACGACAATGTCGCTGTGTGCTTCGATGGCAGCAACGGCGGCGTCGGAAAGCGGGTGCATGGCAATAACCTCGGAGCCATGCTTGACGACGCCGCCCTGATGCTCAATCCTCCACAGTTCCTGCTGGATATTGGCAAAGGTGGAGTCTGGGTGAGCTGCCGCCTGCGGGGACATCAGCACCAGCATCTGCGACTCCGGATAAACGCCGGCGAATGCATCGTGCAGGCGCTTGGTCACGGAACCATCCTCATAATTCAAGGTGGATTCATCTGCCACAACGATGCGCGGGATCTGCGTGAAGTGCGCCTTCATGCGGTGCGGCAGGCGGGAGACGATAAGGCGCGACTGAGTTGCAGCGCTCAACAAGCCCTGCTCCACCTTGGAGCCCGCGAAGACTTCCTTGCTACTGGTGGCGATGTTGGCCTGCGTCTCAGCCACATCAACCTTGAGCTGTCCCATGATTTCGGTGACTTTGTCGCGGCCCTCACCCAAGCCACGAGTGGCCTCCTCGATGACGATGTTGAGGTTTTCCTTGATCCACTCGAGTGTCTCCGGGGTGGTGCGCTTGAGCTCCTCCACCTCGCCGCTGGCCGGCTTTGCGGTAATGGCCAGACGGTCCTTGACCAGCTCAGAGGTGGCTTCGGAGATGCGAGTCTTGAGCCCCATCAGGTCATCGCGCAGGCGGCGCACGCGGTAGCGCTCCGACTCGACCGCCTTATCCTCGCGCTCTGCTTCCTCCAGGCTCGGCGCTCCGCCGCCCATGCGGGCTGGAACCCAGAAAGCGCCCTTCGGCATTGGACCAAACTCCGCCTCGTAGTCCTTCCAGAGCATCTCGAGGCCTTCCTGCATGCGGCGACGAATCTCGGCGGTGTCTGCCTCGACGTCGCCAGTCGGTTTAAAAGGCTCGAGGGCACGGATAAGCAGCGGGGTATTGCTGCGGCCCAGGTTCTTCTTCTGTCCCTTGGTCCACAACCGTTGGGAGCCGAAGGTGACCGTCGGGATAATCGGCACGCCGGCTTCATAAGCGATGCGGGCTGCGCCGCCACGCATGCTGCGGATTTCGAAGCTGCGGGAAATCGTACCCTCGGCGAAGACGCCGACCAGCTCGCCGGCCTTGGCCAGCTCGATGCCTTGGCGGATGGAAGCTCCACCATCGATACGGTCTACCGGGATGTGGCCCATCATCTTCAGCAGTGGGCCCACGACTGGGGTCTTGAAGACGCCGGCCTTGGTCAGAAAGCGCACCAGGCGCTTCTTCTTATGCGGTAGAAAACCTCCGAAGACAAAGTCCATGTAACCGGTGTGATTGACCACGAGCACCGCGCCGCCCTTGTCCGGGATATTCTCCTCGCCCCAGGTGCGAAACTTAAGCCCCTGCGCAATAGTAACGCCCCGTGCCAGGGTGACAATGCGTTGATAAAAGAAGTCTTTAACGGCGTTCATAGTTCTTCCCCCTGGTTAAAATATGCGGGACTTTGTGAAGGCTAAAGGTAGCTCGGACAAAACAACTACTAGTTAAGCACGACAAGTCCCCCGGGTCAGGAAAACCCGGGGGACGTATATATAACTGTTAACTAATCTGCTTTAGCGCGGACGCAGAACATCCTTGCCCACGAATGGGCGCAGCGCTTCTGGGACAACCACGGAGCCGTCGGCCTGCTGGTGGTTTTCCAAGATGGCAACGAGCCAGCGGGTAGTGGCCAGGGTGCCGTTGAGGGTTGCGGCGTACTGGGTCTTGCCGTTTTCGTCGCGGTAACGGGTCTGCAGACGACGCGCTTGGAAGGTGGTGCAGTTCGAGGTGGAGGTCAGCTCGCGGTAGCAGCCCTGGGTTGGAACCCATGCCTCGTTGTCGAACTTGCGGGCCGCAGACGAGCCAAGGTCGCCACCAGCGATGTCGATGGTGCGATAAGGCAGCTCCATCGCAGCGAGCATGTCCTTTTCCATCTGCAGTAGCATCTGGTGCATCTGCTCTGCTTCTTCCGGCTTGCAGAAGACAAACATTTCCAGCTTGTCGAACTGGTGAACACGCAGGATACCGCGGGTGTCCTTGCCGTGGGAGCCAGCCTCGCGGCGGAAGCAGGAGGACCAACCGGTGTACTTGATTGGGCCGTCGCTGAGATCCAGGATTTCATCCTTGTGGTAGCCCGCGAGCGCAACCTCGGAGGTACCGACGAGGTAGAGATCATCTGCCGGCAGGTAGTAGATCTCATCGGAGTGCTGGCCCAAGAAGCCGGTGCCAGCCATGATGTCTGGGCGAACCAGAACTGGCGGGATCATCAGTTGGAAGCCAGCCTCGCGCGCCTTCTGTGCCGCGAGCATGAGCATGCCCAGCTGCAGGAAGGCACCGTCACCGGTCAGGTAGTAGAAGCGGGCGCCGCCCACCTTGGCGCCACGCTTTACGTCGATAAGCCCAAGGGACTCGCCGAGTTCCAAGTGATCCTTCGGCTCGAAGTCGAACTCTGGGATCGTGCCAACCTCTTCGAGGACGATGAAGTCATCCTCGCCGCCAGCCGGCGCGCCCTCCACGACGTTGGAGAGCTGGAACTGCAGCTCGTTTACCTTTTCTTCAGCAGCAGCCAGTTCCGCCTCGGCCTTCTTGACCTTTTCCTTCAGCTCATTAGAACCCTCCAGCAAGGCTGGGCGCTCTTCTGGGGAGGCCTGGCCAATCTTCTTGCCAAAGGCCTTCTGCTCGGAACGTAGCTCGTCGGCTGCCAGGATGGCAGAACGGCGAGCTTCGTCGGCGGCCAGAAGCTCGTCAACAAGAGCTGGATCCTCACCACGGGTTACCTGGGAGGCACGGACAACGTCTGGGTTTTCGCGGAGGAACTTTAGATCAATCACGCTTAAAAGTTTAGCGCACTAAGCTGCCCTTGCAGTGGTAATAACCAGCGAATTATTATGTGTTTATGACCGCACAAATAATCACCGATGGACCCGTCCCAAAGCATGCCCAGCTGCGTGACATCCTCACCGAGCTGTGCAACACCACTTTGAAACCAGGGGACATCCTCCCAGGTGAGCGTATTCTGGAAGAGACTTATGGCGTCTCTCGCATCACGGTGCGCCGCGCCATCGGTGATTTGGTTGCCGCCGGACGCCTGCGGCGCGTGCGCGGCAAAGGCACCTTCGTCGCCCCTAATCCCCTAGTATCTCGTCTGCATTTGGCCTCATTCTCCGATGAAATGGGTGCCCAACGTGTCCAGGCCTCCAGCAAAATCCTCTTGGGCGGCCGCGCGTCAGCCCCGGATGAGGTGTCCGAGTTCTTCGGCGCCGATCCTTCCGTGACGCATACCCACCTGCGCCGCCTTCGCTTGGGCGATGGGGAGCCCTATTCCATCGATGACGGTTGGTATAACTCTGCCTTTGTTCCCAACCTTCTGGAAAATGACATCTACAACTCGGTCTACGCCATCCTGGACTCCAACTTCGATCTGCCAATCACGGAGGCAGATCAGACGGTCACGGCGATTGCGGCGGATGCGGAGATAGCGCAGCTTCTCGACGTCGAGCCCGGCACCCCACTGCTGCACATCATCCGCAAGTCCCGCTCGGGCGATCGCCCAGTTGAGTGGTGTTCTTCGGTCTATCGCACCGACCGCTACCGGCTTACCACGCGGGTAAGCCGCGCTCTCGACACCTAAGAGATAAGAAGAATCCCAGGCAGGCGGGTACTATGGGAGGCCTTATGAGTAAGAATTCTCCTTGGCGCTCATCGTTTGCCGTCCGCTTATTCTTGGTGGCCACCCTCGCAGCCGCCGCGTTTCTCGGTGCATACGGGCTGCTTAGCCCGAATACTGGCAACCAGTCCGCTCCCAATAAAGCAGAGCAGCCCTCCGCCGAGCCGGAGGTAGTTGCATTTACCTCGGCCGAGTCCGGCACCTGCTTATCCTGGGACATCGACGGCAAGGGAGAAATCTCCAACTTCGCCGAGATTTCCTGCGATAAGCCGCACCGCTTTGAGGTTGCTGCTCGCGAGGATCTCAGCACCTACCCCACCAGTGAGTTCGGCCCCGACGCTGAGCGGCCCGACGTCACCCGCCAGAACGCGCTGCGCGATGAGCTGTGCGAGTCCAGCACCCTGGGCTACCTGCACGGCAAATGGGATCCAAACGGCAAGTTCGACATTGCATCCGTCCTGCCGCCACAGGCAGCATGGCAGCAAGGAGATCGCACCCTACTCTGTGGCCTACAGACCACCGATGAGGCAGGCGTTCCACAGCTAAATACCGGCAACGTGGAAGCGGTAGATCAGTCGGTCGTCGCCAAGCCTGGCGAATGCCGCAGCATTGATGACAAGCAGATCGTGCGCACCGTGGACTGTGCGCAGCCGCACCAGCTGGAGACCGTATCCATCGTGAACCTAGGCGAACACTTCACCGGTGGCTACCCCAACGGTGAGGAACTAAACTCCTACCTCAACGAAACTTGTACGGCCGCCGCCATCGAGTACCTGGGCGAGGAAGAAAACCTTTATCAGTCCACCTTGCAGCCCTTCTGGGGCTCGGTCAGCGAGGCCGCATGGAACGGTGGCAGCCGCTCCGTGAACTGCTCTTTGATGCACCCGAACGATGGCCACTTCTCCACCATCACCGGCTCTGCCACCGGCGGCCGTAACGCTCTGACTATCGACGGCGCGCCACCAGCAGTCCAGCCAGAGCGCAATCCGGTGCGCAACCCTTCCGCAGCGCCCACCACAGCGCCTAACGCACAAGGCGCCCCAGCAGACAATAGCTCGGCGGCTAACGCTCCGGCACCTGCCGCGCAGTAATAAGCCGAGCAAATCGGTAATACAAAAGGCGATAACGAGCAGCAGGTGTATTTAGTAAGCGAAGAGCGCTTCGATGAGATGGTCAACGATGCGCTCGATAAACTCCCGGACGAGTTCGTCCAGCGGATGCGCAACCTGGCCATCTTGGTGGAGGATTTCAACGCAGAAAATCCCCACCTGTTGGGCCTCTACGTGGGCGTGGCCCTTCCAGATCGCACTTTCGACCACACGGGCTTTCTCCCCGACACCATCTTCATCTACCGCGGTGCGCTGCAGGAATGGTGCAACACGGAAGAAGAGCTGGCGCACCAAGTCGAGGTGACTGTCTTCCACGAGCTAGGCCACTACTTCGGGCTAGAAGAACACGAGCTACACCATCTGGGCTGGGGTTAGCGCCCTCGGCTAGATGCTGCTGGATTCTTCCATATCGGTATCTGCCCAGCGCTTCAGTGTCCACTTGCCAAAGGGCTGGCCGTTGGGTTCCATCACCGTAAAACGTCCGTTTGCCATGTACCCGGTGTAGGCGAAGTCCGCGTCGACTCCGGTGGCGTGACGGCTGACCACACGAATGGCAGCGCCATGGCTGACAACGACCGCGTCCTCGTCCTCGCCTAAGTTAGCGGCAACTTCTTCAATCACCGGCTGATAGCGCTCCAAAACGTTGCGGTAGGTCTCGCCGCCTTCCATGCAGGCGTTCTCGTCGCCGTCGAGCCAGCCGCGCAGCGCCACCATGTAGGAGCGGTGGGCGTCCTCGCTGCCGTCCATCTCGAAGTCGCCGGCGAAAACTTCGTGGATGCCCGTCTTCACCTCCACAGGCACACGGATTTGGCCGGTGGCCTTGGCAAAAGACTCCGCCGCCAGCATCGCGGTTTGCTGGGCGCGCAACGCAATAGAGCAATAAAAGCGCACCTTGCGGCCTGCGGTTAGCTCCGCAAGCTCTTGGCCCACGTCCGTGGCCTGACCACGGCCACGCTCGGTAAGCTCGGCTCCCGGCGGGCGTGTATCAAGCAGGTGCTCGACGTTGGAGTAGGTCTGGCCATGGCGCACGAGAAAGATTCTTCCGCTCATAGTTTCCTACACTATTGGCCCTTCCGTGCCCGCGCTACCCATTCATCTGCCGCTTTCAAGCGCGATAGATCACGCGGCTGCGTGCCCTTATCCGAATAGGAGGGCCACGAACCCAAGAAGACGAGTTCTTCCGCGCGCAACCACAATGCGCGCAGCGCTGCGGCCACGGGTTCGTCATCGATGTGGCCTACTAGTTCCACGTGGAACCTATACGTGCCGAGTCCGGTGCGGGTAGGCCGCGATTCGATACGGGAAAGATCCACACCGCGGTGGGCGAATTCCTCCAGTGCGCCGACCAACGAACCTGGTTCGTTGGGCAGGGTAAAGACCACTGCGGTCTTGTCACGACCGGTGCGGGTCGTTGGTTTTCCGGGCAGCCCCGCGAGGACGAAGCGGGTGGTGGCGCCCTGGACGTCGGCCACGGCATCGGCAAGCGTGTCCAGCTCAAAGAGTTCCGCGGCGCGGGTCGGCGCTGCTGCCGCATCGACTTCCCCCGCAGCTACCGCCTGAGCTGCGGCACCATTGGAGCTGGCAGCAACAAACGTGGCAGCGGGAAGATTCTCTGCCAACCAGCCACGGACCTGCTGCAAGGCCACCGGATGGGTGGAGAAGGTACGCACGTCAGTGGGCTTAGTGCCGGGCCGGACCATGATGCTAAACGCAACGGGCAGGTCGACTTCGCGATAGATCTGCACTGCGTCGCCATCGACCAGGGCGTCGGAGGTGGCGGTCACCGCACCGTCGACCGAATTTTCCAGAGCAACGCAGGCATAATCCGCTTTACCTGCGCGCACTGCGTTAAGAGCCGCCGCAGGCGAGTCCACTGGCAGCGGCTCCACGGCGGCGAATTCACTGGCCATCTGCTGCAGGGCAGCCTCGGTGAAGGTACCGGCGGGGCCAAGGAAAGCAATTTTTGTTGCGGTGCTCATGCTGGCAACCCTAGCCCACTAGACTGTGGCGCCATGGAGTTTTCCCCGGATTTCAGCTTGGCGGCTCTCCGCGAATCGCTTGCGCATTTAAGCGCCGAAGAGCATGGATTTACCCACCTCGACTTGGAGCGCGCACCGCAGGCGGAAGGCCGGTTAAGCGGGTGGATACTCTCCGCCAAGGATCTCAACGATGTAGCGGGCATGCCTACCACCATGGGGCATGTGCAGCGCACCTATCTCCCAGAGTTCAGCGATCCTTTCATCGAGCGCTTGGAGCAGCAGGGAGCGCGCATCGTGGGTAAGTCCGCGGCACCGGAGCTGGGCCTGCGGGTAGATACGGAGCCGGTGGACCTGCCGCATCCGGATAACCCGCTCTATCCAGGAAAGACGCCGGGTGGTTCCTCGGGCGGTGCGGCCGTGCAGGTGGCCCGAGGGTTGCTGCGTGCGGCCCATGCTTCGGACGGCGGCGGCTCCATCCGGGTGCCCGCTGCAGCTTGTGGCGTGGTGGGCTTCAAGCCCTCCGGCGAGGAGCTGGCGGTGCAGGGCTTTATTGCGCGCACTCTTGACGACGCCGCTTTTCTCCACGAACTGTGCCCACGGACGCCACGCGCACGGGTAGGCGTGCTGGTCGATCCGCTCTTTGCTTCCACGGCCGTTGCCCCGCACATGCTGCAGGCGGTCAAAGAAGCAGCGCAGGTACTAGAGGGGCAGGGCTTCGAAACGGTGGCGATTTCGCCCTATCCGCAGGCAGGCGAGACATTCCAAGCTTTCCAGCGCCTATTCATGCGCAAGCTGGCCAAGCTCCCGGAGACCACCGGCTACGCCGAGTGGATCCGCCAACTGGGGATGCAGGTAAGCAACGCCGAGCACGCGGCGGCGCGCGAGCACGCGGCGCAGCTGCCGGCGTTGTTGGCGGAGTACTGGCAGGTAGACGCCATTCTCACGCCAATGCTGGCCTATGATCCGCCCAGGCGCGGCGCGTTTACCTCCCTCCCGCACCAGGAGAATTTCGACGAACAAACGCGGTGGTCGCCGTGGGGCTCGCTGTTCAACGTCGCGATGCTGCCCGCGGTTTCGATTCCCTGGAAGGTGCCAGACCACCCGCCGGTGGGCGTGCATTTGGGAGGCATAACGCTTGACGACGCCGAGCTGCTCGGCTTAGCGAAGGTGCTGCACCCATGACGCGCGGGCATCTTAAAGAGGCCGGAAACCAAAAGAACCGGACGAGGCTGACGGAAATCCTCATCGTCTTGGCCTTGAGTTTTGGCATTTCGGGCGTGCGCTCGGTGCTGCGGCTCATCGATGACCTGCTCAATCCAGCACCACTAAACGCGCAATCGGTGACCATCAACTCGAGCCAATCTGTCTCCCCGTGGCTGGACCTGGGCCTGCAGCTCTGCTCCGCCGCCGTGCTGTTTTCCTGGGGCGCGCTGGCGCTCTATTTGCTTTCGGTCCGAAACAAACCCGCGGCGATGCTTGAGCGTTTCCCGCGTGTAAGGGATTGGCTGCAGGGCGCAGGCCTGGCCGCGCTCATCGGGTTGCCGGGGCTCGCACTGTACTACTCTGCGCTGCACTTTGGTTGGACCAAGGAAGTCGTCCCAACCTCCTTCGATAATGCCTGGGTGGAAATGCCAGTGCTGCTTTTGAAGTCAGCCGCGAACGCCTTTGCCGAGGAAGTCGTGGTGGTCTACTGGTTTATGACCCGCCTGCGCCAATCAGGCTGGGCGCTGCCGGCCACCCTCGCGGCGTCATCAATCCTGCGCGGTTCTTATCATCTCTACCAGGGTGTATCGGCAGGTTTCGGCAACATCGTGATGGGGCTGGTCTACGGATACTTCTATGCCAAGACCGGCAAGGTCTGGCCGCTTATCATCGCGCACTTTCTCATCGACGCCGTGGCTTTCGTGGGATATGCCCTGCTTTTCTAGATTGCGTATTCTGTTTATTCACGGCCCAGTTCGGGACACACGCATGTGGACAAACGCATGTACACATATGGGACAGGAGTGAATTCGATGTAGAGTTGAGCGCATGACTGAATCTGGACGAGACCCGCATCGCGAGGCACGCCGCGCAGGTGATAGCCCTGTGCCCGCCTCCGGAGCAGATTCCGGCGCAGGCTCGGCCGCAGACTACGTGCTCGGTGCTGACGGCAAACCTATAAGGGACCGATTTGGGCGCCCAGTGCGGCGTCGCCAAGCAGCGCCGCGCCCACCGCGGGCAGGATCTGCAGCGAGTAACCCTAGCTCCCGCCCAGCCTCTCCCCGCCCGGAAGAAACCCGTTTTGATGTGGGCGCATACATGGAGCGCAATCAGGGCGCGCCACGGCGCACGCCGCCCCGGCTCGAGCAACAGCCTATGCCACAGCGCGCGCCTCGGCGCGCAACGCCGGATGTACCGCGCAGCTATCGCTCACCTGAAGGCACAAGGGGCGTAAAGCCGCAGCGTCCGCATCGCCGCCGCAAGAAGGTAAACCCGATTAAGAAGTCTTTGGGCTGCCTGGGCTGGTTCGTGGCGATCATGCTCGTGCTGACTTTGGTCTTTACCTTGTGGACGGATTCGCGCCTGACCCGCATCGAGGCGATGCCGGAACAGCAGGTCTCCAATACGGCGGGCACCAACTGGCTGTTGGTGGGCTCCGATTCCCGCCAGGGGCTGACGGAGGAACAGCAGGCAGAGCTCGGCACCGGCGGTGACGTGGGCGTTGGCCGTACCGATACCATCATGGTCCTTCATATTCCGACCTCCGGCAAGGCCAAGCTGGTCTCCATTCCCCGCGATAGCTACGTCGAGGTACCCGGCTTCGGCATGGACAAGATCAATGCTGCCTTTACCTATGGTGGCCCGCAGCTGCTGACGGAAACCGTGGAGCAATCCACTGGCCTGCACATCGACCACTATGCCGAAATCGGCATGGGCGGCCTGGCCAACGTGGTCGATTCTGTTGGCGGCGTAGATATCTGCGTCAAGGAAGCGATTGATGATCCGCTCGCCGGCATCAACCTGCAGCCGGGCTGCCAGGAGCTGCGCGGACCGGAGGCGCTGGGCTATGTGCGTACGCGCGCTACCGCGATGGGCGACCTTGACCGTGTCCAGCGCCAGCGCGAGTTCTTCGCAGCGCTGCTGGATAAGATCACCTCGCCGGGCACGCTGATCAATCCGTTTAGGACCATCTCCCTGGTCAACCACACCGCCAGCTCCTTCATCGTGGGCGAAAAAGACCACGTCTGGCACCTGGCCCGCGTGGCGCTGGCCATGGCCAGCGGCGTGGAGACCGAGACCGTGCCAATCGGCGGCTTCGAGGACACCACGGTGGGCAACGTGGTGCTCTGGGATGAAGAAGCAACCCAGCAGCTGTGGGATTCGCTGAAGTAAGACCGCTCCCGGTAAAGCAGCGATCATAAAAGGGGAGGCACCTCATCGGAGGTGCCTCCCCTTCTTTGTGTCTTTTGTAGGCGCATCGTACGCGCGGAAAGTACTAAACAGCTACTTTCTAGCGCAGGGTGACCTGGCGGGACTTGATGTTCTCGAGCTGCTTGCGCTCGTCGGAGTTCAGGTTCTCGTCGTTGTCGATCTCTGCGGCGAGCGCCTTGTCGACACGAGCAAGCTCTGCCTCGTAGGAGTCGAATGCTACCTCTGGCTGCAGGTCAAAGACCGGCGCGATGAGGCCGTGGGTGCGGAAGACGCCGGCGAACTTGGTGTTTTCACCAAGGTTCAGCTCGCCGCGTGCTGCAACGCGGGCCAGGGCGTTTAAGAAGGCGTTCTCATCATCGTTCGGGCGTACCCAACGGATGTGCGCCTTGCCGCCGCCGGCGTTTGCCCAGAAGGCGATGCCCTCGATGTCGTTGCCTACCTGGTGGGACTCGATGACGGAGTCGTTTGCCATCTGCATAGACTGCGCCACCTGCGGGGTGATCTGAGCGCCCTCTGGCATCCACCAGGAGAAATCCTGGTAGACGTTAATGTCCAAGTCTGCAGATTCCTCAAGCAGCTCGCTAAGAGCCGGCTCAGAGCCGTCTGCCGCGGTGGACTCAAGGGTAGAGCCCGGCTCATTATTCTTTACCCAGTTCAGGGCGAATGCGAGGTCGCGGCCCGGATTGTGGGTGTGGGACTGTACTTGCAAGCCCACGAATGCGTCGCCGCCGAACTCATCGTCACGGATGAGTGCGGCAGAAGCGCCCGGCAGAACGGTGGCGACATAAACGTCCTTGTCAAAGCCCTTGAGGGAGAGCTTTGCAGTCGCGGAAGGAACGAATTCCTGCATCGCAACGAGGGAAGCCTCAGCGCTCAAGCCGCCGAATGGACGGGCATCCTTTTCTAGGGCCGCGCGCTCTGCGGCGCGAGCAGCTAGCTTGGCCTGACGGCGAGACATTCCCTCAGGCAGCTGTTCCTTGTTCTTTTTCTTCTTGGCCATGTTCACCAATCTACCTGCTGGCTAGAGCTCTATGGCGTGTAGGGCCACTTCTGGTTGATTCGTGGCCAAAATGTCTATTCCGTTGGACCACGCCCATTTCATGTCATCCGGTTTATCCACCGTCCACAGATAGGTGGGAAGCCCAAAGGCCCCGATGTCATCGGGGCGCAATTTGGCACGCAACAACGACATGCCCAGGCCCGTTGGGCGGGAAAGCAAAACATCAGGGAAGTGCCGCTCCCAGTCGCGACGTAGATAGAAGCGATCGACCTGCGGGGCAAGAGACTGCATGCGCCGGACTGCTTTGTGGGAAAAGGAAATCATGTGGATGCGGGGATCGTCGAGAAGCCCGGCGTAGCGCAAGCGCAGCACCAGCTGTTCTTCAAGGACATCGCCCTGGCCGGAGGGATGCTTGGTTTCGATGTAAAGGTGATGCGGGTTATCGCCCAGCATCTCCAGCAGTTCATCGAGCAGCATCATGCGCTGGCCGCCGCCGATTCCGACTTGGCGCAACTCCTGCCAATCCATCTGCGCGATGCGGCCTGGGCGGCCCGCGGTGCGGTCAAGGGTGGCGTCATGGTTGACCACCACCTTGCCGTCCCGGGACAGGCGGATATCGCACTCGAGGCCGTGAATCGGCAGCTCCAGCGCCTTAGCAAATGCAAGAGGGGACAATTCCGGATATTTACCGGAGTATCCCCTGTGCGCGACGATTTTCACTATCCGAAGATCTCAGTCTTGATCTTGTTGAGCGTTTCATAGGAAGCGCGGAAGCGCTCCTTCTCGTGCTCGTCGAGCGCCAGCTCAACAACCTTGTTGATACCGGAACGGTCGATCACCGCTGGGGTGCCGATGTAGGCATCCTCAACGCCGTACTGGCCCTGCAGGTACGCAGAAACCGGAAGCACAACTGCCTGGTTCTGGATGACTGCACGAGTGATGCGTGCCAGGCCCATGCCGATGCCGTAAGAGGTGGAACCCTTGGCGTCGATGATGGTGTAGGCAGCGTCGCGAGTATCTTCGAAGATCTTCTCGATGCGCTCGTTGTAGCCCGGGTCCTCCTCGGAGCGGTGGGACAAGGACACACCGCCGATATTGGCCGAAGAGACAACCGGGAGCTCAGAGTCGCCGTGCTCGCCGATGATGTAGGCGTGGACGGAGGTCGGAGCGATGTCATCCATCTCCGAGAGCATGTAGCGATAACGCGCGGAGTCCAGGATGGTGCCGGAGCCGATGACGCGCTCATGCGGCAGGCCGGAAGCCTTCCACACTGCGTAGGTCAAAAGGTCCACTGGATTGGAAGCAACCAGGAAGATGCCATCGAAGCCGTTGGCCATGACGTCGGAGACGATCGAGTTCATGATGTTGACGTTCTTATCCACCAGCTGCAGGCGGGTTTCGCCCGGCTTCTGCGCGGCGCCGGCGCAAATGACCACCATTGCGGCATCAGCGCAATCCGCGTAGGTGCCCTTGGTGACGCGGGTGCGCGAAGGCGCCCAGACCACGCCGTGGTTCAAGTCCATCACGTTGCCGGCGAGCTTCTTCTCGTCGATGTCGATGATGGCCAGGTGGTCGACGGTTCCTTGGTTAACGAGTGCGAATGCGTAGGCAACTCCAACATCACCTGCGCCGATGAGTACGACTTTGTTTCCTACATGATTTCCCATGAGCCCTATTGTGCCCCGAGTCCCCCAACTTCGCCTGTTGTACGCCCGATCTCACACAAGGGACTGTCCGATTTCACATCATTTATGCCCGATCAAACATCCCCTGCACGAGGGTGAGGATGCTGGTTGAATGGTTCGCATGCGTGATATCGCCCGCAAATTCGCCCGCACCGCAGCCATACATACCCTTTCAGCTGCGGTTTTCGGCCTGGAAGTGCTAAGCGATCTTACCCCTGGAGTACGCATGACGGGCAGGAGACGTTTGCCACAAAATATGGCGCCCGGCATCTTCGCCGCCGAGATTGCCACCTGGGCGGCGGTCTCACCCTCGCTCCTTCCTCGCCCGTGGTGGGTCACGGCCGCCAACGTCGCCATCGGGCAGGCAGCCGGACATTTCACGGCAACCACCGCTGCGTTTATCACTAAACGCGGGCTGCGCTACATCGGTAAGCGCCCGCAAGACAGGGTTGGCCCCACCACCCGCAGCCGCACCCACCTCGCACTGGGCGCAGTCACTCTTTTGATGGGCGTGCGCTCTCTGCGTAATCAGAGCGAGCAGGCCAAGCTGGTCAACAAGTACAACGAACGCGGCCCCCAGTCGGCAGCACTCGGCATCGCCATCGGAATCCTAGGTTATGGCAGCCTGCTCGTCATCGGCGAGGCCGCTCAGCTCACTGTCACCCAGCTCTCCCGCCAGGCCCAACGCTGGCTGCCACGCTGGCTGGCGTGGCCGTTGGCCGGATCAACCGTGGGTTATCTCATGACTTTGTTTAGTGACCGCATGCTGTGGCGGCGCTTCATCCACGACGCCTCGATGCAGGCGCTGCAGCTTAATAAGCTGGTCTATCCCGGCTCTGTGATGCCGTGGGAGCCTGAGCGCTCCGGCAGCCCGTGGTCCCTGGAGCCATGGACTGCCGTGGGCTCACAAGGCCGCGCCTTTTTGGATCGCGGCCCCCGCGCGCACGACATCAAGGACGTCATGCTCTGCTCTGATGCGCACGAACCGATCCGCATTTTCATTGGATTGGTCCAAGGCCGCGGCCCCATCGCTGCCGCTCAACAGGCGCTCGCCGAGCTGGAACGCACCGGTGCCTTCCGCCGCGACACCATTGTGATTGAGATGCCAGCAGGTTCCGGTTGGATCAACAACTATTCGGTATCCGCCTATGAGTTTTTAACCCATGGCGACTGCGCCACCGTGACGCTGCAGTTTTCCTATCTTCCTTCGGTCTTTTGCTACGTCGTGGACCGCAAAGCACCAATCAATGCTGCACGCGAACTCATCGCCGCGGTGCAATCACGCATCAACGATATGCCGGAGGATAACCGGCCGAAGCTTTACTTCGCCGGGGAGTCTTTGGGCTGCTACGGCATCGTTGAAAACTATCGGGACTTGGAGGAATTGCTGGCGGCTTGCGACGGCGCGGTCTTTACCGGCCCGCCGCGGATGACGGCTTTTACCCGCCGTTTGGCCCGCGCCCGCGACCGCGGTTCATTGGAGCGGCTACCGCTTATCGACGCCGGGCGGCACGTCAGGTTTGCCTCCGTACCTGCTCATATGGAGCACGATGCCTTCGGCAACGACTATCAACGCTGGCAGCGCCCCCGCGTGGTCTTTGGCCAACACGCCTCGGACGCCATCGTATGGTGGGATCGCCGCCTTATCTTCATGCGCCCTGACTGGATCCAGGAACCCACCCCAAGGACGCTGTACGCAGATACCTTCAGGCGCCTGCCATGGGTGCCGTTTATCACCTTCTGGCAGGTTGCTTTGGACCAGCTCAACTCCCTCAACGTTCCCGGCGGGCACGGGCATAACTACTTCGAGGAAACCTTCTGGTACTGGGATAGCGTGCTCGGCTCACAGGCGCGTACGCAGCTAACGCCAGAACTGGCAGAGCGCATGCGCGCCTTCGTCGAGCGCGACCAGCTCAACAAGCCTTCCGATTTCCGGCACCAGGTAAAAAAGCGTTTTTAGCTAAGAAACGCTTCTCGCTCTATCCCGGCATGGCTGGGTCTTAGCCACACTTCACGCCAGTGGAATGATGCGGGCAGTAGCCGTGCGGGTTTTTGTGCAGGTACTGCTGGTGCTCGTCTTCGGCGAGGTAATACTCGCCTGCGTCGGTCTCAGATAGCACGACTACTTCGGTGGTGGTGTCACCAAAGCCGGCGTCGGCAAGCTTGCCCGCGTAAGAGCCAACGATGCCCTGAATATCCACGCGCTCGGCCTCGGTCTCTGGATAAAAGGCCGAGCGGTACTGCGTTCCCACATCATTGCCCTGGCGGAAGCCCTGCGTTGGATCGTGTGCCTCCAAGGCCTTGACCACGAGCTCTTTCAGGGTTACCTGCTGCGGGTCATAGGTAATCTGCACGACCTCCGCGTGATTGGTCAGCCCGCGGCAGACCTCGTAATAGGTGGGGTTTGGGGTGGTGCCGCCGGCATAGCCAACGGACGTGGACTCCACACCGGGGGTTTCCCAGAACATTTTCTCCGCACCCCAGAAACAGCCGATGCCGATCACGAGAGACTTCTGCCCCTCCTTCCAGGGGCCGGTAATCGGCGTGCCCAACACAGCGTGCGGCTGCGGCTCCAAGATCGGTTCCGCGCGCCCCGGCAGAGCATCTTCCCGGCTAACGATTTTCGGTTCTGGTTTAAACAACCACGACATGTTTTCTTCCTCGTTTCACTTTGAATTTGATGGTTATTTGATGGTTTTCACGAATTTTCTTCGGGCCGTTTGGCCACCGTTTAGGGCCAAGGCCTGCTCTTCGATGCGGACGAGTGTAGCGCGGGGTGGAAAAATTGTGGCGGAATACTTTCAGCGCTCCTATCATTGGGCACCGTACCCAAAGAAAGGAATTAACAATGGCTGTCTACGAACTTCCAGAACTCGACTACGCATACGACGCACTCGAGCCACACATCTCCGCAGAGATCATGGAGCTGCACCACACCAAGCACCACGCTAACTACGTTGCTGGCGCAAACGCTGCTCTCGAGGCTATCGACGCTGAGATCAAGGGTGAGGGCAACGCTGACCGCCTGCGCGCTCTGTACAAGAACCTTGCTTTCAACCTGGGTGGCCACACCAACCACTCCATCTTCTGGAAGAACCTTGGCCCTAACGGTGGCGGCGAGCCAACCGGCGAGCTGGCAGAGGCTATCAACCGTGACTTCGGTTCCTTCGAGGCTTTCCAGAAGGCCTTCAACGCTGCGGCTCTTGGCCTGCAGGGCTCCGGCTGGGCAGTGCTTGGTTACGACCACATCGCTGGCCGCCTGCTCGTTCAGCAGCTGACCGATCAGCAGGGCAACACCTCCATCAACTTCACCCCGCTGCTCATGCTGGATATGTGGGAGCACGCTTTCTACCTCCAGTACAAGAACGTGAAGGCTGACTACGTCAAGGCAGTCTGGAACGTATTCAACTGGGATGACGTTGCTGAGCGCTTCGCTGCAGCTTCCAAGTAAGCGTTAATTCACGCTCTTAGAGCCGGCCTTTACCCGCCTTTGATTGGCAGGAAGGCCGGCTTTCTTTTTGTTTTCACCTACTTCTCGAGCCCTTGTTAGCCCCTGCCTTTAGCCCAGGCCCCTTCCACGATGAAGTCGCGGAACTGCGCGACCGGCGGAGCCTCATCTCCTTGCCGCCAGACGAGGCCAAGCTCGCGGTAGGCGGGCGGCTGCAGCGGAACGAGGTTCCCCACCTGCAGGTAGGGGTCGTCGAGGGGCAGAAGCGCGCTACCCAGGCCGGCGGCAACGAGTCCTGCTACAGTGGTTAGCTCCATCGACTCAAAGACCAACCGTGGGCTAAAGCCTGCACTGTCTGCCAGGGCGTCGAGAAGCATGCGCGTGCCATACCCGGGAAGCATGCCGATGAAGGGTTCCTCGCGGAACTCGGCGATTCCTACCTCCGCGCGGCCTGCGGCCCAGTGCCCCTCGGGCACGGCGAGCCCCAGCCGCTGCCTCTCGATCTGATGCCAACCTACCTGTGCGCTAGTTGCCGGCTCCGCCGCTTCGGGCAAAGTAGGCCGCGGGCCCACCAGCGCTAGGTCAGACTCGCCCGCGAGCACGCGGCCAACCAGCTCTTGCGCGGCGCCTTGATGCAGACGAATATCCACGTTCGGATGCTGTGCGCGATAAGCCTTGACCAGGTCAGGGACCATCCAGGTGCCCAGCGAATGCATGAAATCTAAGCGAACCGTGCCGCGTTCCGGGTCCATGAGCCGGGCCACCATATCCCGCCCGGCGCGCTCGGCGGCGAGCATCTTCCGTGCGTGCACTACGAATGCCTCACCGCGGGTATTGAGCACCAGCCTGCGCCCCACGCGGTTGAAAAGACTTGCCCCCAGCGCGCGCTCCATGCGTTGCACTCGGCGGGTGAGCGCAGACTGGGAAATGCCTAGCTCATCGGCCGCGGCGCCCACCTGCCCGAGCTCCGCAACGGCGACGACGCCACGAACGTCATCCAGGTTCATTCCCGCACCCACTTTTCTATATGCGCCGTCTGCATTAAGTTTCTAACTTTCAGACATTTTACACATGCATTGCCGCCACGCATGCTATTTATATGACTAGAACCCGGCGCGCCATGCTCGCAATGCTCTTCGTGGGGCTGGCGATCTTTTCCTGTCTCTACACCACCCAAGCCCTACTGCCCACGCTGGTGGAACAGATGGGGCTCAGCTCCACGCAGGCCGCCCTGACGGTGTCAGCGGCCACTGGCGCGCTGGCACTATGCGTGATTCCCGCTTCCATCCTTTCGGAGCGATTCGGACGCGGCCGCCTGCTCATCGTCTCGGCGGTGGGCGCGACGTTGCTGGGCTTAGTCGTACCGCTAGCCCCAAACGCCGCACTGCTCATTACTTTGCGGGGCCTGCAGGGCGCGGTGATTGCCGGCGCCCCAGCCACGGCTATGGCCTGGCTATCTGAGGAGCTTTCTGCCACCGATCTCGCCCGCGCGATGGGCCTCTACATCGCCGGCACCTCCATCGGCGGGCTAACCGGCCGTCTCGTGCCCACCAGCATCGTGGAGTTCAGCTCTTGGCGATGGGCGTTGTTCGGCTCAGCCTGCGTCTCGTTGTTTTTCGCCCTCGTTTGCATCTTGTTGCTGCCTGCACAGCGCAACTTCACCCCTAAGGAACTGCGCTTTGGCAACGAGCTACGCGCCATCTTTGGCCATCTGCTCAACCGCAAACTGGTGGAGCTATACCTCGTGGCATTTCTGGCGATGGGCACCTTTGTCTCGATGTACAACTTCTTAGGATTCCGGCTCATCCAGCACTTTGGCCTGGCGCCAGCGCTGGCGGGTTCGGTGTTCCTCTTCTACTTGAGCGGCACGTGGGCCTCGGCTC
Organism: Corynebacterium sp. HMSC036D03; assembly: GCF_001836185.1. Lineage (NCBI taxonomy): Bacteria > Bacillati > Actinomycetota > Actinomycetes > Mycobacteriales > Corynebacteriaceae > Corynebacterium > Corynebacterium sp. HMSC036D03. The sequence continues at coordinate 231,357 of NZ_KV827743.1, forward strand.
GCGCAGGCCGGCTGGTACAGCAGATCGGCCATGGAAAGACACTGTTTTCTTCCTGCCTCCTTTTCGCGCTCGGTATCTTTGCCTGCGCCGGCCCCCTTCCGCTAGTTCTGCTGGGCATCGTGGCGCTGACGGTCGGTTTCTTTGCCGCGCACTCCACGGCTTCCGGCTGGGTGGGCCACCTGGCCACCCATGACCGTGCGGAGGCCTCCAGCATGTACGTCTTTTGTTATTACTTTGGTTCTTCCGTCCTGGGCGCGGTGGCAGGCCTGCTTTTCGACGCCCTGCCCTGGGCCGGCTTCATCGCCTGTTACGGCGGCGCGGCGCTGGTACTGACAGGCCTGACTTTGACCTTGAGAAAAAACGAATAAACTCGTGTTTTATGGATAAATGGTCAGCGCGCACGTGGCATCGCCGGGCCTCGCGTCCCGTGACAATCTGGATGATGGTCTTCATCGTTGCAGGCGCTATCCACACTTTTATCCCGAACGCGCGCTGGGTGCTCATTCACATCTTCACGCTGGGCATTCTGAGCAACTCCATCGTGGTGTGGTCCCAGCACCTTTCTGAGAAGTTTGTGCAAACCCGCCTGCCGGATTCCGCCCGGCCCGCCCAGCTCACCCGCATCTACGTGCTCAACGCGGGCATTGTGCTGGTGCTTATCGGTCAATTGCTTCTGCATGCGTGGTCACAGCACTGGATACTCACCCAGGTCGGCGCCACGATAGTTGCTGCGATGATTGCCTGGCATGGCGTTTCCTTGTCCGGCCAGTGGCGTGGAAGCAAGGGCAAACGCTTCCGCCCCGTCATTGCCGCCTACGTCGCCTCCGCCTTCTTCCTCGCGGTGGGCGCTGCTTTGGGCGCGCTGCTTTCGGTGCATCCTGCCCACCCACAGCTGCTCATCGCCCACGTCACGGCCAACGTCGCCGGCTTCGTGGGCTTGGCCGCGGCCGGCTCGCTGACAATCTTGTTCCCGTCCATCTGGCGCACCAAGGGCGTCAACAAGCGTATGCGCCCAAGCTTCCTTTTGTTGGCGCTCGGCGTTGTCATCACCTTGGTCGGCACCATTGTTAACCACCCGGAGTTCGGGCTCGCGGTCTACTGCGTGGGTTGGGTCTTAAGCCTTGAGGGATGGGTCACCAACGTGCTCAATGTGGCTAAGGATCCGCGCGGGCGGGTGAACTACCCTTCGATCTCCGTTCTGTGCTCCGCTTTCTGGCTGGTAGGCGCGCTGACCTACTACACGGTGCAACACTTCTTTAGCCCTGAGCCCGGCATTCCCACGCTTGGACTGGTGGTGGGCTTTGCCGCACAGCTCCTCTTTGGCGTGATGAGCTACCTGCTTCCCATCACCATGGGCGGCGGCCCGGCAGCCACCCGTTCGGGCCTGCAGGAACTCAACCGCTTAGGCCTGCTGCGCGCCACTTTCATCAACGGCGGCGTGGCGATCTGGATGTCCTCGACGACAGTCTGGGTCACCCTGTGCGCCGCCCTCTTGTGCATCGGCTCCCTCGCGGTTTACCCGGTGCTCATCGTACGCGCGGTGAAAGCCCAGAAAGCAGTGCTGCAGAAGAAAGCCGAGGGCCCTGCCCCGGAGACCACCATTCCGTGGCACCAAGTGGGCATAGGCGCTGCCATCCTGGCACCACTGCTGCTGTTCTAATACGCAGACTCGTCGCTTACAGCGGCGGTTCCGGCGTATCCAGGATCGGAGGATGCTAGAGAGATTAGATAAAGCCCCAAAGGCTAGATGCTAGAAAGCGCAGGCACGCCCGGCGCGCCAGCACTCATAAAGTCGCGCACGGCACGGGTGGCCTGCACGTCGCCAGAATTATAGTCAAGGATTTGCTGGCGAACTTCCATATCCCCTGCCAATGCTTCGCGGCGGGCGTTGACGGATTCCTCGCCGTCGAAGTCTTCGGGCCATTGAAAACCGGCAACGGGAGCCACGGTCTTAAGGCCGAGCCCATAGGGGCCCATAAAGTTGCGCTTGACGTGGACAAACATGTCAACCCACTCGGGTGAGGCGATGAACTCTTCGACCTCTTCGAGCTGTGGGGCGCCAAAACGCTTGGCGGACATGCGCATCCAGTGGTTCTCACCGTGCGCGGAATAGCAATAGGCCGCGAAGGTCTTGCCCGCAGCATGCGCCTGGGCACGCAAGCCCATCAGCCACTCCCAGAACTCCGCGAAGTTAGCGGCCTCAGCGCGCCCGCCGAGCGGTTCCCAGGTCACGAAGGCGTGGTACTCACCCTCATACCAAGCACCCCAGAGATAAGCGCCCTGGTCCAGGTAGGCCTCCATGTCCACATCGACTTCGACGTCGGCACGTGGCACGGTGAGTCCGGGCTGAGCGCTCTGTGCAGTTTCATCGCGGCGCAAAAGTGGCTCGCCCACGCGCCAGGCCTTGGCGAGCTGGGAGGGCTCGCCCAACTGGGCGTCGATAAGCGCTTGCACCGTCTCAATGCCCTTTTCACGGTAGGCCTTGGCGCGATCGCCCGGCAGGAACAGTGAAATGTCGTCGCGGGCGCGCAGCTCAGGCTCGCACAGCTTCCAGAAACGGCAGGTTGCGCACTCTTTGACGCGGCGTGGACCCGTGGGCAAAGGCTGCGCCAACGCACTCGCGACGTCGAAACGTGCGGTGTCGGTGAAAAATACCCGCGAGCGATCCTGGCCAATCGCTCCGCCCCGGCCCGAATTTAGATCAAGGTCCTCCAGCGCACGCGCGGCAAATGCCAGACGATAGCCGTCGACGGAATGATGCCGCAGCTTATAAGGCACCTCTAGTGGTTCACTAAGGCCTACCCTGTGGGTGGGCACCGCCAGAGTGCGCGCATTTTCGTTACGGCGCGCTACGCGGTGATTCGAGACGATGATCGGCGTATAGGCCTCCCCCTCACGCAGCAGAAGGTCTATTTCTACCTTCCATTCGCCGGTGGCGAAAATGGCTCCCGTAATATGCGTGTATCCATAAGCCAACGCTTCTAGCGTGGCCATAGAACGCTCCCACTCATCACCTTCCAAGTCGATGCGCCGGAAGCGGCCGGGAGCCTTGACCGGCAGGTTCGCCATCGCGGCTTCTACGGCGGCCACGTGCCTTTCGGCCCGGGCCTTGGAGGCCTCAGTTGGTTGGATCTCCGGATGGGCACGCCGCTGCACCAGCCTATAGCGGCACCCCACGAGGTCCGCAGCACCAAGCACATCCTTCACAACGGGTGAGCTTAATAGAACAGCAAGGTAAAGTTGAACCCAGACAATTAAGTAAAGGAAAAATTTATGAGCATCGTGAAGAAGATTAGGAAGGCTCGCCGCGAAGCACGCGCCGAGGTCAAGGCCGCTAAGACCCGCGTCAAGGCAGAGGTTAAGGAAGCATCCAAGGCCCAGAAGCGTCAGCAGAAGATCCTGGCCAAGCAGGAAAAGGCGCTTATCAAGTCCGAGGAGAAGGGACTTAAGAAGCGCCGCAAGCACGAAAAGAAGCTGGCACAGCTCGAGCTCGATAAGCTCAAGCACGGCCGCCTTAACAAGGACAATGTCAAACGTTACGCCGGCGCTCTGCGCACCGCTGCCCCACTGCTGCTGCCGCTCGTTTACCGTGGCATCGTTGCGGCACAGGGCCAGCTTGAGACCAAACGCGCTAAGAAGGCCGGCCTGACCACCGATCAGATGGCGGCATTCTCCGGCCACGGTGCTTCCTTAAAGGCTCGCACCGCAGGCATCCGCAACACCCTCAAGGATTCTGACCTCCCGGCCGGCTTCAAGCGTGACGTGAAGGAGCGCCTCAACGAGGTTGACTCTTCCATCGATAACGCCGAGTACATGACCGACCAGCAGCGTCGCCGCGTGCACAAGACCATCAACGCGGAGATTGACAACATCACCGCTGAAATCCAGCAGCGCCTGTCCGCATAAGGTCGACCAGCAGAGCAGTTCTCCACGCCGCCTTTTTTATTTTTTATTAGGGCTCAACCAAGTTTTGGACCCCTATTAAGAACCTTAAAAAGGGCGGTAGGGCCGAGAAAGCTCTACAGCACGCCCTGCTCGCGAGCAGCCGCCACAGCGGAGGTACGCGAGCGCACGCCCAGCTTGTCGTAGATGTGCACCAGGTGGGACTTCACGGTTGCCTCAGACAGCATGAGGTCTTGGCCGATCTCACGGTTGGAAGCGCCGGCAGCCACCAGCTTGAGGACCTCTAGCTCTCGCGGGGTCAACGAGGTGCGCGGAGTGCGCACGCGGGTCATCAAACGATCTGCCACGATCGGCGAAAGCGCCGAGTCACCATCTGCGGCGGAATGCACGGCAGCGAGCAGCTCGTTCGGCGGAGCGTCCTTGAGCAGGTAGCCCACTGCGCCAGCCTCAATGGCGCCGAGAATATCGGCGTCGGTGTCATAGTTAGTCACCACGAGAACCTTCGGCGGATGCGCCATGGAGGAGCGAATAGCTGCGGTTGCCTCAGCACCGCCCATCACGCGCGTGCCTTCCACACCGGCGCCGAAGCGCAAGTCCATCAAGATGACATCGATTCCGCCGGCCTGTGCCGCGGACACCGCGGCCTCCGCAGTTGCCACCTCGCCTACAACCTCGATGTCTTCAGCGCCTTCGAGTACGGATCGCAGCCCGAGGCGAACGATCTCGTGGTCATCGGCCAACAAGACCCTAATCACGCGCGCTTCCTCCTAAAGTGGTCGAGACAATCATCCAAAAGTTTAATCTACCGTGCCGCCCAAGGGCATACTAACTGACACCGCAGTACCGGAACCTGGTGTTGACTCCACCACGACCTCACCGCCGAGCTCCTCCGCGCGCCGGCTCATAGCGCTGAGCCCAATATGCCCCAGGCCCGCGGGCTGGTCCTGCACCTCCGCTACGTCAAAGCCATGCCCGTTATCCACGACGTCGACACGCACCTCGTCCGGGGCATAAGTCACGGTGATGCGCGCGCGGGTGGCACCCGCATGCTTGACGACGTTGCCCACCGCGCCCTGCGCGATACGCAAAAGCGCCGCCTCTACCTTCATCGGCAGCTTAACTTCTTCACCTTCTGCCTCCACCTCGACGTTCACGCCGCTAGTGGCCGCGAAGTTCTCAGCCATGCGGTTAAGCGCCGCCTCCAGTGAAGCCTCCGCCAGCGCGGGTGGTTGGAGCGCCGCAATCATGGCGCGGGCTTCGTGCAGGTTATCGGCCGCAGTTCGCCGCGCGAGTTCGATGCGCTCCTGGGCTCGCTTGATGTCTTCCTTCCCCAAGTCCCGATCTGCTGCATGCAGCAGCATCTGGATGGAGGAAAGCCCCTGAGCCAGGGTGTCATGAATCTCGTGCGCGATGCGCTGGCGCTCTGCGATCATGCCGCTTTCACGTTCCGATTCCGCCAGCTGCGAACGCGTCTCGATGAGCTCGCGATTCATCAGGGACAAGGCTCGGAATGCGTAGTAGATAGCCACCGTCACTAGCGCAGAGACCGCAGGTCCCATGACACCGCCGAAGGTCAACCCACCCGGGATCTGCATGATCACCGAAATCGCCGTCGCCGCAATGACGCAGACTATGCCCACGTACAGGTCCAGTACGTAGAGATACAAAAAGAACAGCGCGAAGACCAGGTAAATCGCAACGGGAGCGACGAACATGTCTGCCATCCACACGACGGATAGAATCACCAGCCATAGGTATCGCACGCCCTTTGGCCATTGCTCCAAAAAGACCGAGCCTGCGAAGTAAATTGCCGCAAACGCCGTCAGCAGCAACAGGTTAATCACGGCCTGCCACAACGGCAGGCGCACCGTGCTGAAGATGGCCACCACGAGCAAGGTCGCGGTAAGGATATGAATGCCATTGCGCAAAGCCTCAGTCTCTGAGGAACGCTGGTCTATTGTGGACATCATGCGCAAAAGCCTACTGTCCGGCCTTCTGGCCGTCACGCTCGCCCTCGGCGCCTGCAGCTCCCAGGAGACCGCATCCACCGACTCCGCACCCGCGCCTCACGACGCCGCGCCGTCTTCCGCGGCTCCAGGAGACGGCCTGCCCGTCGATGCCACCGCCGAGCCGAATGCCGAAGAAGCCTGCCCCTATCTCGATACCCAGTGGGTAGCTGATACGAATGGGCAGAGGATGACCCGCACGGCCGTCGACAAGCGCTTTAGCACCCCCGCGTGCATCTTCTGGTCCTATCCGGAAGACCCGCAGGCCACGGTCGTAGTCCGCGAGATGCCGGACGTTGAACAGGCCCGTGCCGTGGTGGATTGGGCCGCCCCGGTCGATTCCACGGAACTAGCCGAGTTCGCAGGCTGGTCCGGCGGCCGCGGCGTCTTCGACGAAGCGTATTCCGTATACGCCGTGCAAAAGGACAACAAGGCCGTGCTGGTGTGGTCGAATCAGCTCCAAACCTTGAAGGCTGAGCTCATCGCCCAAGAGGCGATTAAGAACTTGGGCCTTTAAACCGCCACGTCGTTATACGGCATTATCGTCGAAACCCACGGGAAAATAACCTCCATCAGGAGAAAAAATACGCCAACCGCAATCGCGAGCACCAACACCACTTTGACGGCGGTAGGCCCTGGCAAAAGATTCCATAGTGCGCGATACATCTAGCTCTCCTCCAGTACGGCAGGGGTCTTGCCCTCTACCTTCGGTTCATGTGCGACTTCCATGGCATGGACAATCATGCGCTCCGCATTCGAAAACTGCGGGTGGCAGGTGGTTAGGGTGAGCAAGGCTTCCGACGCCTGCTCGACCGGGGTATCCCAGCCCGGGACAGGGGCGATAACCCCGACATCGCCAGGCAGCGTGATATGCCGACCGCTCAGACCTTGGTACTCAGGCTTAGCCTTCTGTTCAGGGCTAAAGCAATCAGCTGGCGCGCCGTCGATTGGCAACACGCGGTAGGTTATCCACTCCGACTGGGTTTCGACCACGATGGCATCGCAGGTCTCAAGATTAGCCAAGTCATTAAATGGGGCACCCTTGCCCACGCGGTGGCCGGCGACGGCGAAGTTTCCGAGTTCCCCCGGCATCTGACTATCGGTGTAGCGACCTGGACCGCGCAGTAGATCCTCTTCCTGCGTGCCTTCAATGATGGCGAATTGGAAATCCGAGCCGAACGTCGGAATATACATCCGGGCAAAGGCCTCACCCAGCTTGGGGTGGAGTTTTCCGCGGGGGTTATGCCACTGAGTTTCCAAGTTTTCGCTCGCCTTTTCCTGCAGACGGTCAGACTCAAGGTTGGTCCAGTAGGCCTCATAGAAGGCAAAGAGAAGCAAGATGACGCCACTGGTCAGCAATAGCTCACCGATGACGGTGCTCACTCTATTTTTGCTCATAATTTAAACTTAATCGCTGTACAGTACAGAAAGCCCTATCCGCGCCTCGTGAAGGATTAACATGCTCGAAATATTCATGTACCCGGTCTCCGGAATCATGAAGTTGTGGCACATACTTTTCGCCCAATTCCTCGATAGCTCGCTGGCGTGGTTGGTGGCAATCGTCTTCCTTGTGATCACAATCCGCAGCTTTATCGCACCGCTGAATTGGCTTTCGGTGAAGTCGGGGCGCATTGGCGCGCTCATGCGCCCAGAGCAGGTCGCTCTCAATGCCCGCCTCAAAGAGGCAACCACGGTGGAAGAGGCGATGGAGATCCTCACCGCGCAAAAGGAACTGCGTGAGCGATTCAAATTCAACCCGGCGGTAGGCTGCCTGCCCATCTTCATCATCATGCCGATGTTCTTGGGCCTCTACCAGGTGGTTTTGCGCGCCTCCCGCGAGGGCAACAGCGACCATGTGGGCCTTTTAAATCCCGCAGACGTCGCGGCATTCCGCACCACCTTGCTCAACGGAGTACCGATTACGGATTTCGCCCGTGAGCACAAGGATCTTGTGATTCCCATCTTGGTGCTAGCGCTTTTGTTCACCGTTCTGAACATGGTCATCACGCTTTACCGCTCTTATCTGACCACGCAGTTTGATAAGAAGTTCAACCGCCGCATGCTCTGGTTTACGGTCCTGCTCATCTTCTTGGTGCCGTGGCTGCTGTGGAACACCGCAATGAACGCACCTATCCCGGTGGCAATCATTTACTACTGGGGCTGGACGTATCTTTACACGCTCATCCAGACAGTGGTTTATGAGCTAATCCTGCGCCGCCGTTACCCGCTACCAGAGGAAGTCCATGCCTTCCGCCGTGAGACCATCGGCCGCTGGCGTTCCAAGGAAGAAAAGCGCAAAAAGAAAGCCCGTTCCGGCAAGGAGGCAAAGGAACAGGCTAAGGCGAAGCGCAAGGAAAACATGCGCATCGTAGCGCAGGCTCGCAAGCAGCTTAGATCGAATAGTCAGCAGGAGGCGCAGAAAGAAGCTGAATAGCCAGTTCGCGCGCGGTCTTCAGCGGTGAAAGCTCACGGGTAAGGCGCGCGCCTGCCATGCCGCCGTCCAGGAAGATGAGCAGCTGGCTTGCCTGCGTGGCAGAAGGATAGCCGTTCTTTGCGGTAAGCAGCGCAGTCATGGTGTTGTGCACCCAGGTGCGGTGCTCTACGCAGGCTGCCACGATGCCGCGTTCAGCATCGGTTTCAGGGCGTGGATATTCGCCCGCCGCGTTTAAGAAGTGGGAGCCGCGGAATTCGATTCCTGGCTGTTCCTCGATTGCTTTATCGAAGAAGGCCAGCACCTTCTGGTGCGGATCGGTCATGTTTGCGGTACGGGCTTCCCAATCGGCCCGATACTTTTCATCAAGCGACTCCACATATGCAATGACGAGGGCGTCTTTAGAGCCAAAGAGGGAATAAAGGGATGCCTTGGCCACATCCGCCTCGCGGAGAATGCGGTCAATACCGATGACGCGAATGCCCTCGGTGGTGAAAAGATTGGTTGCGGACTCAAGGAGTCGGCTGCGCGGACTCGGACGGTTCCTGCGCGATTTCTTTTCTGGCATATCCTCTCCTAAAACGACAAAACCGGTTCATCTATACAATATAGACAAACCGGTATGTACGCTAATTAACCCTGTTTACTTGGGAGACTTCTTGGTAACCAGGCCGACAATCCACAGAAGCAAACAAGCGCCCAAGGTGGCGACGACGATCATCATGATCCATCGATTCGGGGAGTCAAAACCAACAAAGGACATAATGCCTGCGCCCAAGAGGCCGCCAAGTACACCGACGATCAGGTTGGTCAGAAGGCCGTGATCACGCTTCATAATCTTCTCTGCCAACCAGCCAGCGATAATGCCGACGATGATCGATCCGAAAAATCCTAGGCCCATGCCCATAGCTATCTCCTTTTATTAGTTCTTTCAGCTACAAGCACTATGGTGCCAGCAAAAAATATAAACACAAAAGGGACGATCTGCGTTTCCGCAGGTCGTCCCTCGAAGCGTTGATGAATCGTTAGTTAATTGCCAGGGAACCCCCAGAAACTAGCGCTCTATTCTCCGGAGTCCGGACGCACAACCATCATCGGGCATGGTGCCGACTGCAAGAGTGCGCGGGAGGTGGAGCCAAGAAGCATGCCCTTGAATCCGCCGCGGCCGTGGGAGCCAACGACGAGCAGCTGGGCGCCATCAGCGGCGTCGGTAAGTGCGCGGACCGGACGGTCACGAGCAATAACCTTCTTGACCTGAACGCCTGAGTACTCCTCTTGAAGGGAAGCAATGCGCTCGCTGAGCAGCTCTGCCTGCTCCTTCTCCACGTCTGCCCACTCAGCCTGTGCGGCGGAGAGGCCAGCGAGGGAAGCCTGAACCTGCATGTCCATCCAAGTGTGAACCGCGATGAGCTCGGCGCCACGGGCATCTGCTTCCTTGAAGGCATAAGCGGTAGCCTTCTGGGAAACCTCAGAACCATCGACACCAACAACAACCGGACCGTACTTGTTCAGCTCGGTGACGTTGTTGTTATCACGAACCACAACAACCGGGCAGGCAGCGTGGGAAACCACGGAAGCGGAAACGGAACCCATCACCATGCCGGAGAGACCACCCATACCGCGGGAGCCCATGACAATCATCGTGACGTCCTTGGACATTTCCAGCAGCATGTCAATCGGGGAGCCTTCAGCCACCGTGTGGCCGATCTTCAGATCCGGCGAAACCTCATGAGCGATGGCGCGGCCTTCTTCGATCTTCTCCAGAGTTTCTGCCTGCAGATCATCGAAGAGTTCCTTCGGAGGGACCATGCCCTCTGCGTACAGGAATTGCGGCATGGTGTAGCTGGAGGCAATGCGCAGCGGAATGCCGCGCTTGGTTGCGGTGTTAGCAGCCCAACGAACAGCGTTCTTGGAGGCTTCCGAACCGTCTACGGCAACAACAACAATGTCTTCCTTGGCCATGATGTTTTCCTTTCAGCTGGTTATACCCTCAGTCTAGTACGTACTAACCAATCTCCGCAGTAGTTGCAGCGCCTGCATTAGCTGGGAAAAATACGGAGTACAAGAACTCCGCAATCTGTGCGATTACGGCGCCAATGCCGTTAGAGAAGAATTCAATTACCGGTGCGAGAAGAGAGTCAAAATCCATGGGAAACAGACTAGTGCATATGCGCAAGGGGTTCAGCCCATTGCCAATTAAAGATGGTCTGAATCCGACCAGGGTGCGCGTACCGGCCGGCCCAATTACAGCCTGGGCATTTTTGGAAGAAGTGATTACAGCACAGCGCCATCGCAGTCCGCTTGACGACGCCGCGGCGCTCCAGGCGCGCTTCGACAACAATGAGGTGGTTCTGCGCGACCAAACGGTCCTGCGCTCGGATACACTGCTCAGCACCGACACTGACGTGTTCTTCTACCGCATGCCGGCGCCCGAAACACCGGTGCCCTATGACATCCCGATCATCTATGAGGACGAGCACCTGCTCGTAATAGACAAGCCGCCATTTATGGCAACGATGCCGCGCGCAAAGCACATCGTCCAGACGGCCACTGTTCAGATGCGCCGCAAGACCGGAATCGACGAACTCACACCCGCGCATCGCCTCGACCGACTTACTTCCGGAATCTTGGTATTTACAAAGACGAAGGACGTACGCGGCGCCTACCAGACACTATTTGCGGAAAGGCGTGTGCAAAAGACTTACGAGGCTATCGCCCCGCTTTCCGACGTCGCGGCGGGCACCGTGTGGGAGTCACGCATCGAAAAGACCCCTGGCGAAATCCAAGGGCGCATTGTGGACGGCCCCGTAAACGCGATCACCATCCTCGCCGACGTGACCGCTGTGGACAACACCGGTTACGAAAATATTCATGGCAAGCAACCCCCGCTCGCCCGCTACACGCTCAAGCCGAAGACGGGTAAGACCCATCAGCTAAGGCTCCACATGTGGCAAGCCGGCGTACCCATTCTCGGCGACCCCGTGTACCCCGTCATCTATCCCGCCGACGCGGAGGACATGCGCGTCCCAATGCATCTCACCGCAACGCACATCGCATTCACCGATCCACTTTCTGGCAAACCTCGCGAGTTCTCCTCAAACTTGCCACTAGTCGCCCATAATTTCCTTCACCCATAAATGTTGTAATTCGTACGTCGATCCCATCGAACTTTTCACCAGGAAAATTACGAGCGTCTACAAACTCATCTTTTACCCAACCCACTAAACCGAAAAGAAATAAAAACAGCCGACCCGCATTCCAAACTTTCAAAAGCCGTGCCTCGCCCACATTAAAATGCAGCGCGCATTAGAGCATTCATGCTCAAGCTATCGTGCCCTGGACCCGACCAGAAAGCAATAACCCTGGCGCGAGCAAACCACCAAACAGGCACGACCCGTTACAGCAACCACGTACAAGCCGCAGACTTAGAGTTATAGCCCGCAGCATAAGGTCACCCCGAACGACTAAGACTCAACGCTCCGCAGACGATGAAGTCGGAGCCGCCGCGACGCAAACGAAACGACAAAACTTGAAAGGGCGACTTACCTCGGTGAGGTTGCGATTCCCCGAAACTACACCGGCACCGTAAGCCCCATAGCAACTCCGTACCCCACTCGTCGCCACTACCCAAGGACCAACCGGTCCACGGCTGCAATCGCAATAGAGAAATCGACGGCGAAATGTCTACTTTCATGCGATCCATCCATAAGAAGCGTTTCGACACTGTGCTTTAAGCCGAGACTAAGGACGGCGAATTGGAACAGTCACCGACACCGTCGCCCACGGGCAATAAATCAGTCCGGCGGCGCGCCGCTATCAGTGAAACTGTCTCTACCTGCACATTCACGAGACGGACAAGCACCAATTGCACAGCTATGCAAACAAATAGACGCAATTACCCACCGGCTCAAAATGGGACTACTCACGGAAAACGTCTCGACTAGCTGAACAACGAATAAAGCGATCTAAACGCCATTCAAAAACGCAGGGATTGAGCATTCCTAAGGGAAACGGGAAAATCGGTGTACAAACAGGAGCACTATTGGAAAACCGGTGTGGCTTGAGTGAATAATTGACGCCGCAAATACCCCTGCGATCACAAGACCTCCAGCCATGGATTCCCTGATCCAAGGCCGATAACAACCAGGTTGATTGCTCAAGCGCCGTCAGAACAAGGCAACGAAAGATGATGTATTCAGCTTCTCCGGAGTTAGCGGCCTTGGGGAAAGATCTCATCGGCATTAACCAAGCGGGGCCCTATCCTAATCAACCATCGAAAGCCGCATTTAAACTCAGAAGCGGACAGAACCTGCATTCGAACCATCGACGCCATGAAATCTAGCGGCCGCAACGCTTCTCGATGGTTTGAATGCAGGTCCCAACTCTTCATCCGCGCGGAACCAATCTCTAATTCACTCTGTTTTTAGGCACAGTGACAATTTAGAAGGCTGATCCGTATAGTCCATAAACCACGCGATAATGAACACCGCAGTTGCCTGGGATAGTTCATGTGGTGAACAAAGCTGCATTCGACCCATCGAAGCCGCCGAAACCGGGCGTTGTGGGCCTGTTGGTTGGTTCGAATGCAGGTGCGGTGCCAACCCGGGTGGTTGAGTGCTTTTTGAACTGTTGGGGTTTGTTTGCCAGGTGTGGTGAAAACACAAAAAAGGGAGAGGTTCTAGAACGGTGGTGTTCTAG